>JAXDPL010000304.1:0-5240 GCA_034668385.1 Sphingomonadales bacterium | reverse complement strand
TCGATACGCCGTTTCGACAAGCTCGACGGCTACTCAGGATGAGCGGTTCGTGATCACGACTTCTGTCTCGGAATTCCGCGCCGCGCTGCCGGAAGGCGGCCGCCTCGTCGGGCTCGACGTCGGCACGAAGACGATCGGGGTGGCGCTGTGCGACTCGGGCTGGACGATCGCCACGCCCGCCGAATTGATCCGGCGCGGCAAGTTCACCGCCGATCTCGGCAGACTTCGCGCCATCGCCGGGGCGCAGCAGGCGAAGGGCGTGGTGATCGGCCTGCCGCTCAGCCTGGACGGCAGCGACAGCCCGCGCACCCAGTCGCTCCGCGCCTTCGCCCGCAACCTCGCGCCGCTCGGCCTCCCGATCCTGCTCTGGGACGAGCGCTGGTCGACCCAGGCGGTGACGCGCACCCTGCTCGACGCCGACGCCAGCCGCGCCCGCCGGGCGGACCTCGTCGACAAGATGGCCGCCGCCTATATCCTCCAGGGCGCGATCGACGCCCTGACGATGGCCTAGGACCCCTCAGCGGCAGGAGGCGCCATCAGCCAGCCGCTCACCGAACAGCGCGGCTTCGGAGCGGACGGCACGACGGCGCTGACGCTGTGCAGTTGCGGCACCGAGAACAAGGCGAGCGCATTGAAGCGCGGCCGCCAGGCCTCGACCACGTCGCCTTTCCGGTCGTGGAACATGAGCAGCCCTCCCCACTCCGTCCGCCAGCTTTGGGTGAGGCCGAGCACGTAGGCGATCCGGCGGGTCCGCGTGGGCTCGGCGTCGTCGTGGATGGTGAGGAAATGGCCCGGCGCATAGCGGGTCGCCTGGGCATCGGCGGAGGCGACGTCCCTCGCGCCGGCGACTCGGCCAAGAAGGTCGAGCACGGGCTCGCTGCGCAGGAAATCGGCGAAGGCCGCGAGCAATGTCCCTTCTTCCCGGGCCTTCTCGGCGTGGACGGCCCAGATGCGGTCGTAGAGGTAGCGGAAGCCGGGCCGGTCCGGCGCCGCGAGCTTCTCGAGCGCGCGTGCCTGCCCGGAGCTCATCGCGGCCCGGGCGGCCTGGTCGAACTCGAAGACCTGGTGGGCCTCGCCCTTGAGCGCCAGCCGCCAGTCGATGCGCTCCTGCAGATGGTCGGCGAGCGCGGCGGCGCTGTCGGCCGAAAGGAACGGCTCGATTCGGATCCGCCCCCTTGCGGCATAGTCCACCGCCAGCTTTTCCGGGTCGATCCCCGAGTCCAAAGCGAAGCCGTCGGCCATGCCTTGCGAACCATCATGTCGCCCGGCGCGCGTCAAGCGGGAGCGGCTTGAGGCGGTCCGCGGCGCGCCCTAGAGACGGGATGTGCCCTCCGCCTTTCGCCACCGCCATTTGCTCGGCATCGACGAACTGAGCCGCGAGGACATAATGTTCCTGCTCGACGAGGCGGAGCCATGGGTGAAGTTCAACCGCGGCGCCCGCAAGGCGGACGAGCGGCTGGCCGGCCTCACCCAGTTCAACGTCTTCTTCGAGAATTCGACCCGCACGCTCTTCTCGTTCGAAGTGGCGGGGAAGAGGCTCGGCGCGCAGGTCTCCAACTTCCACACCGCCGGCTCGAGCGTCCACAAGGGCGAGACTTTGATCGACACGGCTCTGACCCTGAACGCGATGCGGCCGGACGTGATGGTGATCCGCCATTCCGAGACCGGCGCGCCGCACCAGGTCGCCGCGGTGGTCGACTGCCCCGTGGTCAATGCCGGCGACGGCACCGGCGAGCATCCGACCCAGGCGCTGCTCGATGCCCTGACCATGCGTCGGCGGCTGGGGCGGATCGAGGGGCTCAAGGTGGCGATCTGCGGCGACGTCCGGCACAGCCGGGTGGCCGGCTCGAACATGCTGCTGCTGCCCAAGCTGGGCGCCGAGGTACGGATGGTCGGCCCGCGCGAGCTGCTGCCGAGCGACACCAAAGGCATTCCGGCGTTCTACAGCCTCGACGAGGGCATTGCCGGCTGCGACGTGGTGATGATGCTTAGGATCCAGCGCGAGCGGCTCGAGTCGGAAGTCTCCGGCTCATGGGCCGATTTCCACGCCCGCTTCGGCCTGACCCGCGAGCGGCTCGACCGCGTGGCGCCGGGCGCCCTGGTCATGCACCCGGGCCCGATGAACCGGGGCGTCGAGATCGAGGGCGCGCTGGCCGACGATCCCGAGCGCTCGGCGATCACCGAGCAGGTCGAGATGGGCGTCGCGGTGCGCATGGCCGTGCTCGACGTGCTGACTCGGGAGCGGCGAGACTGACTCCCCTCCCTGGAAGGGAGGGGCTGGGGGTAGGTTCCGCCGAAGGCGGCCGAAACTCTGAAGTCAGCAGGAAGTCTCGCTGCGCTCGCCAACCCACCCCTCACCCCTCCCTTCCAGGGAGGGGAATTCACGCCCGCGGCGCTCCGCCCATCGCCTTGTAGAGGTCGATGGCGGCGTCGAGTCGGTCCTGGCGGGCGACGGCCTGGGCGTCTTCGAGGTCGAGCAGGCCGCGCTCGGCGTCGAGCACGGTCTGGAGGTCGGCGGCGCCCTCGACATATTGGGCGCGGGCCAGGCGGGCGGTGCGCCGCGCTTCCTCGATCGAGCCGGCGAGGAGGGTAACTCGGCGGCCCGATTCGTCGATCGCGGTCAGCGCGTCCTCGCTTTCGCGCAGCGCGGCGAGCAGCGACGCCCGGTAGGTTTCGACCGCCTCGATCTGGAAGCCGGAGGCGGTCATCAGGTCGCCGCGCAGGCGCCCGCCGTTGAAGATCGGCGCGAGCAGGCTGGCGCCGGCCGAAAGCACGACCGAGAGCGGCCCGCCGCTCAGCGCGCTGGAGCCGAGGCCGCTTGCGGAGAGGAGGATCGAGGGCAGGAAGGCGGCGCGGGCGCGGTCGACGTCGCCCTGGGCGGCGCGGATCCCGGCCTCGGCGGCGCGCACGTCGGGGCGGCGGACGAGCAATTCGCCCGGCTGCACCGGCTCGAAGCTCGGCAGAGCGAAATGGGCGAGATCGTCGTCGGCGACCTCGAATCGCGGCGCCTCCTCGCCGACCAGCACGGCGAGCGCGTTCCTGGCGTGGATCCGGGCCTCGGCCATTTGCGAGCGGTCGGTCTCGAAGCGGCGGACCTCGATCGTCTGGAGGCCCGAATCGACCCGGGTGGCGGCGCCTTCCCTGACCCGGATGAGGATGATCCGCTCCAGCTCGCGGGCGTTGGCCAGCGCCCGGTCGAGCACCGCCAGCCGCTCGGTGAGCGCGGCATATTGGACATACGCGCGCGCCACCTCGCTCTCGACCGCCAGAGCGACGGCGTCGGCCTGGAAGGCGGCGGCGGCGAGGCGGGCGCGGGCGGCGCGCTTGCCGGCGCGGTTGGCGCCGAACAAATCGAGGTCCCAGGCGATGTCGAGCCCGGCGCCGGCGCTGTGGCTGAACACCGGCTTGCCGCTGCCGCTGGTCCGCGACCAGGCCGGCGCGCTGGATAGGCCGAGGCTCGGCAGCGTCGCCGAGCGGGCGACGCCGAGTTGGCCGCGGGCCTGGATGATGCGGGCGCGGGCGATGGCTAGATCGGTGTTCGCCGCCCTCGCCCTCGCGATCAGGCGGTCGAGCTCGGCCGAATGGAAGGCGGTCCAGGACCCGGACAGCGGCTCCCCGGCGGACGGGGGCGCGCGCCAGTCCTGCGAAAGCACGGTCGGAGCGACTTCGAGCTCGGGCACGGGCCCGGCGGCGCAGCCGGCGAGGCTCAGAGCGGCGGCCAGGGTCGCGGGCTTGACGGGTCGCACCATGGCCCCTGCCCTAAAGCGGCGCGGTTAACGAACTGCCCATCATGAGCGCGGCCTTAACCCCACTTTGAGGATTGGCGTTTAGGGCGGTCGCCTCGACGCGCGCTTAGATTTCAAGGGGCCGGATGGCGACCAAGCTCTTTCGTCAGGAAGTGATCGAGGCGGGACGGGACCGGCTGACCGGGACCGTCGTCGCCGCGACTCCGCCCGGCTCGCGCCTCTACACCCTGGTGCTGGCGGCGGTCGGGGCGGCGTTGGTCGCTTTTCTCGTCTTCGGCCAATATGCCACCCGGGTCAGCGTCAAGGGCGTGGTCGCCAATGGCGGCGGCATCGCCCGCGTGCATCCGCCCGCCGCGGCCGAGGTGCAGGAAGTGCAGGTCGCCGAAGGCCAGCGCGTCGCCCGCGGCGCTCCGCTCGTCGTCATCTCGCTCACCCAGGGGCGCGACCAGGGCGGCGAGGGCGTCGCCGGCCGGCTCGCCGAGATCGAGCGGCAGGACCAGGAGCTGGCCCGCCAGCAGGGCCTCGCCTCCAGCCTCGGCTCGTCCGACACCAACGCGCTCGAGCAGCAGAAGGCCGGCCTCGTCGATTCGATCGCCTCGATGGACCGCCAGCGCGGCTTCATCGCCGGCCAGATCAGGCTGGCCCAGTCCGACACCGCCCGCGCCGTGCGGCTGGCCCGCGAAGGCGCCGGCACCCAGCGCCAGGTCGAATCGAGCCGGGCGAGCCTGCTCTCGCTCCAGCTCGACCTCGAGAAATTGAACGAGCGGCTCGCCACCCAGCGCGAGAGCCTGCGCGGCCTCGACGCCCAGATCTCGTCGCGCCGCCTCTCGGCCCAGCAGTCGCAGTCCGAGGTCGCCGGCCAGCGCGCCGCGCTCGCCGAGCAGCGCGCCCAATTGCTCCGCCAGGACCGGCTGACCCTCACCGCCCCCGTCGCCGGCGTGGTGGGCGACGTCGGCGCCCGTCCCGGCCAGCATGCCGAGCCGGACAGCGCGCTGGTCAGCGTCGTTCCCGATACCCACGTGATCGAGGTCCAGCTCTATGCCCCCTCGCGCGCCATCGGCTTCGTCAAGCCGGGCCAGGAAGTGCGGCTGATGTTCGACGCCTTCCCCTACCAGAAATACGGCGCCGGCAAGGGCCGGGTGACCTGGGTGTCCGACGTCCCGACCGACCCGGCCTCGCTCGACCAGAATCTCGGCATCACCGAGCCGGTCTTCCGGGTCCGCGTCGCGATCGACGCCGGCGGCCTCAAGGGCCCCGCCGCCGAGCATCCGCTCCGGCCCGGAATGACGCTTTCCGCCAACCTGCTGCTCGAGCGCCGCCGACTGTGGGAGGTGTTCCTCGACCCCGTGCTGAGGGCGCTGAAGCAATGAGCGCGATCGACTGGCCCTGGCTCAATCGGACCCGGCCGATGCTTCAGTCCGAGGCGGCGGAATGCGGCCTCGCCTGCATCGCCATGGTCGCCGCCCATTACGGCCACCGGGTCAATGTCGGCGG
>JAXDPL010000303.1:0-5996 GCA_034668385.1 Sphingomonadales bacterium | reverse complement strand
TGCATCGGGGCCGCCCTAAGTCTCTGTCTGGGGTCTAAATGGGAGAGCCGGCGCTTCGCGGCGCGGGTTCGCTTTGTCAAGCGCGGAGGGCGCCGCTATAGCCCGCCCTCAAATGCACATCCATCCGCTGATCTCCGATTCCGAATCGCTTAAGTCCTTGTGCGAGCGGCTTTCCCGCTCCGACTTCGTCGCCGTCGACACGGAGTTCATGCGCGAGAGCACCTATTGGCCGGAATTGTGCCTGATCCAGATCGGCAACGAGGAGGAAGCCGCCGCGATCGACCCCAAGGCGGAAGAGCTGGATATGGCCCCGCTGCTCGACCTGCTGGTCGACAATGAGGAGGTGCTCAAGGTCTTCCATGCCGGCGGGCAGGACGTCGAGATCATCTACAACCTGACCGGCCGCACGCCGCATCCGATCTTCGACACCCAGATCGCGGCAATGGCCTTGGGGCTCGGCGAGCAGGTCGGCTATTCGAACCTGGTCGAGAGTCTGATCGGCACCAGCCTCGACAAGGGCGCGCGCTTCACCGATTGGGCGCGCCGCCCGCTCGACAAGCGCCAGATCGACTATGCGATCGGCGACGTCACCCATCTCGCCACCCTGTTCCCGAAGATGCTCCAGCGCCTCAGGAAGACCGGCCGCGGCGAATGGCTCGACGAGGAGATGGAGCGGCTCGCCAATCCCGCCAATTACGAGAACGACCCGAACGATGCGTGGAAGAGGGTGCGCGTGTCGAGCCGCAAGCCCGAGGTGCTCGGCCGCCTCAAGGCGCTCGCCGGCTGGCGCGAGCAGGAGGCGCGGGGCAAGAATTTGCCGCGCGGCCGGATCATGAAGGACGAGACCTTGGCCGACATTGCGGCGCATCCGCCGGTGAGCCAGGAGGGGCTGGCGCGGGTGCGCGGGCTGTCGCCGGCCTGGTCGACCAACGACATCGGCGGCCGGATGATGGCGGCGCTGGGGCAGGCCAAGCCGCTCGGGCCCGACGAGCTTCCGCCGCGCGAGGACCGGCCCGGCCTCGGCAAGGAAGGCGCGCTCGTCGCCGACCTCCTGAAGCTGCTCCTCAAGATCCGCTCGCGCGAGACCAACGTCGCGGCGCGGCTCATCGCCCGATCCGACGAACTGGAGCTGCTCGCCGCGGGGCGCCGCGAGGGCCTGTCGATCCTCGAGGGCTGGCGGTTCAAGGAGTTCGGCCGCGACGCGCTCGACCTGGTCGAGGGCCGCCTCGCCTTCGGGGTCAAGGGCGGCAAGCTGCTGATGACCCGGACCGAGATCGGCCAGTGAGGCTGGCGGGAGCGCTGATGATGATGACGATGGCGGCATGCACCGCGACGGCTTCGGACGGCGACGAGCCCGCCATTCCGGAGCGCGGCACCGGCCGGACCTGCGACGCGGCCAAGGCTCAGGCGCTGGTCGGACGCGTGGCCGACGAAGCGCTGGGCGCGGAGGCGATGCGCCTCACCGGCGCGGGCGCGCTGCGCTGGGTGCCGATCGGCGCGATGGTGACGATGGACTATCGGCCGGACCGGCTGAACATCCACCTCGGCCCGCGCAACGAAGTGACCAGGATCGCCTGCGGCTAGTCCTTCGATACGGGTCTTCGCCGAGCTCAGCCCCTACTCAGGATGAGCGACCCCTATCCCGCTCATGCTGAGTAGGCATTGAGCGAAGTCGAAATGCCGTATCGAAGCACGCTTTCACGCCGCCGCCACCTCGCTTCGGCAGCCGAGCGCGGAGGCGAGCTTCTTGAGGCGGCGGTCGACCGTCTCGCCGTAGAGGGCCTCCTCGCCCTTCGGCACGGTCAGCCGGATGAGGTCGCCGTGGCGGCTGAGGCGGGTGCGCTCGAGAGTCGCGGCGAGGCCGCCGGAGAGGCGCTGGCCGAGGCGCATGGCGAGGCCCCAGGTCGCCGCTCGCTCCAGCAGGGCCCGATCGCACAGCGCGGCGACCCTCGCGTCCGGGAAGGTCCGACCGCCGCCGAAGTTCGAGAACAGAGCCTGGGCGACCGCCACCCGGCCGGCGGCGTCGATCCCCACCCAATTGCCGTGCAGGGCCATCTCGACGCCGCGCTCGGCGCGGAAATCGGGATGGGCCTGCCACGCGACGTCGGCGAGCAGGCAGGCGGCGAGGCGGAGGCGCGAGTCGGCGGTCTCGGGAAAGATCGGCGCGATCCAGCGATCGAGCAGGTCGCCATGTTCGCCGAACCGCGACAGCCCCCGGCCGGCATAGCGGGTGGCCTCGATCAGCGGGTCGCGATCGCGCTTCCGGCGACCGAGCCGCGAGAAGAGATAGCCTTCGCGGATTCCGAAGCTGGAGACGATCAGCTCGCTCGGCCCCACCGCGTCGACGAGCACGGAGAGGACCAGCTTGGCGGCCGGCAAGGTCGGGATTCGGGTCGCGGTCAGCATGCTGATGGTCGACGGATCGGCGCGATCGAGCTCGGCGATGATCCGGCGCAGCTCGGCGGGGCGGGACGGGGCCATGACATAATGGTGGGTGATCGGCAGCGGATAATCGCGCGAGATGATGTCGAGCCGGGCGAGCGCGCGCCACGAGCCGCCGACCATGTAGAAGGGCCGCCCCCTTCCCCGCTCGACGAGCCCGGTTCTGGCGAGAGCGGCCCCGAGCTCCTTCCTGAGCCGCTTTTCCGTCTCGGCGTCCGCGGCGCCGATGCGCAGCACGCCGAACGGCAGCGAGATGCTCTTGGCGACCTTGCCGCCGCAGACATCCGCAAGTTCGAGGCTGCCGCCGCCGAGATCCCCCACCAGCCCGTCGGCCCTGGGAATGCCCGAGAGCACGCCGAACCCGGCGAGGCGCCCCTCTTCCTCGCCGGAAATGACCTCGGGATCGAAGCCGAGCGCGCGCACCTCCTTCAGGAACTCGCCCCCGTTCGACGCCTCGCGCACCGCGGCCGTGGCGAGGACATGGAGATCGTCGACCCGCATCGCGTCGACCAGGAGCCGGAAGCGGCGCAGCGCGGCGAGCGCGCGCACCTGCGGCGCCGGCGCGAGCTTTCCGGTCTCGGCAAGCCCCTGGCCGAGGCCGGCGAGCACCTTCTCGTTGAAGATGACCGAGGGGATTCTCGGCGCGCCAGCATAGACGACGAGGCGGATCGAATTCGATCCGATGTCGATCATCGCCGCGGGTTTGGAGGCCGGCAAGTGTGCCTCAGCCGCGCCGCAAGCGCAGCTTGGGGACGGAGCCGCTGCCCCTGAGCGCCGCGCCGCGACCGGAGAGGGACGGATTCGTCATGAAATAATGATGGAGATTGAAAGGCTTCTCGTCGTCCGCCGAGAGTCTCTCATAGCTTCCGTCGGCCCTCAGCCGCCAGCTCTGCTGGTTGTCGAGGAGGTTCGCGACCATCACCTGGTCGAGCACCTGGGCGTGGACGGTCGGGTTCTCGATCGGCAGCATGAACTCGACCCGCCGGTCGAAATTGCGGGGCATCCAGTCGGCCGAGCTGATGTAGACCCGCGCCTCCCGGTTGGGCAGCGAGTCGCCGTGGCCGAAGCACCAGATGCGGCTGTGCTCGAGGAAGCGGCCGACGATCGATTTGACCCGGATCGTCTCGGAAAGGCCCGGCACGCCGGGACGAAGGCAGCAGATGCCGCGGACGACCAGGTCGATCTCCACCCCGGCCGCGCTCGCCTCGTAGAGCTTGTCGATGACGATCGGATCGACCAGCGCGTTGAGCTTCGCCCAGATCGCGCCGGGCAGCCCCGCCCGGGCGTTGATCGTCTCGGTCTCGATCAAGGCGAGCAGGGCGTCGCGCAGGCCGTGCGGCGACATGGTGAGTAGCTCGAGCCCGCGCGGCTCGACATAGCCGGTGATGTAGTTGAACAATTGCGCCGCATCGCGGCCGACGCGCGGGTCGGCGGTGAAGAAGCTGAGGTCGGTGTAGAGGCGCGCGGTGACCGGGTGATAATTGCCGGTGCCGAGGTGGCAGTAGGTGCGGTAGCCCTTCTCCTCGCGGCGGACGACCATCGACACCTTGGCGTGGGTCTTCCAGTCGATGAAGCCATAGACGACCTGCACTCCGGCCCGCTCGAGCGCGGAGGCCCAGAGCAAATTCTGCTCCTCGTCGAAACGCGCCTTCAGCTCGACGACGGCGGTCACCGATTTGCCGGCCTCGGCGGCGTCGATCAGAGCGCGGATGATCGCCGACTGCTTGCCGGCGCGATAGAGGGTCTGCTTGATCGCCACCACGTCGGGGTCGGCGGCGGCCTGCTTCAGGAACTCGACCACCACCTCGAAGCTCTCATAGGGGTGGTGGACGATGATGTCCTTGGACTGGATGGCGGCGAAGCAGTCGCCGCCATGCTCGCGGACGCGCTCTGGGAAACGCGGCGTGAAGGGCGCGAACTTGAGATCCGGCCGGTCTTCCTCGTAGAGCGCCCCAAGGTCGGCGACTCCGAGGAAGCCGGTCGATTCCGTGACGATCGCCTCGGCCGCCCCGACTCCGTCCTTGACGAGATCGACGAGGTCATCCGGCATGCCGGCCCCGAACTTCAGGCGGATGACCCGGCCGCGGCGGCGGCGCTTGATCGCGCTTCGGAAGTAGCGGACCAGGTCCTCCGCTTCCTCCTCGACCTCGATGTCGCTGTCGCGGATGATCCGGAAGGCGCCCTCCCCGACCAGGGTCGAGCCGGGAAACAGGGTGGCGATGTTGCGGCGGATCAGGGTCTCGACCGCGATGAAGCGCGCCTCGGCGCCGGGGATCCGGACGAATCGCGGCAGCGTCGTCGGCACCATCAGCAGCTCGCGGATCGTGCCGCCGCTGGGGCGCTCCAGGTCGAACAGGAGCGAGAAGCCGCGATTGGGAATGAACGGGAAGGGATGGGCCGGGTCGAGCGCCTGCGGCGTCAGCACCGGGAAGACCTGCTCCCTGAAATGGCGTTCCAGAAAAGCCTCGGCGTTCCCGTCCAGCGGCTCGCCGCCGATCACGCGCAGGCCTTCGCTCGCCAGCGCCGCCTTGAGTTCCTCCCACACGGCCTGCTGGCTCGCGGTCAGCCGATCCGCTTCCTCGGCGACCGCGGCGAGCTGCTGGGCCGGAGTGAGGCCGTCGACCGACGTCTCCTCGACCCCGAGCAGGCGGTGCGCCTTCAGACCGGCGACCCGCACCATGAAGAATTCGTCGAGATTGTTGCCCGAGATCGACAGGAAGCGCAGCCGCTCGAGCAGGGGGTGGGCCGGGTTGCACGCCTCGTCGAGAACCCGGCGGTTGAAGGCGAGCCAGGAAAGCTCGCGGTTGAAGTAGCGCTCGCGCGGCGGCAAATCCGACGGAGAGACGGCATCGCTGTCGACGTTCGTGGCAAAGCCGCTGTCGGTCATCCCAGGCTCCTCGCCCTCCTCATAATGCCCGCCTCGCCGAGCGCCCGCTTCGCCATAGCGACGGTGATGCGACGATGATGTGACAGAGCGGCGCGATCGAGCGCGTCCACCACCTGCTGAACGGCGACGTAGGAGCGTTCGATCCGCGGAATGAGGAAGGCCGGCAGCTCGGGCGGGACGGCGACGCCCCGGTCGCCCAGGCGCTTCATGACGAGGCTGCCGATCAGCGCATCGTCGGGCTCGGCGATCTCGACATGGGGGGTCGCGGTGAGGCGTGAGCGCAGATCGGGCAGGGCGATCCGCCACATCGGCGCCGGCGCGTCGGCGACGATCAGCAGCGGCTTGCGGGTCTGCTGGGCCTGGTTCCAGGCGTGGAACAGGGCCTCCTCGTCATGCTCCTCGGCATTGTCGAACAGCCGGCCGCCGGTCTTGCGCACGAAGATCCGGCCGAGCAGGCTTCGCCCCGACTTGCGCGGGCCGGTCAGCAAAGTCGCCATGACCGGCCAGGTCGACCAGCGCTTGAGATGGTCGAAGGCGGCTCGGTTGGCGTCCGAGATGAGGAAATCCTCGTCGGCATCGGCCACCGGCCAGTCGAGCGGCAGCGCGATCTGCGACACGTTCAGTCGCCTCCTCCCCGCGAGATCCGAAGGCTGGTCCCCGAACCGCT
>JAXDPL010000302.1:0-8736 GCA_034668385.1 Sphingomonadales bacterium | reverse complement strand
CAAATGGCCGCCGCCAGGAAGGACCAAAAGTGACCGGCAAGTCCTTGCCTTTGCTGCTTGCGCTTGCCGTCGCGGCGCTCCCCGGCACTGCCGGCGCGCAGGACGGTCCCGACGCCTTGGTCGACGCCTCGCGGCAGGTCGACAGCGGTCTTGCGCTGGCCAACCGCCAGGTCGCGGCGAACGATCTCCTCGGCGCGCTCGGCACGCTCGAGCGGGTGCAGTTCGCCCATCCCGAAGCGGTGCCGCCCCGCCTCGCCTATATTTCCCTGCTTTGCCGGCTCGACGACCGTGAAGGCGCCGAGGTCGAGCTAGGGCTTCTCGCCGGCCAGCCGGTCGCCGATTCCGATTGGGCCGGCGTGGTCTCCGCCTGCGGACCGATGGCCCGGCCCGCGGCGCCGAGAAAGGGCCGGCGATGAGCCGCTGGGCCTTCCGCCCCGCGGGCCGCGCCGCCGCGGCGCTGGCCTGCACGAGCCTGGTCGCCTCGCCGGTTCTGGCCCAGGCGAATTCAGTCGGGATCGAGGCGGCGATCCGCAACAAGGTCGAGATCCGCGCCGCCGCGACCAAGAAGGTGAAGCCGGCCGTGCTTCACGATCGCGTGTTCCTCAACGACCAGGTGCAGACCGACAAGGCCAGTCAGCTCCAGATCCTGCTGCTCGACCGCTCGACCTTCACGGTCGGCGCCAGCGCGCGGGTGACGATCGACCGCTTCGTCTACGATCCGAACGCGAACAGCCGCTCGGTCGGGGTCAGCGTGGCGCGCGGCGCCTTCCGGTTCATGTCGGGCCGAAGCCTCGGCAAGCCTTCCGGGCCGGTGACGGTGCGCACGCCGGTGGCGACGATCGGCATTCGCGGCACGATCTTCGAAGGCGTGGTCGGCGAGGAGGCGGAGAAGATCGCCGAGCGCGAGCCGGCGGTCGGCAAGGTCAAGTCCGACAGCGACGAGGCCTCGCTCATCGTCCTGCGCGGCCCCGGTCCGAGGACCCAGGGCGACACCATAGCGGGCGCCATCGACGTCACCGCCGGCGACCGGACGGTGACCCTGAACGAGGCCGATCTGGCCGCCTACGTTCCCCGGCAAGGTGCCGCTCCGATCGTGTTCCACCTCTCGCCCGCGGGCCTCCTCGCCCTGCAGTCGCTGCTCCGCACCACGCCGCAGGACGGCGGCGGCGGGAAGGGCGGCCACGGCACGCGCAACGCTCTGATCGGAGCGGCCCTGATCGGCGTGGGGATCCTCGGAGCGACCCAGGTCGGCGGCAAGAAGAAGCGGGACGTGCAGCCCCAGGGGCAGAAGCAGAAGCCGCCGCCGCCCGGCTCGCCCAACGGCAAGCCGTAGGGCGCGCGGATCGAGGCTCGACTTTCGCGGCGCCGATCCCTTATCAGCGCCGCTTCCCCGCAATAGTCAGGCCCCCAGTGAAGCACGCCCTTTCCGTCACCCGCGAAGCCAATTTCGCCGCCTGGTACCAGGAGGTGGTCGCCGAAGCCGACATGGCCGAGGAATCGGGCGTTCGCGGCTGCATGATCATCCGGCCCTGGGGCTACGGCATCTGGGAGCGCATCCAGCGTCTGCTCGATGACCGCATCAAGGCGACCGGGCACGAGAATTGCTATTTCCCGCTCTTCATCCCCCTCTCCTTCTTCGAGAAGGAGGCGGAGCATGTCGAAGGCTTCGCCAAGGAGATGGCGGTCGTCACCCACCATCGCCTGATCGAGAAGGACGGGGCTTTGATCCCCGATCCGGCGGCGAAGCTCGAGGAGCCGCTCGTCGTACGGCCGACGTCGGAGACGGTGATCGGCGCCGCTTTCTCGCGCTGGATCCAGAGCTGGCGCGACCTGCCGGTGATGATCAACCAGTGGGCGAACATCGTCCGCTGGGAGATGCGCACCCGAATCTTCCTTCGGACCAGCGAATTCCTCTGGCAGGAGGGGCATACCGCCCACGCCGGCGAGGACGAGGCGCGCCGCGAGACCCTGGATATTCTCGAGCTCTACCGAAGCTTCGTCGAGGAATGCCTCGCCCTTCCCGTCGTCGCCGGCGAGAAGCCCGCCAACGAGCGCTTCCCCGGCGCCGTCGCCACCTACTCGATCGAGGCGATGATGCAGGACGGCAAGGCGCTGCAGGCCGGCACCTCGCATTATCTCGGCACCAATTTCGCCGCGGCGCAGAACATCCGCTACCAGGACAAGGAAGGCGGCCAGCAGCTCGCCCACACGACCAGCTGGGGCGCCTCGACGCGGCTGATCGGCGGACTGATCATGGTGCATGGCGACGACGATGGCCTGCGCGTGCCGCCGCGCGTCGCGCCTTATCAGGTGGCCATCGTGCCGATCCTGCGCGACGTGCCGGAGGACGAGGCCGTGCGTGATTATTGCCTGGCGCTGGCCGCGTCGCTGCACGGCCTGACGGCGCTCGGCGAGCCGGTGCGCGCCCATGTCGACCTCAAGGCCGGCCGCGCCGCCGGCAAGCGCTGGGCGTGGATCAAGAAAGGCGCGCCTTTGGTCGTCGAGGTCGGCGGCCGCGACGTCGCCGCCGGCGCCGTCTCGGTGATCCGCCGCGACCGGCTCTACGCCGAGGGCGGCAAGCTCGACTCGCGGGCGGTGGCGAGGGAGGCTTTCATGGCGAGCTGTGCCGATGATCTGGCCGACCTCCAGCGCACCCTCCACGCCGAGGCGCGCGAGCGTCTCGAGAGCAACATCGACCGATCGCTCCGATCGATGGCCGAGCTCGAAGCCTTCTTCGCGGCGAGCCCCACCTCCGGCTGGGCCGAGGTGCCGTGGAGCCGGCCCGAGGGCGCGGCGCTCGATCAGGTGGTCGACTGGCTGAAGCGCCACAAGCTCACCCTCCGCAACGTCCCCCGCGACGCGAAGCCCGCCGACGGCCCCTGCGTCTTCACCGGCGAGCCCGCGGCAGAGCGAGTCCTGGTCAGCCGCGCCTATTGAGCCCGATAGGGGATGAACGGTCCGAGAATGCAGACCGGCCCGGCGATCGAGCGTCCCGGCTCCAGGGCGCGCACATGGTCCCCTCGGCAATATTGGCCGACATGGGCTTCCACCGCGAGCGAATCGGACGGCTCCATATTGACGCAGGCTCCGGCAAGGCGATTGACCCACCAGGTGCGGCCGTCCTGATAGCCGACCGTGCCTCGCGCGACGATGGTGAGGCCTGCTCCACCCGGCGAGGCCGGGACGCAGTCCTCGGGTGGCCCCGCCGCGCGCGTCGCCAGCTCGCGCTCGAACGCCCGGTCGCCCCCGGCCGGCTGCGGCGCCGCGCAGGCGGCGAGCGCGGCGAGGAGCACGGGAATGCAATAGGGCCTCATCGGCGAATCCTCCCTCCGGCTTCAACGCGCGCCCGCTCCCGGAGGTCCCCGGGAACCTCGCGCAGACCATGGTGCCGCCGGTCGAAACGAATTATACGATCAATCCATGTCCAGCCGGGAGAGGGATGGGGGCCCGGGCGGAGACCCGGTGGCTCGTGGTCACGAGGCGGAGCCGCGCAACCTCACCTTCGGCCTCACCGACGCGCTCGGCAAGGCGATCGTCACCGGAGTCTATGACGGCGCCCGCTTCCCGACCGAGGCGGAGCTTGCCGACCAGCATTCGGTCAGCCGCTCGGTGACCCGCGAGGCGGTCAAGATGCTGACCGCCAAGGGCCTGCTCACCGCCAGGCCGCGCAAGGGCACGACCGTCCAGCCGCCCTCCTCCTGGAACCTGTTCGACACCGACGTGCTGCGCTGGCTGCTCGAACGCAAATTCTCGCTCGAACTGCTGCGCCAGTTCAGCGAACTCCGCGTCGCGATCGAGCCGGCCGCGGCCGCCCTCGCCGCCCGCTTCGCCGGCCCGGACGCGATCGCGGCGATCGAGGCCGGCTACATGCGGATGGAGGCGGTCGAGCGCAACGAGGACGACGCGCTCGACGCCGACATCGCTTTCCACATCGCCATCCTCAATGCCTGCGGCAACCCCTTCTATCGCCAGTTCCGCGACCTGGTCGCCACCGCGCTTCAGACCTCGATCCGATTCACCAGCCGGTTCAACGGAAGCACCGCCAACTTGCCCCTCCACCGCGCCAGCCTCCCCGCCCACCGGGCCGTGCTCGACGCGATCCGCGAGCGCGACGCCGAAGGCGCTCGGGACGCGATGCGGGTGATCATCGCCGACGTGATGAAGCTGATCGCCGGAGTCGACGAGGAGGCTAGGTGACGGAGAAGCGCCAAAGGATGAGGTTGCGGTAGGTCTCGCCCGGCTCCAGCCGGATCGAGCCGAAATCCGGATGGTTGGGCGTGTCGGGGAACCTCTGCGGCTCCAGCACGATCGCATCGCCCATCCGGTAGAGCCGGCCGGCCTTGCCGGAGGTGGTTCCGTCGAGGAAGTTGGCCGAATAGAATTGCACGCCCGGCTGATTGGAAAGGATCTCCATCACCCGCCCGGAATCCGGCTCCTCGACCCGCGCGAGCAGCCGCGGCGCCGCCGAGACTTCGCGGGCGACGACCCAATTGTGGTCGTATCCCCGGCCGAAGACGATCTGTCCGTCCGAGGCATCGCGCACCCGCGCGCCGACCACGGTCGGCTCGCGAAAATCGAACGCAGTCCCGGCGACCGGCCGGAACTCGCCGGTCGGGATCGCCGTCGCGTCGGTCGGCAGATAATAATCCGCCGGGATGGTGAGCCGATGCCCCATCGCCCCAACCTCAGACCCCTCGCCGGCGAGGTTCCAGTAAGCGTGGTTGGAGAGGTTGCAGAGGGTCGTCCGGGCGGTGGTGGCCTCGTAGTCGACCGACAGCGTATTCGTCGCGTCCAAACTGTAGGTCGCCGTAACGGTGAGCGCGCCCGGATAGCCCATCTCGCCGTCCGGGCTGATGTAGCGGAGCGTGACGCTGGGTGCGGGGTCCCCGGTCACCGCGATCACGTCCCAGACGACCTTGTCGAAGCCCCTGGTGCCGCCGTGCAGCGAATTGGGGCCGTTATTGACCGGGACCCTGTAGGCCCGGCCATCGAGGGTGAAGCGCCCCCCGGCGATCCGGTTCGCGACCCGGCCGACCGTGGACCCGAAATATTGCGGGTGCCCGACATAATCTTCGAGCGAGGCATGACCCAGCGCGACGTCGGCGAACACGCCGGTCCGGTCCGGCACCAGCACCGACTGGATCGAGGCGCCATAAGCGATGATCCGCGCCTCCATGCCGATCGAATTGGCAAGGGTGATCGCCTCGACCGCCCGGCCGTCCTCCAGCCTGCCGAAATCGGAGCGGGTGACAGCCGCTTCGGCGGGGGCGGTCCAGCCCGAAGCGACCATGCGCAACCCCTCTTTCCTTTGCGTTCGGCCCGCGGATTAATATGATAATAGCCGCCCAGCAACCACGGAGCGCCGCCTTGCGCCTTCCTGCTTTTGTCGCTCGCGCCGCCGGACTCGCGCTTGCGCTCGCTGCCGCGGCGCCGGCTTGCGCCGCCGAGCCGCCCCCGTTCGTGCCGGTTCTGACGCGGGATTTCCCCGACCCCTTCGTGCTGCTCGCCGGCGACACCTTCTACGCTTATGCGACCAACAGCGAGCATATCAACGTCCAGGTCGCGACGTCGAAGAACCTTTCCGACTGGGCGATCGCCGAGGATTCCGCGCGTCCCGGCCACGCCCTCGACGCGCTTCCCGTGCTCCCGCCCTGGGCGAAGGGCGGCCGCACCTGGGCTCCGGAGGTGATCAAGGCCGGCTCCGGCTTCGTCCTCTATTTCACCGCCCACAGCCGCAAGGCCGACCGGCAGTGCATCGGGGCCGCGACCGGCGCGAGCCCCGCCGGCCCGTTCGTCTCCCAGGCCGAGGCGCCGCTCGTCTGCCAGGAGGAGCTCGGCGGATCGATCGACCCTAGCCCGTTTCGCGACGGCGACGGCAGGCTCTACCTCTATTTCAAGAATGACGGGAACGCGGCGCGCAAGCCGACCCAGCTCTGGGTGCAACCGCTCGCGCCCGATGGTCTGGGCGTTGCCGGCGAGGCCACCGCCGTCCTTCGCGATGGCCTGGAATGGGAAGGCGGCCTGATCGAGGCGCCGACGATGATCCATGGGCCGCAAGGCTATTTTCTCTTCTTCTCGGGCAACGATTACGCCTGGCAGCCGAACCAGCGCCTGTCGCGCTATTCGATCGGCTATGCGGCGTGCGAAGGACCCGCGGGACCGTGCAAGGAGGCGGGCGACAAGCCGTTTCTCTACAGCTTCTCCGGCCCCGAGGGCTGCCTTTCGGGCCCCGGCCACCAGGCTGTGTTCAATGTCGGCCCCCGCTGGTTCATCGCCTTCCACGCCTGGTCGGCCACCCCCGGCTGCCGGCCGCTCGACCCGATCCGCTGGCTCTACATCGCCCCCTTGCTGTGGAAGGACGGCAAGCCGGTGGTCGGCGTGAGCCTCAGGCCGTCGACCCGCTGAGGCCGGCCGTTCAGCCGCCGCGCAGCGACGAGCCGGCGGGGACGCTCCGCATCCGCTCGAGATAGTCGCGATAGGCGGGCAGACGCGCCGCGAGGTCGGCGAGCCGCGCCGCATAATCGCGCATCGCCCGCGCAACTTCGTCGAGGTCGAGGCCCAGCGCGGAAGCGGCGAGCACGCGCGGCACCACGCCCATGCCGAGCAGGACGGCGTTCCAGCTCTCCTTCTCGAAGCTCTCTTCCTCGTAGAAGGGAAGCCGCCCGCGCGCTTCGAACTGCTCCAGCGTGTGCGCGAGGCTGTCCGGCGGCGCCCGGCCCGCCAGCGCCTGCCACAAAGCCCCCTCGCGGCGTCCGGAGCGAAGATAATGCAGCGCCAGGAAATCCCTCACCCGAAGCGTCTCCTGCGCCGTCCGCCGATTATATTCGGCGAGCTCGAGCGGATGGCAGTCGCGCCCCGGAAGCAGTTCGAGGGCGCGCAGGATCGCATTGTGGGCGAGATGGAGGTTGGTCCATTCGAGCGGATCGACCGCGGTGGCGGCGTCGCCGAGCGCGAGCACGTTGCGCACCCAGGGCTCCGGCCGGCGCCCCGGCCGCAGCTTTACCCCGTCCCCGCCGCCGGGCGCGAAGGCCGAAGCGGTGAGCCGGCCCGTCATTCGTCCGCCTCCCGCCGAAGACGACCAGCGCCAGCCGTCCTCCAGCGCGATCACGGTGTCGGCGGGGACGGGCCTCTCCCCCGGCTCCGGCCTCACACTCATCCGGTCGCAAGGCAGCCAGTCCGACCAATCCTCGAAGCGCTCGTCGACCTGGGAGATGAGCGCTCCGCCTGGGCCCGCGCAGTCGAGATAGAGGTCCGCCTCGACGCGCCGGCCATCGCCGAGCAGCAGGGCCGCCACTCCTCCGTCAGCACGCCGCTCGACGCCCGCCGGCTCGCCGGGCGCCGCCGCGATAGCGTGCGTCGCCGTCTGCGCCAAAAGCCGCTCGCGATAGGAATCCGGGTCGAGCGCGAGGCCGTAAATGTAGGTCGAGAGCGGCGAGCCGGTCCGCTCCTCCGGATGGACGAACCTGCCGGCCTCGGCCAGCACGGCGGCGGGCGAATAAGCATGATAAGGCAGCGTCTCGCTTCGGACCTGCGGCCAGAGATCGTGAAAGCCGACGGCGCCGATCGCGAAGCCATATTCGCCGAACACGTGCAGCCAGGGCGTCCCGTCCGCCGACCAGCGCTCGAAGCGCGTGCCGAGCCGGTGCGTGGCGATTCCGGCGCGGACCAGCTCGAGCTCGTCGAGGCCGATGGCGGCATGGAACCGGTTCACGGTCGGCAGGGTCCCCGGCATAAGGTCGGCGAGCGCCGCCGGGTCGGGCGCCGTCGCGACGACCTCGACCCTCGCCTTGGGCAGCGCCCGCGCGAAGGCGATGGCGGCGGAGAGGCCGACGATCCCGCCGCCCACCACCGCGACCGACCGTATCTCCCTTTCCGACTGCATTCAGGCGGCTCCGCCGATTTCGGCGTTGCGGCGGCGGATGAAGTCGCCATGCTCGGGCATCGCCTCGACGGCCTGGGCGATCTGGCCGCGAAGCCGGTCCATCGCTCCGCCCAACGCCGCCGGATCGTGCGCGTCCGCCCTCTGGTCCCACTGCCCGGGCACGATGTTCTGGCCGACATAGACGGCGACCCAGCTCGGCTCGAGGAACAGGCCCTGGGTATATTTGGCGACCCGGCCCGAATGCCGCCACAGCGCCATCTTCTCGGCGAGACTGTCCGGCACCTCCATCGTCCGCACATGGTTCCAGAAGCTCGAATCGTCGCGGGTGGTGGCGTGGTAGTGGAGGATCAGGAAGTCGCGGATCCGGTCATATTCGAGGTCGACCATGCGGTTGAACTCGGCCCGGTCGGCCTCGGCGATCGGGCCGGTCGGAAACAGGTCGATCAGCTGGGTGATCGCGCCCTGGACGAGGTAGATGCTGGTCGATTCGAGCGGCTCGAGGAAGCCCGAGGCGAGGCCGACGGCGACGACGTTCCTCACCCAGCTGCGCTTGCGCCGGCCCGCGCGGAAGCGAAGCACGCGCGGCTCGGCCATCGGCTCGCCCTCGACCGCGGCCACGATCGCGTCCGCCGCTTCCTCGTCCGAGATATGCGCGCTCGAATAGACGTAGCCGTTGCCGACCCGGTGCTGGAGCGGGATTCGCCAGCGCCAGCCCGCCTTCATCGCCGTCGCCCGCGTGTAGGGCTCGATCGGCCCCGGCGGCGGCGTGCAGGGCAAAGCGCAGGCGCGGTCGCAGGGCAGCCAATGCGACCAATCCTCCCATTCCGCGCCCAAAGTCCGGCCGATCAGCAGCG
>JAXDPL010000301.1:0-16596 GCA_034668385.1 Sphingomonadales bacterium | reverse complement strand
TTGATCTCGGTCCACTTCATGTTCTGCAAGGCGCCGATCTGGATCTCGCTGTCGAAGTGGCCGATGTTGGCGACGATCGCCATGTTCTTCATCGCGCGCATATGGTCGAGGGTGATGACGTCGGCATTGCCGGTGGCGGTGACGAAGATGTCGGCGCGCGGCGCGGCCTCCTCCATCGTGACCACTTCGTAACCTTCCATCGCCGCCTGGAGCGCGCAGATCGGGTCGACCTCGGTGACGATCACCCGGGCTCCGCCGTTGCGCAAGCTGGCGGCCGAGCCCTTGCCGACGTCGCCGAAGCCGGCGACGCAGGCGACCTTGCCGGCGAGCATCACGTCGGTGCCGCGGCGGATGGCGTCGACCAGGCTCTCCTTGCAGCCGTAGAGATTGTCGAACTTCGACTTGGTGACGCTGTCGTTGACGTTGATCGCCGGGAAGGGGAGCTTGCCCTGCTTGCTGAGCTCGTAGAGGCGGTGGACGCCCGTCGTCGTTTCCTCCGAGACGCCCTTGGTCGACTCGACGAGCTTCGTGAAGAAGCCGGGCGACTGCTGGAGGCGGCGGTTCACCACCTTCTGGAAGATCTCCTCTTCCTCGTTGGTCGCCTCCGGGAAGGCCTCGCCAGCCTCGACCCGGGCGCCCCACAGCGCGAACATGGTGGCGTCGCCGCCGTCGTCGAGGATCATGTTGCAGGGCTCGCCCGGCCACTGGAAGATGCGGTCGACATAGTCCCAATATTCCTCGAGCGTCTCGCCCTTGACGGCGAAGACGGGAACGCCGGTCGCGGCGATCGCGGCGGCGGCGTGGTCCTGGGTCGAGAAGATGTTGCACGAGGCCCAGCGGACGTCGGCGCCCAAGGCGGTCAGCGTCTCGATCAGCACCGCGGTCTGGATGGTCATGTGGAGCGAGCCGGTGATCCGGGCGCCGGTCAGCGGCTTGGAGCTTCCGAACTCCTCCCTCAGCGCCATCAGGCCCGGCATCTCGGTCTCGGCGATCTCGATCTCCTTGCGGCCGAAATCGGCGAGGCCGAGGTCGCGGACGACGAAATCGCGGAACTGGGTTTGGGGCTGGGTGGCCACGGGGGTCTCCTGAATCTCAAATTGAAAAGACCGCCGAAAAGCGGCGGCCGCGCGGCGCCCCTGTAGGCGAGCGCGGCCGCAGATGCAAATATAAAGATATCTTTATATGTGCCCGAAGGTGCCGCCGGCGAAAACCCCGATGCGCGGGACTTTCGCGAACTTTACCTCTGCGAAAAGACGATCGGGCACTCCCCTCCGGGAAGATCCGGAGCGGGCCCGAGCCGGCTCTCGACCGCGAGCAGCCCTGTCACGTCGCCGGCGACGCCCGCCGCCTCCGACGCCGCCGCCGCGGTGTCGTCGCAGGTCGCCTGGGTCGTCGAGTCGCCGCCATAGGCGTTGGCGAGGGCGGTCGCGAAATGGTCGTAGGCGGTCTCGCCCTCCGGGCCGTAGCCGAGCGCGAACTGGGCACGGAGCAGCCCGTTCGCCTGCTGAAGCGTCGTCCGGTTGGCTCGGACGAAATCGTTGTAGGCGGGCAGGAGGTCGACTCCGATCGCCCTGCAGCGCAGGGTCGCGACCATCAGGCGCGACTGGAGGTCGCGCACCTTGGCGGCGGCGGCCTGGTCGGCGTTCCAGCAGCCCATCGCCGCCTCGGCCGGCTGCGCGAAAGCCAAAGCGCCGGCGGCCAGGCCCAGCGCCATTCTCAAGACTCGATGTCCGGTCATTCCCACACTCCCCGATACCGGGAGCCTCCGGAGCGGAGACTCCGAGCAGGAAAAGTCTCACCGTCGCGTTGGCGAGGGGTTGCCGGACTCGGTTAACCGGAAAATCAGGCGGTTCCAAAGTCCGCGGTCAGCAGACGCGGGTCGATTCCGGCGCCCTGGAAGGCCGCCGCCCAGCGGGAATTGACGTCGCACTCGTAGAGCAGATGGTCGTTGCCGGGCGTCGGGAACCAGCCATTGCCGCAGAGTTCCTGCTCGAGCTGGCCACCCTCCCATCCCGCATAGCCGAGCGCCGCGATCCAGCGCGTCGGCCCCCGCCCCTCGGCGATCGCCTTGAGGATGTCGAGCGTGGCGGTCAGCGTCCAGCGGCCGGCGACGGCGACGCTCTCCTGGCCGCCCCAGTCGGGCGAATGGAGAAGGAAGCCGCGCTGCGGCTCGACCGGCCCGCCGACGTGGATCGGCACGTCGGGCGCGGCCCCGGGATCGATGTCGAGCTGCCTCAGCAGGTCATGAAAGGTGATCCGCGGCACGATCCGCCCCAGCCCGATGCCGAGCGCGCCATTCTCGTCGTGGACGCACATCGCGATCACGGCCTTCTCGAAGCGCGGGTCGCCGATGCCCGGCATGGCGAGCAGCAGCTGGCCGGTGAGGAAGCGCGGCGGGTCCATCGCCCGGCTATAGGCGGCGGGCGAACGCGCTGCTAGAGCGCCGCGCGACACCTCTCTGCCTTCGAAAGGATATCCCGCCATGAGCATCAGTGTCGGCGACCGCCTCCCCCACGCCACCTTCATCAAGGCGACCGCGGAAGGCCCGCAGCCGGTCGACGGCGACGATTATTTCAAGGGCCGCCGGATCGCCCTCTTCTCGGTCCCCGGGGCCTTCACCCCGACCTGCTCGGCTCGCCACCTGCCCGGCTTCGTCGACAAGATCGACCAGTTGAGGGCCAAGGGCGTCGACGAGGTCGCCTGCACCGCGGTCAACGACGCCTTCGTGCTCCAGGCCTGGGCGCAGAGCGCGGGCGCCGAAGGCAAGGTGACGATGCTCGCCGACGGGAGCGGCGATTTCGTCAAGGCGATCGGCCTCGACGCCGATTTCTCGAAGTTCGGCATGGGCCATCGCGGCCAGCGTTTCTCGATGCTGGTCAATGACGGCGTGGTCGAGCAATTGAACGTCGAGGAGCCCGGCGCCTTCAACGTCTCCAGCGCGGATTACCTGCTCGACCGTCTGTGAATCGCGGCGGCGCGAGCAACGTGCGCCGCGCTGGGGCGTTGGCCGGTCAGGAGACGTGGGAGACTCGCGCGGATGGCCGACAAGGACGATCGAGTGGATGACCCCCGGGACAAATCGGCGGCGCTTCGGCTCGCCGAGGAGATGCAGCGGCGCCCGTTCGCCGCGGCGGCAGCGGTCGCCGGCGGGGCTGCGGCCGCCGCCGCTGCGGGCTATATCGGCGCCCGAGCGCTCGCCCGGCGCAACGGCGCCTGCGCCGGGCGGCCGCTCAACCCGGTGATGAAGACCGCGATCACGGCCACCGAATGCAATAACGCGCCGGTCGCGCCCGACACGGGAGACCCTGATCCGGAGATCGGCCTCGACGGCAGCTGAGCCGGCTCAGGCGGCGAGGAAGTCGGCGATCGCCCGGCCGAGGTCGGGCTTGGTGACCGCGCTCATGTGGTTGCCCGGCACTTCGAGGAAGGTCGCATCGGGGAGCAGGCGCGCGAGATCCTCGGCCGGGCCGTTATCCCGGTCCTCGTCCCCGGACAGCACCAAAGTCGGCACCCCGATGCCGCGAATCTCTTCCTCGGAGCTGTCGACGAAGCTGCCGAGCAGCGGCAGCAGCGCCTGAGGGTCGCCCCCGGTCGTCTTGAGGAACGCCTCGGCCAGCCATTCGGGCGAGCCGCGCTCGTGCGTCCCCATCCCTTCCAGCACCTTGCGGAAATGACCCGAGCGGCTGCCGGTTCGGAGCAGGCCGCGAAGCCCCATGCCGCTCACCACCAGCCGCCGCGGCCGCGCCCCTTCGATCGCCATCCGAACGGCGGTGCGCGCACCGAGCGAATAGCCGCCGAGATCGTATTCGGTCAGCTCGAGATGGGCGATGAGCTGGAGCCCGTCGCGCGCCAGCACGTCCGGCGGGTAGCAGGCCGGATCGTGCGGCGCCGCGCTGTCGCCGTGGGCGCGCAGGTCCGGCATGATCACCCGGAAACCGCGGGCGGCGATCAGCGCGGCGTGGCCGAACTTGATCCAGTTGGTCTCGGCATTCGAGAACAGGCCGTGGAGCAGGATCACCGGCCTCCCCTCCCCCCTTTCGTGCCAGGCCAGGCGGGCGCCATCGGACGCGGTGAAGAAGCGGGGATTCGTCATCGGCGCTCCCCTAGGCCCGGCGCCGCGGCGGCGCCAGCCTCAGGTCATTTCCCCTCCCCCGCGCCGCTCAGCCCGGGAACGCGCCCGTTGCGGCGATCCATTTGTCGACGAGCGGCTGGTGATCCTCGGTTCGGGCCTCGGGCAGCCCTTCGGTGTTCAGCCAGGCGCGGTGAAGGCTCTCGACTCCGAAATGATATTTCGGGACGAAGCGCGAGGGATCGTCGAAAGACGCCACGGTGAGGTCCATCTTCTCGCTCTCGGGGAAGGCGAAGCCGAGCGACGTTCCGCATTCCCGGCAATAAGGCCGTCGGGCGATCGGCGACGAGGCATACCAGTCCGGCTCCCTCTCCCAGTCGACATCCGCCTTCATCACCTGCTTGAAGGCGATCGAGACCGAGCCGGTGGCGCGCTGGCACATCCGGCAATGGCACAGATAGGCGTCGTCATTCTCGATCCGCGCCGAGTAGCGCACCCGCCCGCAGGCGCAGCCGCCGCTCATCGCTCGTCCCTCAGCGGCCATGACGGCAGCTCACGAGGTCGAAGAACTGGCGCGCGGTCCCGTCGCGGGCGTCGCCGGGCGTCCGGTACCAGAGCGCGTCGCGAAGGTTGGGGATGAAGAAATGCGCCGGAGCGGGCCCGCCACGAACCGGGACGTGGTTCCACAGATTGTAGGCCGCATCCACGGCGATGAAATCCACGTCGCCGACCGGGCGCGGCCCGTCGTCGGGGTCGGGCGGGCGCCAGCCGGGCGCCGTCGCATCGGTGGTCGAGGCCAGATGCTCGCCGCCGCTCGATCCGCCGTTCCACGGCACCCACCAATAGGTTCGGCCCGAGGCGCCGATGTGGAGGCGCATGACGAGGCCGCCAGGCCAGTCGGCGCCCGTTTCGGCGTCGCGAAACTCGGCCGTGACGGAGGGTTGGGTGCGCAACGCGTAACGCGCATCCTCGACGGGGCAGGAGTGGCTCGGAACGGACGCGAAAGCGGCGAGGAGCGGCAGCACGGGCGATTCTCTCGAACGGGACCGCCGGCAAGCTTCGCCGCGCGCGCGGCCGCGATCAAGCCGCCTTCTGCAAATGCTTCCTGCCGAGCAACTCGGCGATCTGGACGGCGTTGAGGGCCGCGCCCTTGCGGAGGTTGTCCGAGACGCACCAGAGATTGAGGCCGTTCTCGACCGTCGGGTCCTCGCGGACCCGGCTGACATAGGTGGCATATTCGCCGACCGCCTCGACCGGGGTGACGTATCCGCCGTCCTCGCGCTTGTCGACGAGCATGATGCCCGGCGCCTCGCGCAATATGTCCTGCGCCTCCTTCGCCGAAATCTCGCGCTCGAACTCGACGTTGATCGATTCCGAATGGCCGACGAAGACCGGGACCCGCACGCAGGTCGCGGTGACCTTGATCTTCGGGTCGAGGATCTTCTTGGTCTCGACCACCATCTTCCATTCCTCCCGGGTGGAGCCGTCATCGAGGAAAGCGTCGATGTGGGGGATGACGTTGAAGGCGATCTGCTTGGTGAAGAAGTTGGCCTCGCTGGCGTCGCCGACGAAGATGTTGCGGCTCTGCTCGAACAGCTCGTCCATGCCCGCCTTCCCGGCGCCGGACACCGACTGGTAGGTCGACACCACGACGCGGCGGATGCCGGCGGCGTCGTGGAGCGGCTTCAGCGCCACCACCATCTGCGCCGTCGAGCAATTGGGGTTAGCGATGATGTTCTTGCGGCGATAACCCGCGATCGCGGCGGCATTCACCTCCGGCACGATCAGCGGAACGTCGGGGTCCATGCGATAGTGCGAGCTGTTGTCGATCACCGTGCAGCCGGCCGACGCGGCCTTCGGCGCGTAGGTTTTCGAAGCGGCCGATCCCGCCGCGAACAGCGCCATGTCCCAGCCCGCGAAATCGAAATGCTCGATGTTGCGCACCTTGAGCTCGCGGCCGCTGTCGCCGAAGTCGATGACGTCGCCCGTGGAGCGCGGAGAGGCGACCGCGGCGATCTCGTCCAGGGGAAATTGGCGCTCGGCGAGGATGTTCAGCATCTCGCGCCCGACATTGCCGGTCGCGCCGACCACGACCACCCGGTAACCCATGTTGCTGCTCCGCTTGGGAAGGTGCGGGCCTCTATCGCAAGCCGCGCGTGAACGCGATATGGCGTTCGGGGAGCGGGGGGACAAGATGAAGCGGAACGTTGCCGTCTGGCTGGTGCTGGCGCTGCTGGTCGCGGCGATGGCGATGAAGGCATGGTTGACGACGGTGCCGGCGCTGGCGCCGGCGCGGCCCGGCGGCTTCGACCAGGCGCGAGCAGCGGCCCGGCTGGCGCGCGTGCTGGGGGACCAGCGGCCGCACCGGGTCGACAGCGCGGCCGACGACGCGGTGCGCGAGCGACTGGTGGCCGAGTTGCGGGCGATCGGGCTCAGCCCGCGCGTTACCGATCACTGGGCCTGCAACGGCGACCCGCGCAGCCGCGGCCTGTCCTGCGCCCGAGTGCGCAACGTCGTCGCGACGATCGGTCCGGCGGGCGGGCGCCACCTGCTCCTCGCCTCGCATTACGATTCGACGGCGGCCGGGCCCGGCGCCGCCGACGACGGCATCGGAGTCGCGTCGATGCTGGAGATCGCGTCGATCCTCAAGGACAGGAAGCTCGAGCGGCCCGTGACCTTCCTGTTCGACGAGGGCGAGGAAGCCGCCCTGCTCGGCGCCAAGGCCTTCCTCGAGCATGATCCTCTGGCGGCGGGGGTCGACAGCGCGATCAACCTCGAGGCCCGGGGGGTCACCGGACCCGCCATCATGTTCGAGACCAGCCGCCCGAACGGCAGCGCGATCCGCCATTTCGCGCGCAGCGCCGCCCGCCCCGTCGCCAACTCGATGACGGCGGACATCTACCGGCTGATTCCGAATTCGACCGACGTCTCCGTCTTCGCCGGCCGCCCCTGGACGATCCTCAACTACGCGATCATCGGCAACGAGACTCGTTATCACAGCCCCGGCGACACGATCGCCGCACTCGACCGGCGCAGCCTCCAGCACATGGGCGACCAGGCTTTGGCAGCCGCCGGAGAGCTCGCGGCCGCGCCGGCGGAGGCAGGCGGCGGCGAGCGGCTCTACGCGGACCTGCTCGGGCGGTACCTCGTGACCTTGCCGTTGACCGTGGGCATCGCCCTGGCGGGCCTGTTGGTCCTCGGCTTCGGCTGGACGGCCCTGCGAAGACCCGGCGGACGACGCCGCTCGATCGCGGTAATGCTGGCGATCCTGACCGGAAGCAGCGCTTCGGTATTCGTCGCTCAGACGCTGGTCGGGTGGATCAGAGGCGGCGAATATGCGCGGGCGCATCCGGAAATCAGCTCGCTCGCCGTCGACGTCGCTGCCCTCGCCGTGTCGTGCGCGATGCTGCTGTGGTTGGCGAGACCGCTGGCGCGCGACCGGCTCCGGGTCGGCTACTGGCTGCTGTTCCTGCTGATCGGCTGCATTCTCGCCGCGATCGCGCCTGGCGTGCTGATCTTCTTCCTCGCGCCGCCCCTCGTCGCGCTCGCCGGAGTCGCGCTGGAACGGGTGCGGCCGGGTGCCGAACGCGCCCTGGCGCTGGCCGCCTGGGCTCTCCTGTTCCTGACTTGGGCGCCTTTGCTCTACCTCGGCCAGGTGCTGCTCGGCTTCGCGGGCGGCGCGATCTTCGCCGCGGTGTCCGCCCTGATCCTGCTGCCGGCGCTGATCGAGCTGAAGCCGGCGCTGGTCCGCCTGCCGCGCCGGCGCCTGCTCGGCGGCGCGTTCGGCGCGGCCTTGCTCTCCTGGCTCTACGTCGCCCTCGTCCCCGCTTACTCGCCGGACCGCAAGCAGCTGCTCCGGATCGAATATGCGCTGCAGGACGGCAAAGGCCGCTGGCTGCTCGCCTCCGACGGCGGACCGTTGCCGGCGGCCTTCGCCCGCTTCGGCGACCCGGTGAAGGTGCCCTGGTCGGCGAGCCGCCGGCGCAGCGCGCCGGCGCCGGTCCTCGCGATGTCGACCCCTGCCATCGACATCCTGGCGGACCGCCCGTCCCCGCAGGGTCGCGTTCTCACTCTGCGGTTGAGATCGAACGGCGCCGAGCAGATCGTGCTTCGCGGCGAGCCGGATGCGGCGGTGAAGGCGGTGCGGCTCGGCGGCTCGCTCGCCCGCACCGGCACGGGCGCCGCCAAGGACCCCTATTTCGTCCGATGCGTCGGGCGCAGCTGCGACGGTGCCGTCCTGGACCTGCTCGTCGGACGGGCCGGATCCCTGGCCCTCACATTGATCGGAATCCGCTCCGGCCTTCCGCTGGAAGGTGGCACCCTGCTTCGCGCCCGCCCCGCCAACGCCCAGCCGCAATACAGCCCCGACGTCACGATCGGAGTCGCGAAGGTCCGGCTCTAGGGCCGGTCGCGCACCGTGCGGTCGAGGAAGCGGGTGATGGTGGTCCAGACGTGGGTCTGCGGCCCTTCGCCGGCGATGGCGTGGGTGGCGCCCGGATAGACCATCAGCTCGAACGGGTGCTTTTCCTTCTGGAGCCTGGCGATCAGGGCGGTGGTGTTCTCGAATACGACATTGTCGTCAGACATTCCGTGGACGACGAGCAGCGGATCCGAGATTCGGCTCGCCTCCTCGAGCGCGTCGGAGCTCTGGTACGGCTTCGCGTCGACCGCCGGATTGCCGAGATAACGCTCGGTATAGAAGGTGTCGTAGAGCTCCCAGCGCGTGACCGGCGCGACCGCGACTCCGGCCGCGAAGGTGTGGGGCGGCGCCTTTTCGAGCAGCTTCAGGGTCATATAGCCGCCGTAGGACCAGCCCATCACCGCGACTTTCGACGGGTCGACGAACGGCTGTCGCTTCAGCCATTCGACGCCGGCGAGCTGGTCCTCGACCTCGACGCCTCCCATCGCGTGGTAGAGCGCGCTCTCGAACTTCGTCCCCCGCCGGTTGGTGCCGCGATTGTCGATCGTGAAAACGATCCAGCCCTGGTCGACGAGATATTCGTGGAGCGGCAGCTGGCCGTACCAGCCGTCGGTCACCTGCTGCCCGTGGGGCCCGCCATAGACGTAGAGGAAGACCGGGTAGCGTCGGCCCGGCACCAGCGGCGGGGTCAGCATACGATAATGGAGGGTCGAGCCGTCCGGGCCGGCGAGGGTACCGAAGACCGGCTTCACATGGCTGTCGAGATAGGGCGAATAGGGGTGGGCTGCGTCGAGCCGGTTCTCCTCGATCCAGGCGAGGCGGCGGCCGCTCGCGTCGGCGAGGTAGGTCTGGCTCGGCTGGCTCGGGTTCGACCGGGTGACGAGCGCGTGCGTCGCGGCCTTGTCCATCACCGCCGAATTGCTCCAGCCCGCCTCGGTGACGCGCACCGGCTTGCCGGGCTTGTCGTAGGAGACCCAGTAGAGCTGCTGCTCGATCGGAGTCTCCGCGGTGCCGGTGAAGTAGACGCGCCGGGCTTTCTCGTCGACTCCGGCCACCTCCTGCACCGCCCAGGCGCCGCGGGTCAGCTGGGTCCATTTGCCCGCCTTCCAGCGGTAGAGATGGGAGTAGCCGGAACGCTCCGACGACCAGATCAGGCTGCCGTCCCTGAGCGGCCTCAGATTGTCGGTGAGGTTGATCCAGGTCGGCGAAGTCTCGCTGAACAGCAGCGTCGAGCGGCCCGTCTCGGGATCGACGCGGAGGAGGTCGAGCGTCTTCTGATCGCGGCTCATCCGTTGGACGAGCACGCCCTTGCCGTCCTTCGTCCAGTCGACGCGGGTCAGATACTGGTCCGGGTTGGGCCCGAGGTCCGCTTTCACCCGCCGCGATCCATCCGGGCTCATCAGATAGAGGTCGACGATCGCGTTGGCGGTGCCGGCGGCCGGGTAGCGTTGCTCGACAAGCTTCGTCCCTTCGGCGCCGATCGCGGCGCGGGTGACGATTTTGACCGGGCTCTCGTCGACCCGGGCGACGGCGATCCAGCGGTCGTCCGGCGACCACCAGTAACCGGTGAGGCGGCTCATCTCTTCCTGCGCGACGAATTCGGCCGCGCCCCAGCTCAGGGTGCCGCCGCCGTCGGTGGTCAGCGCTCGCTCCTGGCCGGTCGCGGCATCCATGACGTAGAAGTTCCTGTCGCGGAGAAACGAGAGGTAGCGGCCGGTCTCGGAAACCTTGGGGTCGATCTCGGTCGCCTGGGTTTCGGTCAGTCGGCGGATATTGCCGTCGAGGGTGGCAAGGTAGAGGTCGCCGTCGATCGGGACGAGGATCGACTTGCCGTCCGGCGCCCATTCGTAGGCGGTGATGCCCTTGGTGCCGGCGATCCGCGCGCGCTCGCGCCGCATCTTCTCCTCCTCGGAGATCTCGCCGCCAGTGCCGACTTTCTTCGAATCGACCAGCATCCGCGCCTCCCCGGTCGCGGCGTCGATCGCCCAGAGGTCGTAGCGGTCTTTCTCGTCCGCCCGGTTTCTGAGCAAAGCGACCAGGTGGCCGTCGGGCGACAGCTTCGGCTGGCGAGGCACGGGTCCCGAGAGCGAGGGGCTCTGGAGCAGCCGCTCGAGCGTCAGATCGCGAGCCGCGACGGGCACCGCGAGAACCGCGGCGACAAGGAAGGCGAGAAAGGCTTTGCGCATGGCGAGCTCACTAGAGGCCGCCGCGCAAAAGAAAAGGCGGGGAAAGCCTCGCCCTCCCCGCCTCCTCGATTTCGCTCCCGGAGCGTTTAGCCCTCGGCGGTTTCGGTCTCCGGCGTCGCGGTCGCCTTCTGGTCTCCGCGGGTATCGCGGCGCTCGGCGATTCGGGCCGCCTTGCCGGTGCGGCCGCGCAGATAATAGAGCTTCGCCCGGCGCACCGCGCCGCGGCGCACGACCTCGATCGAATCGACGTTGGGCGAGTAAAGCGGGAAGACGCGCTCGACGCCCTCGCCGAAGCTGATCTTGCGGACGGTGAACGACGAGCCGAGGCCCTTGTTCGCCCGCGCGATGCAGACGCCTTCGAAATTCTGGACCCGGGTGCGCTCGCCCTCGACGACCTTGACTCCGACTCGGAGCGTGTCGCCCGGCCGGAAATCGGGGATGGCGCGGCCCTTGGTGAGGCTTTCGATCTGCTCGGCCTCGAGCTGCTGAATCAGGTTCATGTTCTTGCTCTCTCAGTCGTCGCGCCGCGCGCCAGAGGGCGGTGGCCTTCGCGCGTCCCCGTGACGCTCGACCAGGTCCGGCCGCCTTGACCGTGTGTCCGCCAGCGCGCGCTCGTGGCGCCACACCGCGATCCTCGCATGATCCCCCGATCGCAGCACTTCAGGGATCCTGCGCCCTTCCCATTCAAGAGGTCGGGTATAATGCGGATATTCGAGAAGCCCGCTCTCGAAGCTCTCTTCCTCTCCGCTGGAGGCCGCGCCCATTACCCCGGGAAGCAGCCGAACGCAAGCATCGAGGAGGGCGAGCGCGGCCGGTTCGCCGCCCGAAAGCACGAAGTCGCCGATCGAGACCGGACGGATCGGCCGAGCCTCGAACAGCCGCTCGTCGATCCCTTCGAACCGGCCGCACAGGATGGACACGCCCGGCCCCGCGGCAAGCTCGCGCACCAGCGCCTGGGTGAGCGGCTCGCCGCGCGGAGTCATGGCGAGCAGGGGCGCCTCGGGCCGCCGCGCCAACACCTCGTCGAAAGCCCGCGCGAGCACGTCCGCCCGCATCACCATCCCCGCCCCACCCCCCGCCGGCGTGTCGTCGACCGAACGGTGCCGGTCGGGCGCGAAGTCGCGGATCTGGACCGTCTCTAGGGACCATATCCCCTCGCCCAGCGCCCGCCCCGCCAGGCTGACGCCGAGCGGCCCCGGGAACATCTCCGGGTAGAGGGTGAGGATCGTGGCGGCCCAGGTCACGGCAAGGTCCAGTCTTCGGTTCTCAGGGTCGGTATAGCCGCGAAATGGCGGGTGTTGCGGGTGATGACCACCAAGCCCATTGCGATCGCATGCGCCGCCAACAGGCGATCGAAATTGCCTCGCTCGAAAGGTAGGTCGGCATAGGCCCTCGCCGCCGCCTCGTCGAAGGGCAGGACGGGCATCTCGATCGCCAGCCGATCCAGCGCGTCGGGCGGAGGGGCGAGCCCGCGCGCGCTGCCGTGGGCAATCTCCGCGAAGGTCACGGACGATAGGCCGATTTCCCCCGACGGACTCGCCTTCACGCGCCGGTTCAGCTCCGGATAGTCGCGGGTGAACAGGTAGATGCAGCAATTCGTGTCGAGCAGGTAACGCACTAGCGGGGCCCGCCCCGCGCCCGGTCTTCCAACAAGTGCCAGTCGCGAGGGCTGTCTTCGAACTCATAGCTTTCGATCGGCTTCAGCCACGGGGCCGCGCCTTCGATGCCGCTCAAGTCGATCGTCTTCGGCGCGTCGCTTACGGGCTCGACAATGTATCGACCGCGTTCCTCGCGAACCGTCATCTCGACGCCCGCCTCTACCCCCAGCGCCTTCGGCAGGCGGACGGCGACGGAATTGCCCGACTTGAACGTCCTGGTCTTCTTCATCGCCTGTATATACGCTTCGTATATACCGCACACAAGCGGAACCGGCGCGCCAGCAACGCGCTTCCCACCACCATGGACGAACCCTGCTACGACTGCCTCGTCATCGGCGGCGGGCCCGCCGGGCTCACCGCGGCGATCTACCTCACCCGCTACCACCTCTCGATCAAGGTCGTGGACGCTGGGAAGAGTCGGGCGAGCCTCATCCCCCTTTCCCACAACCATGCCGGCTATCCCGAGGGAATCGCGGGCGCCGATCTGGTCGCCCGGATGGCCGAGCAGGCGCAGAAATACGGCGCCTCGATCGTCGCGGGCCGAGTCACTCGGCTCGACCGAATCGAGAGCGGTTTCCGGGCCGAATGGGGCGAAGGCTCGGTGGCGGCCCGAACCGTGCTGCTCGCGACCGGAGTCACCAACCGGCGGCCGCCGATGGACGAGACGCTGCACGACGCCGCGCTGGCGAAGGGCCTGATCCGTTATTGCCCGGTGTGCGACGGCTACGAAGTCACCGACAAGAAGATCGGAGTCATCGGGAGCGGCGGCCGCGGAGTCGCCGAAGCGGTCTTCCTGCGCGGGTTCAGCGAGGACGTGACGCTGATCGCCCCGGATTCGGCGCACGCGCTGTCCAGCGAGGAGCGGGCCCAGCTCGAGACGTTCGGAATCCACGCCGTCGACGGCCCCTGCCAGGCGGTGGCGGCGCACGAGGATTGCATTGTCGTCGACACCGCCGAAGGCCATTACACGTTCGACACCGTCTACCCCGCGCTGGGCTCGGACACCCATGTCGAGCTGGCGCTGCAGCTCGGCGCTGTGCTGAAGGACGAGGTGCTGGTCGTCGACAGCCACCAGCGCACCTCGGTGCCCGGCCTCTATGCGGCGGGCGACGTCGTCCTCGGCCTCGACCAGATCAGCCACGCGATGGGCGAAGGCGGAGTCGCCGCGACGACGATCCGCAACGATCTGGCGAAAGAGCGGCCGATCCTTCGCGAGCGGCTCAGCGGCTCGATCGCGGCGAAAGGAAGCTCAACCAGTTAGGCCAGAAAGTCTGGATCGACGACGATCCGCCCGTCGGCGAGGTCGGCGATCCCCGGCCGGAACGGGAGGAGCGACCGGCGGCCGTCGGTCCGCTCGACCTCGAGCAGGTCGCCGGCGCCGAAATTCTCAACCGCGACGACGGTGCCGAACGATTCGCCCGCTTCGCTCTCGCACCGCAGGCCGATCAGATCGGCGTGATAATATTCGCCGGGCTCGAGCGGGGGCAGCGCCGAGCGTGGGACGGTCAGCAGCCGACCCCGTACCGACTCCGCGCTGGTCCGGTCGCCGATCTCGGCGAAACGGGCGATCGGTTGGCGGGCATCGGTCAGCGCGACGAGGGTGAGGAGGCGGTCCCCCGCCCTGAACTGCTTGTGGCGCCTGAGACTGTCGGGGCCGTCGGCGAAGAGCTTCAGGCGCACCTCGCCGCGAATGCCGTGAGCTCCGGCAATGGCGGCGAGGGCGACCTGATCCTCGACCAAGGCTTAGTCGGCCTTCTCGGCGCCTTCGGCGGGAGCGGCCTCGTCCGAGCCTTCGGCGGGCTCGGTAGTCGATTCGCCCTCGTTCGAGGCTTCGTCGGCGGGCGTGGCCTCGGCCTCGGCCTCGGCGGATTCGGCAGGCGCCGCTTCGTCAGCGGCCGGAGCTTCATCAGCAGCCGCTTCCTCAGCCGGGGCGGCTTCCTCGGCGGCCGGAGCCTCCTCGGCAGCTTCTTCCTCAGCCGGGGCGGCTTCCTCGGCGGCCGGAGCCTCCTCGGCAGCTTCTTCCTCGGCCGGCGCGGCCTCCTCGGCGGCCGGAGCCTCCTCGGCAGCTTCTTCCTCGACCGGCGCGGCCTCATCGGTGGCCGGAGCCTCCTCGGCGGCGGCTTCCTCGGCCGGAGCGGCCTCCTCGGCGGGAGCGGCTTCCTCGGCCTGTGCCTCCGGCGTCGCTTCCTCGACGGCCTCGGCCATCACCTCGAGCGTCTCCTCCTGCTCGGAGGCGGCCGCCTCGGCGGCCTCCGCCTCGCGGGTGGCGCGCTCCTCGGCGCGCTCCTTCGCCTTCTCGCCCGGCTCGCCCTTCTTGGGATTGTTGCGAGCCGCTCTCTCCCGGACTCCGGCGGCGTCGAGGAAGCGGGCGACGCGATCGCTCGGCTGAGCGCCGACCGACAGCCAGTGGCGGGCGCGCTCTGCGTCGAGCTTGACCCGCTCCGGGCTGTCCTTGGGCAGCATCGGATTGTAGCTGCCGATCCGCTCGAGCACCTTGCCGTCGCGGCCGGTGCGCGCGTCGGCGACGACGATCTTGTAATAAGGGCGCTTCTTCGCGCCGCCCCGGGAAAGCCGGATTGAAACTGCCATTGTCGTTAGTCCTTCTCTTCTGATCTGGTTGTGGGCGTCACCCCAGCGAAGGCTGGGGTCCATTCCGAGTCGGCATGGATTCCAGCTTTCGCTGGAATGACGGATTCATTTCTTCATGAACTTTTCGAAGCCGGGCGGAAGGTTCATCGGGGCGGAACCGCCGAGACCCGGCAGGGCCCCCGCCCCGCCACCGGGAAGGCCCGGCATGCCGCCGCCGCCGAGTCCGCCCGGTCCACCCATGCCGCCCATCCCGCCGCCGCCCCCGCCGCCGAACAAGGCGCCGAGCTTGCCGAGGCCGCCCATCTTGCGGAGCTTCTTCATCATGCCGGCCATCTCCTGGTGCATCTTGAGAAGCTTGTTGACCTCCTGCACCGTGGTGCCGGAGCCCTTGGCGACTCGGATCTTGCGCTTGGCGTTCATCAGCTCGGGGCGGGTGCGCTCCTTGGGCGTCATCGAGCCGATGATCGCGTCGAGATGGACCAGCACCTTGTTGTCGACCCCGCTCGCCCCCATCGCCGCCTGGGCCTTCTTCATGCCCGGGAGCATTCCGGCGAGGCCGCTGATCCCGCCCATCCGCTGCATCTGGGCGAGCTGGCCGCGCAGGTCGTTCAAATCGAACTGGCCCTTGGCCATGCGCCTGGCCAGCGCCTCGGCCTCCTCGATCTTGATCGTCTCCTGCGCCCGCTCGACCAGGCCAACGACGTCGCCCATGCCGAGGATTCGGCCGGCGACGCGGCTCGGGTGGAAAGCCTCGATCGCCTCGATCGCTTCGCCGACGCCGGCGAACTTGATCGGCTTGCCGGTAACCGCCCGCATCGACAGAGCGGCGCCGCCGCGGGCGTCGCCGTCGAGGCGGGTGAGGACGATGCCGGTGACCGGCACCTGCTCCGAGAAACTCTTCGCGACGTTGACCGCGTCCTGGCCGGTCAAGGCGTCGACGACGAGCAGTATTTCGTCGGGCGCGGAGACCTCCGCGACCGCCTTCATCTCGTCCATCAGCGCCTGGTCGACGTGGAGCCGGCCGGCCGTGTCGAGGACGAGGACGTCATAGCCCTGCAGCCGCGCGGACTGGAGGGCGCGGCGGGCGATGTCGACCGGCTGCTGGCCGTCCACGACCGGCAGGGTCGCGACCGCCGCCTTCTCGCCGAGCACGCGAAGCTGCTCCTGCGCCGCCGGGCGGGCGACGTCGAGCGACGCCATCATCACCTTTTTGCCGGCCTTCTCCTTCAGGCGCTTGGCGATCTTGGCGCTCGTCGTCGTCTTGCCGGAGCCCTGCAGGCCGACCATCATCACGACCGCGGGCGGAGTCACTTCGAGGTGGAGCTCCGCGGCGTCAGCGCCGAGCATGTCGACGAGCGCGTCGTGGACGATCTTGACGACCTGCTGTCCCGGCGTGACCGACTTCAGCACCTGCTGGCCGACCGCCTGCTCGGTCACCTTGTCGACGAAGTCGCGAACCACCGGCAAGGCGACGTCGGCCTCGAGGAGGGCGATCCGCACCTCGCGCATCGCGCCGCGAACGTCGGCTTCGCTCAGCGCGCCTCGGCCGCGCAGGCGGTCGAACACGCCGGCCAGGCGATCGCTCAGGCTGTCGAACATGCGCTCACTCCTCAATCTCCCGCGAACGTGCGCCGAACGCGAAAAACGCCGGCGGGCGAAACTCGCCGGCCAGCG
>JAXDPL010000300.1:0-18542 GCA_034668385.1 Sphingomonadales bacterium | reverse complement strand
AGCTACAGCCCGACCTTCATGTACCGCGCCATCGCCGACGGCTCGGCCGACGTCCTCTCGGCCTTCTCCTCGGACGGCCGGATCGCCGCGCTCGACCTCGTCACCCTGAGCGATCCCAGGCACGCTCTGCCGAGCTACGAGGCGGTGCTGCTCGTCTCGCCCCGCCGCGCCCACGACGAACGCTTCCTCGCCGCGCTCCGCCCGCTCCTCGGCGCCATCCCGATCGATCGGATGCGCCAGGCCAACCTGCTGGTCGACCGCGACACGGACAAGCGCAGCCCGGAAGAGGCGGCCAAGTGGCTGCTCGGGCCTAAATGAAAAGTCCTCCCAGCGATTTCGCGGGGAGGGGGACCAGGCGAAGCCTGGTGGAGGGGCCCTTCGAAACCAGCAAGGCCCCTCCACCGCGCTTCGCGCGGTCCCCCTCCCCGGCAAATGCCGGGGGGGAACGGGTCACGCCGGCTCGAGCGCCTGTTCGGTCCGCTCCTCGGTCGCCGTCACCTTGAAGTCGACCGGGACCGCCTCCTGGCCGGCTGCTCCGCGCGCCTGGGCGATACCGCCGGGGAAGCCCGAGCGGTCGCTGTAGTCGCGGCCGGTCTCGCCCTTGCGCTCGCTCTGCTCGGCACTGAGGCTCAGGGCGGTGACGAAGTCGACCAGGGTGATCCCGGCGACCGCGGCCAGGGCGACGAAATTGTTGCGCCTCTGCGCCTCGTCGGCGCCCTTGAGGCCGGCGACGAGCGTTCCGAGATCGACGACGTCGCCCGCGACGCGCGCCCAGATGGCCGGCGCCGGCGTGTCGGAGAGGGCCCAGATGCCGGCGCCGATCTCGCGGCCGCCATAGGCCCGGAGCAGGGTCTCCCTGCCTTCGAGGCCGAGCGCCTTGCCGAGCCTGCCCGGAGCGATCAGCTCGGCGAGGCCGAGGCCGAGGCTGAACCAGCCGAGGCCGCGCGCGACCCGGTCGGTCGCGGTCAGGCTTCGGTCGGGGCGGCTGGTCACCAAAGTCGAGGACGAATTCATCATGCCATCTCCATCTCGGGCTTGAGGACGACCTTCACGCAGCTGTCCTGCTTCTGCTCGAATACCCGGTACATGCCCGGGCCTTCCTTGAGGGACGCTTTGTGGGTGATCACGAACGACGGGTCGATCTGGCCTTCGTCGATGCGCCGGACGAGGTCGCCGGTCCAGCGGCGGACATGGGTCTGGCCCATCCGGAAGGTCAGGCCCTTGTTCATCGCCATCCCGAACGGGATCTTGTCGACCAGGCCGCCATAGACTCCGGGGATCGAGAGGAGTCCACCGGGGCGGCAGACATAGATCATTTCTCTGAGCACGTGCGGCCGGTCGCTCTCCATCAGGGTGGCCTGCTTCACCCGGTCCATCATCGCGTCGATATGGTGCCCCGCATGGGCTTCCATCCCAACCGCGTCGATGCACTTGTCGGGCCCCTTGTTGTCGGTGAGCTCATTCAGGCGCTCGATCACGCTCTCGTCCTCGAAGTTGATCGTCTCGGCGCCGGCCGCCGCGGCCATGCTCAGCCGCTCGGGCAGCCGGTCGATCGAGACGACCTTCCGCGCGCCGAGCAGGATGGCGCTGCGGATCGCCATCTGGCCGACCGGGCCGGCGCCCCAGATCGCCACCACGTCGGTCGGCTGGATGTCGGCCTGGATCGCCGCCTGCCAGCCGGTCGGGAAGATGTCGCCGAGGAACAAGGCCTGCTCGTCGGTCATCGAATCGGGCACCTTGATGTGGGTCGCGTCGGCGAACGGCACGCGCAGATATTCGGCCTGGCCGCCGGCATAGCCGCCGGTGAGGTGGGTGTAGCCGAACAGCCCGGCGGTGCGGTGGCCGAACACCTTGTCGGCGAGCTCGCCGTTGCGGTTGGAGCGCTCGCACAGCGAATAATTGCCGCGCCGGCACTGGTCGCATTCGTCGCAATTGATCGTGAACGGGATGACGACCCGCTCGCCCTTCCTGAGGTTCTTCACCGCCGAGCCAGTCTCGACCACCTCGCCCATCATCTCGTGGCCGACGATGTCGCCCGGCTTCATCGCCGGGATGCAATTGTGGAAGAGATGGAGGTCCGAGCCGCAGATCGCGCAGCTCGTCACCTTGATGATCGCGTCCCTCGGTTCCTCGATTTCGGGATCGGGGACGGTTTCGTGCCGAATGTCCTGCTTGCCGTGCCAGACGAGCGCTTTCATCGCGGTCTCCTTCGTATCGCTTTGGGCCGGAACGAAGGCGGCGGAGGATGGAGCCCGCAGGTGGGCGCAAGAGCGAGGCGGCTGGCCGCACCGCTCGCAAGTCCGGCCCGCAGCGCCTTGATACAGGTTGGTTTTTCCACGCGTGGCCGGAGCCGTTGCCGGAACCGGAGCACCGCCCGGCGGTTCCTTGGCGCGACGTCTCAAAGGAGGATTTCGATGGCAGGCGACACCAAGACCCGGAGCCGCTCGGGCGGCAGCAGCAGCAAGTCGCGCTCGGGCGAGACCAGCGCCTTTTCCTGGGGCGGCGGAAGCGCGGGCGTCCTCGCCGGCGCGGCTTTGGCCGGAGCGGCGATGGGCCTCGCCGCCAATATGGGCCGCAAATTGTTCGTCCAGATGTCGACCGGCGCGATGGGCGACTGGTTCGACGCGCTGAAGGCCGAGCACCAGGCGACGCTCGCTCTGTTCGACAAGATCGAGGCGACCGACGACAGCCAGGGGCTGATGCGCGGCCACCTGCTGACGAAGCTCAAATATGCGCTGACCAAGCACGCCAACGAGGAGGAGAACGTCATCTACCCGGCGCTTCGCGAGGCCAACCTCGCCCACGACGCCGACGCGCTCAATTCCGAGCACGGCTATGTGAAGACCTATCTCTACGAGCTGGATGCGATCTCCAAGGCCAGCCCCGAATGGCTGGCCCGGGTCCGCGACTTCCGCGCCATGATGCAGGAGCATATCCGGATGGAGGAGGACGAGGTCTTCCCAGCGTTCCGCCAGGCGCTCACCGAGGAGCAGAACGCGAAGCTGACCAGCCTGATGAACAAGGAAGGCTTCAAGATGGCGTGAGGCCTGATCCTCCCCTGCTTTTGCAGGGGAGGGGGACCATGCGGAGCATGGTGGAGGGGCTTCTTGAGCGCGAAGGGCCCTTCTAGTTTAAGGCTCGCTCCGCTCGCGCCCCTCCACCGCACTTCGTGCGGTCCCCCTCCCCCGGAAATCCGGGGGAGGATTTAGGCCCCTACGCCAATTGCCCGTGGCAATGCTTGTACTTGAGGCCGGAGCCGCACGGGCAGGGGGCGTTGCGGCTGATGTTCGGCAGCTCCGCCACGTTCGTCCCCGCGACGAAATCGGGCTGTTCGATCGCCGACGGCGGCAGCGGCGGCAGGCGCGAGAGGATGTTGCCGCTGGCCGCGTCGATGTCGGCGGTGTCGTCGTCGCCGGTGAACGGGTCGATATGGTGAGTGATGAAGTCGGGGAGCGGCACCGGCTGGGCGAACATCTGCGCCTCCGGCATCGGCTCCGGCATGGTGATGGTGGCGAGCGCCAGCGTGCGGGTCACGTCCTCGCGGATCGCGGCCAGCATCCGCTCGAACAGCCCGAACGCCTCGTGCTTATATTCGTCGATCGGCTTCTTCTGCGCATAGGCGCGCAGATGGATGACCTGCCGTAGCGCGTCCAGCATCGCCAAATGCTCTTTCCAGTGATGGTCGAGCGACTGGAGGAGGATGCTCTTCTCGACCTGGATGTAGCTCTCTTCCGGGATGTCGGCGGCCTTGGCCTCCATCTGCGCGTCGGCCAGCGCCTGGACGCGCTCGACCAGCATCTCGGGATCGATGCGGTCTTCCTTCATCCATTCCTCGATCGGCAAATCGAGGCCGAACACCTCCATCGCCCGCTCCTTGAGGTGGGGGACGTCCCATTGCTCGGGATAGGTGTTGGGCGGGCAGGATTCGCCGACGATCGCGTTGACCGTCTCGGCGCGCATGTCCGAGACGACGTCGCCGACCGCGTCGGCGTCCATGATGTCGGCGCGCTGCTCGTAGATCACCTTGCGCTGGTCGTTCATGACGTCGTCATATTCGACGACCTGCTTGCGGATGTCGTAGTTCCGCGCCTCGACCTTCTTCTGGGCGGTCTCGATCGCCTTGGAGATCCAGGGCGAGATGATCGCCTCGCCGTCCTCCAGATTCTTGTTCATGAGGCGCGCGAACATGGTCTGCGGGCCGAAGATGCGCAGCAGGTCGTCGTCGAGGCTGAGATAGAAGCGGCTCAGGCCCGGGTCGCCCTGCCGGCCCGAGCGGCCGCGCAGCTGGTTGTCGATGCGCCGGCTCTCGTGGCGCTCGGTGCCGAGCACGAACAGGCCGCCGGCGATTCGGACACGCTCGCGCTCCTCTTCGACCTCGCGCGTGATCCGCTGGATCGCGGCGTCCCTTTCTGGACCGTCCTCCATGTCGGCCAGCTCATCGCCGATGCGGAACTCGATATTGCCGCCCAATTGGATGTCGGTGCCGCGGCCGGCCATGTTGGTGGCGATCGTCACCGCCCCCAATCGCCCGGCCTGGGCGACGATATGCGCCTCCTGCTCGTGGAAGCGGGCGTTGAGCACCTCGTGGCGGACGCCTTCCTTCAGGAGGAATTCGGCGAGCAGCTCCGATTTCTCGATCGACACGGTGCCGACCAGGACCGGCTGGCCGATGTCCTGCTTCTCCTTGATCGACTTGGCGATTGCGGCGAACTTGTCCTCCTGGTTCTTGTAGAATTCGTCGTCCTCGTCCTGTCGCCTCACCGGGACGTTGGTGGGGATCGTGACGACGTTCATCTTGTAGATGTCCCAAAATTCCGCCGCCTCGGTCGCCGCCGTTCCGGTCATTCCGGAGAGCTTGGGATACATGCGGAAATAATTCTGGAAGGTGATCGAGGCCATCGTCTGGTTCTCGGGCTCGATCTCGACGCCCTCCTTGGCCTCGACCGCCTGGTGGAGGCCGTCGGACCAGCGCCGGCCGTCCATCATCCGGCCGGTGAACTCGTCGATGATGATAACCTTGCCGTTCTTGACGATATAATCGATGTCGCGCTTGAACATGACGTTGGCGCGAAGCGCCTGGTTCAAATGGTGGACGACGAGCGTGTTCTCGTAATCGTAGAGGTTCGAGCCGAACAGCAGCCCGGCGTCCTCGAGCAGCCGCTCCATCTTCTCGGTGCCGTCCTCGGTGAGGACGACGGAACGCTGCTTCTCGTCGAGCTCGTAATCCTCGGGCACCAGGCCCTTCACGATCTTGTCGACCGACATGTAGAGCTCGGACTTGTCGTCGGTCGGGCCGGAGATGATCAAAGGCGTGCGCGCCTCGTCGATCAGGATCGAATCGACCTCGTCGACGATGGCGAAGGCGAACGGGCGCTGGACCATCGATTCGCGCTCGTATTTCATGTTGTCGCGCAGATAGTCGAAGCCGAACTCGTTGTTGGTGCCGTAGGTGATGTCGGAGCCGTAGGCCTGGCGGCGCTGATAATCGGTGAGGTTGGGAACGATGACTCCGACGCTCATGCCGAGGAAACGATAGATCTGGCCCATCCATTCGGCGTCGCGGCGGGCGAGATAGTCGTTGACCGTGACGACGTGGACGCCCTTGCCCTCGAGCGCGTTGAGATAGACGGCGAGCGTCGCGACCAGGGTCTTGCCCTCGCCGGTCCGCATCTCGGCGATCTCGCCGCGGTGGAGGACGATGCCGCCGATCATCTGCACGTCGTAATGGCGCTGGCCGAGGGTGCGCCTGGCCGCCTCGCGGACCGTGGCGAAGGCTTCGGGCAGGAGATCGTCGAGATCCTCGCCCTCGTCGAGCCGCCGGCGGAACAGGACTGTCTGGTTGCGCAGTTCCTCGTCGGTCATCGCCGCGAGGCTGGGCTCGTGGCCGTTGATCCGCTCGACCGTCTTCCTCAGCGAGCGGACGTAGCGGTCGTTCGAAGACCCGAAAATGGCTTTGGCAAATCCGCCGAACATGTCGAAATTCCTGTATCAGCTGGGAGCGGCGCGAAACGGCCGCGGCGCCCTTCGTGGGCCGGGAAACGAAGGTGCGGACTCCTCCCGGAGCCCGAAGCCCGGCTATTCGAGCCGGCGCTCGTCGACCGGCGCGGCCTGGGGCAGCGCGACGGCCGGAGCGGGAAGCACACGATCCTGCGCAGCGGCGAAGGACTTTGCCGCCGGACGAACTTCGGAGATCGAAGCCGCTTCCGCCGCGCTCGTCTCGCCCTGGACCATGGACGCCGCGGCGACCGCGGTCCGCTCCACCTGGCGCGCGTCGACGGCCCGATCGCCGGAAATGAACCCGGTGAGGCCGGCCAGCATCGCAGAGAGGAAAAGCAGCAGTTCCAAGCGCGTTCGGCTCCTTCAGCCGGCGGACATAGTGGCTGGCGCCCGCCTCGTCCATGGCTTCGCCGCGCCGATTGACGATTGGCGGCGCGCCGGACTAGCGGCTCGGGCATGAACGAGAAGATCACCGGCGGCTGTGCCTGCGGCGCCGTGCGCTACGAACTGATGAGCGAGCCGTTCGATGCCGGATGGTGCCATTGCCGCACCTGCCAGCTCAATTCGGGGGCGCCGGCGATGGTCTTCGCCAGCGTTCCCGCGGGGCACCTCGTCTGGACAAGGGGCACCGACAAGGTGCGCTCGTTCAGATCGTCGAGCTTCGGCCACCGCAGCTTCTGCGGCGAATGCGGAACCCCCTTCCTGATGCAGGTCGATCACCAGCCGGAGACGGTCGACTTCTCGGTGGCGACCCTTGACGCGCCGGACCGCGTCGCCCCGGGATTCCACATCTTCTGGGCCAGCAAGATCGCCTGGTTCGAGCCGGGCGACGACCTGCCGCGCCACGACCGGTTCAGGCCCGACACGAGGGGGCTCGAAGGGACGGAGCCTCCGGCCTAGCCGTCATTGCGAGGAGCGCAGCGACGAAGCAATCCAGCGCTGCATCGCCGCCCTGACTGGATTGCTTCGCTACGCTCGCAATGACGGTCTCTACCGCGGCCTATAGGACCCCTTCCAGCCAGCCCTGCAGGACGCTCTTGGGCGCGGCGCCGCGCGACCAGCGCGCCGCCTCCTCGCCGTTCTTGAACAGGACCAGCTGCGGGATGGTGCGGATGTTGTACTTGTTCGCCGCGTCTCCGGCGTCGTCGAGATTGGCCTTGGCGATCGTGACTTTGTCGCCGAGCTCCCGGCCGATCTCCTCCAGAGCCGGAGCGATCATCTTGCAAGGCCCGCACCAATCCGCCCAGAAATCGACCAGGACGGGCTTGTCGGCGGCAATCACGTCGGCGTGGAAGCTGTTGTCGGTGACGGTCTTGGTGCTCATGTGGGTCTCCTGGGGCGCTCGCCATGATTTAGGGAGCCGCGGCTTCAGTCTCAACCTCCCTGCCGGGCCTGTAGCGATCCAGCAAGGCGTGCGGCACGTCGAACAGCCTTGGGATTGCGGTGTAGAGGAGCTTGGCCTCGATTCGGCGCCCGGGAAAGATCGTGCGCAGCGCCTCCGCGTAATAAGCCAGCTGGCGCAGATGCGGCGCCGGCACCTCCTCCACCGTCGCGGGCGCTCGGCGCGCAGTCTTGAACTCGGCCACGACGATCCGCTCCGGCTCGATCAACAGCCGGTCGACGGTGCCGGAGACGACGCTGCCGTCTCCGACCACCGCCGCCACCGGCGCCTCGGCCAGGGCGGCGGGCCCGAACAGATCGGCGTATCGCGGATCGGCGATCAGGCGGCACGCATCGGCGGCCAGTTCGGCTCGAAGGGCGGCGTCGGCGACCCCCGCGCCGCGCTCCAGCCATCGCTCCGCGCGCGCCGCCCGCTCGTCGGCGGCAACGGCCGGGAGCCGCTCGAACAATTGGTGGAGCAGCCGTCCCCGCTCGGCCGCGGCGCGCATCGCGGGCGAGGGCGGCGGCTCGGCGAGGTCGTCGTCGCGAGGCGCGGATGGGGCCAGGGGCCGCGGCGGCCGGGCCTCGACGGGGGCGGGCATCCGCAGCCACGCCGGCTCGGCCGCCGAGCGCTCCGCTCCGCGGGCCGTCGCCTTGCGGAACAACTCGCCGTCCCCGAAGCACATGGCGCCGTCCCAGGCCGAATCGTCGCGCCGCTGCGCGCCGAGGCCGGCCAGCGCCGCCTCAATGGCCGCATACCAGCTCCGGTCCGAAGGGCCTTGCCGATCGGCCGCGCCCAGCGCTCCGCCGACATACAGCCGCTCCTCCGCCCGAGTCATCGCGACGTAGAGCAGGCGCCAATGCTCCTTCCGCTCGCGCTCCTCCAGCGCCTCGACCTGGGAAAGGAGCGGCTCGACCAACTCGTCTCTCCGCGGCCGGAATGCGGGGACGCTCGGCCCCTCCGCCCCAAGGCGCAGCGAGACCAGTCGGCTGCCGGGCCGGGCCCGCTCGGGATCCGCGCAGGCGTCGGCAAGAACCACGACCGGCGATTGCAGGCCTTTCGAACCATGCACGGTCATGACCCGCACCGCGTCGAGCGGGGACGAAGGGTCGCGGACCACTTCGACGTCGCCGCGCGCGAACCAGTCGAGGAATCGCTGCAGCGAGGCCGGCGGAGCGGCGTCGAACTGCAGGGCCGAGGCGAGCAACTCCTCAATCGGGTCGCGCGCCTCGGGGCCCAGCCGCTCGAGCAATTTGCGGCGGCCTTCCAGCGGGCCTGAAAGGATCGTCTCGAGAAAAAGGTGAGGAGTCGCATAGTCGGCCATCGCGAGCAGCGCGGCGAGGCCCTCGGCGGCCGGATCGCCGCTGTCGCGCACCCGCGGCCAGAGCGGCGCTCGGTCCCGCCCGTAGGCGGCGGCGAACAGGTGATCCTGGTCCCATCCGAACAGGGGCGAGACGAGGAGGCTGGCCAGGTTGAGATCGTCGAGCGGCTGTACGGCGAAGCGGACGGCGGCGAGCAGGTCCTTGACCGCCAGCGGCGCGGTCAGAAGCAGCCGGTCCACGCCCGCGACGGGCACGCCCTCGGCGTGCAGCCGGGCGACGATCAGGGCCGCGAGGTCGCCGCGGCGGCGGACGAGGATGAGGATGTCCTCCGGTCGGACCGGCCGCTTCCTGCCTTCGAGCATGAACGGATTATCCAGCCAGAAACGCACCTGGCGGGCGAGTCGGGTCGCGTAGGCGCGGACGGTGTCGCTGACCCAGCCCTCCTCCCCCGACTCCTCTTCGGCCACGGTGTCGGCCTCGTCGGTGAAAGGCCGCCAAAGCGTGACTCCGCCCGCCCGCCGCGCATGCTCGGCGAGGTGCGGATTGGGAGCGCGCGGCAGGCCGAACGCCTCGTGGCCGAGGTGGCGAATCACCGCGTCGACCGCGCGCAGCACCGGCGGCGAGGAGCGGAAGCTGCGGTCCATCGACAGATCGAGGAATTCGGGCGGCAGATCGGGCTCGGCCATGTCGAGTTCGATCGCGGCCTCGCGCACGGCCTCCGCCTTCGCTTTGAAATGGCGCCGAGCCTCTTCGAAGGCCGCCGGGTCCGTCCCCTGGAAGCCGAAGATCGCCTGCTTGTAATCGCCGACGGTGAACAGAGTGCGGTGGCGCCGGACCGCCCCGGCGCCGGCGAAAAACTCCTCGCTCAGCGCCGCAACGATGCTCCACTGCGCTTCATTGGTGTCCTGGGCTTCGTCGACCAATATGTGGTCCGTTGCCTGGTCCAGCTTGTAACGTACCCACTCGCCCATGCCGGGCTGGGCCAGCAAAGCCTCGGTCCAGCGGATGAGGTCGTCGAAATCGACCACGCCCGCCGCTCGCTTCGCTTCCCCATAGGCCTCGGCGAAACGCTGCCCGGCCCTGAGGCCGGCGGCGAGGCAGGCGACCAGAGCCGCCGTCCGCCGCATCGCCAGCAACCGCCCGCAGCAGTCGAAGGCGGCAGCGGCGAGCCCGGCATAATCCTCCCCCTGCGGCGCCTGGCCCTTGGCGAAGTTGCGCATCTCGCCGTCGCCTCGAGCCCAAACGAGATGAAGCTCTTCGAGCAGCCGCGCGCGCTCCGCCGGCGTCGCCTCGGCCCATTGCTCGCACAGCGAGGCGCGCTCGAGGCCGTTCTTCGTGCCCCAGCCGCGGTTCAGGAAGCCGATCCGACGCAACGCTTCAAGGTCGAAAATCTCGTCTCCGCATTGCTCGGCGATCGCGGCATCGATGTCGCCCGGCGGCAGCCCGAAGGCCTCGCGGAGCCGGTCCTCGACCCGCTCCGGCGCGCCGAGCGCGGCCATGCCCTCGGGGGCGCGGGCGCAGGCGCGCAGGAACGCTTCGGCACCGGTCTCGCCGAGCCGGTGACTGAGTGCCTGGGCGTCGGCGATAAGCCCCTCCTCGCCCGCGGTCTCGGCTGCGACGAGGAGATCGGAGAGCGCCTGGCGGGCGAGCATCTGCTCCTCGCGCCCCTCCAGCGGGCGGAAGCCCGGAGTCAGCCCCGCCTCCGCCGGAAAGGCGGCGAGCAGGCTCTGCGCGAAGGCGTGGATGGTCTGGATTCGCAGGCCGCCGCCCGCGGCGTCGAGCACTCGCGCAAAGAGGGTGCGCGCCCGCCGGACGGCGTCGTCATCGGTCGGCTCGCCGAGCGCGAACAGCTCCTTCCTCAGAGCGTTGTCGTCGAGCCGCACCCAGTGCGCGAGACGCGCCTGGATCCGCCCGGCCATTTCGGCGGCGCCGGCCTTGGTGAAGGTGAGGCAGAGGATCGAGGAAGGCTCGACTCCGGAGAGGAGCAGCCGAAGGACCCGGGCGGTAAGCACATGGGTCTTGCCTGTCCCGGCCGACGCGGAAAGGGCGGCATGATCCCGCGGGCTGGAGGCGCGCTCCTGCTCCTCTTCGAGCGGCGTCAGCGGGCTGAGACGGTGGGCCATGTGCCCCATCTGTCCCCCAGCGACCCCGGCTTGTGAAGCCCCCGTCAGCCTCCGTGCGGCGCGAATCCGCCGAACAGGCCGATCCAGGCTACAATCACGATCCAGTGCAACGCCACGGCGGGCCAGATCGACCGCGACTTCAGCACGGCCCTGGCGCAGGCGAGGCCGAGACCGAAGCAGGCGGCGAGGAACCAGAAGCAGAGGCCGATCGAGGCCCAGGGGAGCGGACACGGGCCCGCGACAAGCCAGCGGCAACCGAGCAGCTGCAGCGGGTGCCAGAGCGTAAACAGCGCGGCGGAAAGCACGACCGGACCCAGCGCGCTGGTCCCCAGCGGCGGCGGCTTCAGGAGGATTCCCCGGAACAGCGTCTCCTCGAGGAGCACGAGTAGCGAGACGATCGCCAGGTCGATCAGAATCAGGTCCGGGCTCAGCCTGGGCGGCCAGGCCAGGAAGCCGCCCAGCCAGCCGAACAGCGCCAAGGCCGGGATCAGCCAGAGTGCCTCCTTGCCGGCCGCGGCCCATCCGCTCCCGCCCGGCCAGGTCGAGAACAGTCGCTTGAGCCGCGCGAGAACGCCCTCCGGGTGATAGGGAGGCGTGGGTATCGCAGGCGCCGGCGGGCCTTCGGTCGAGTCGATGGCGAATTGGGCGGGGAGGTTGACCGGACGATAGTCGGGGCAGTCGGCGACCCGGGCGACCGCCGAGCTGTGGATGAAGAACGGCTCACCGGAGGGCACGCCCTGCCAGGGCCGGTTGGGGATCGGCCGCGGCTCCGCCCAGGGGATGTAGAAAAGGCCAAGGAAGGTGCGGCGGCGCGGCCATTCCTTCCGCTTCGCGTTTTTGGGAAACGGCTCAAACAGCCACCAGGCGCCGGTCAGGGACTCGTGAAGCTCGCCTCTCGGGTCGGGCGCGACATAGACATATTGGGGATCGCCGTCAGGCGGTGTCCGCCCCCGACCCAACCAGTCGACCAGGCGCTGGTCGAAGTGCAAGGCGTCTCCCTCCGGGAGCGCGGAGGCCTCGGCGACCATCCACAGCAACGGATATTTCGAGAGGGCGCTCTCCGACTCCGGATAGCCGCCGCCGACGTCGGAATGGACTCCGGCGAACCAGACCTGACGGATGTCCTGCGGCACGGTCACGTCCTTTCGGGCGGGATCGGGCAGGAAAGGCTGCGGGTCCTTCCAATGGTTGAGGCGGAAAAGACGCCTGTGTTCGTCGATGGAGATGGCGTGGCGGAAGCTCCGGACGCTGGGATTGGAGCGCGTGTAGGGCAGGGTCTGCAGCGAAGGGAGGTAGAAGCGGTCCGGACGCGGCGTGATCACCGAGGAGACGGTGTCCCAGACGCCGATCAAGCGAATATTGGGGCGCCGGGCGGAGATCAGGCGCCGGAATGTCTCACCGATCTCGAGGTCGGACGCGTCGGCGGATTTCTTGTAGGCGACGAGGGCGTATCCGCACAGGTTGAGCTGCTCGGGGCTAAGCAGCCCGCACATGTGAATGAAGCCGCCCAGGACCCGCGCGGTGTAGGCGCCGCGGCTGAAGCCGAACAGGTAGATGCGGTCGTCCTCGCGCCAGTTTCGGACGAGCCAGGAATAAGCGTTGAGGACGTTTTCATCGAGACCGTAGCCCAAAGCGAGGCCGAGCACGCCCTGGAACTGGATCTTGAGTTGGTCCCACCAGCCGGGCGTCCCGATCGTGCCGACGCCGGGATCGTAATAGACGAGCTGCTCCTCATCCTTTTTGAGCATCCGGTAGAATTTGAGGACGTTGGAGAGGTTGGTCTTGATCTCGTTGCCGGTGCCGTCGAGGCACACGACCAGCCGCCGCCCCTTCGGCCCCTCGCTCGCCTGCGTCGCCATCCCATTTTTCCCCACTGACCCCAAGGCGATCAGATTCTATATCCCGCGGCATGTCCAGTCGAATCCTCGCCCTTGCGACGGCCCTCGCGGCCCTCCTCCAGACGCCCGCGAGGGCGAACGAAACGCGCGATTTCTGTCCGGATCGGCCCGGCCTCGGAACGCCCCCCTGCACGATCGACCGGGGGCGCGGCGACGCGGAGATCGGCCTCGCCGACTGGACGCTCGAGCGGAGCGGCGGCGACCGCACCGATACCTGGCTGCTCGGGGACCTGCTGGTCCGGTATGGGCTTACCGACACTCTCGAGGTCCAGTTCGGCTGGACATCGTTCGGCGCGGTGCGCGAGCGCGTGGCCGGCACGGTGAACCGGGCCAGCGGCACCGGCGACGCGACCCTGGCGCTGCGCCGCAACCTCGTCCACCCCGACGGCTCCGGTTTCTCGGCGGCGTTCATGCCCTATGCGAGCCTGCCCACCGGCGGCCGCGCCATCGGCGCCGGCGACTGGAGCGCCGGGCTGCTGGTCCCGCTCAGTTACGAGCTTCCGCATGGCCTGACGCTCGACTTCACCGGCCGGATCGAGGCGGCCGCCGACGCCGACCGGCATGGGCGTCACCTCGCTTATGGCGGAATCGCCGGCCTCGACGTCTCGCTGCCCCATGACGTTACCGCGACGGTCGAGCTGTCGGCGCAGCGCGACGAGGATCCCGGCGGCCGCTCGACCCAGCTGGTCGGCGGGCTCTCGCTCGCCTGGATGGCGCGGCCCGATTGGCAGCTCGACGCCGGCGCCAATGCAGGGCTGGCCGGCGGCGCTCCGGACGCCGAGCTCTACGTGGGAATCGCCCACCGCTTCTGAGCGGCGCCTGACAAAAACTTCACCTTCCCGTCACGGCGCCGCTCTCCCCGCCGGTCTATATCGCCCCGGTCAGGAGGGAAGGCGATGGCGCGAGCGGCGGGCGGGCTGATCGGCGGGGCGGCCGCGGTCGCGGCGGCCTTGCTCGCTCTGTTCGCCGCGGTCGGCTGGTTCGGCGGCCCGCTTTTCACCTTCGTTCCGGCCCGCGGCACACCCGCGCCGGCGGCGCGAGGAGTCGCGGCCGTGCTTTTCTCCGGCGACATGGGATTCCACATCGGCATGGCCGGCGCGGTCGCCGCCAGGCTGGCCGCGGCCGGAATCCCGGTCCTCGGAGTCAACAGCCTCACCTTCTTCCGCACCCGACGCTCGCCGGACGAGGCGGCGAGGCTGGTCGGAAGCGCGATGGTGCAAGCGCTGCGCATCACCCATCGGCCGCGCATCCTTCTGATCGGCCAGTCCTACGGCGCCGACATATTGCCGACCGGCTTTGCCGGCATCGCCGCGCCGCTCCGGGCCCGGGTCGCGCTCGTCGCTCTGGTCGTGCCGGGCGAAAGCGTCGCGCTGCAGGCGTCGCCGGCCGAGTTGCTTCCCATCTCAGCCCCGTCGAACGACGCACTTCCGGCAGCGGTGCATCTCGGTTCGACCCCGACCTTGTGCGTGTTCGGCGCAGAGCAACGCGACAGTCTGTGCGCGCGGCTGCGCCTGCCGAGCCTCAGCCGCACCGCCCTGCCCGGCGGCCATTACCTCCACCGCGATGCCGGCGCCGTGGCGCGGGCGATCCTCGCCTGGCTCGCCGGCCAAGACGGGAAGAGAAATTTATGAAGATATGGCTTTCGTCTCTCGCTCTTGCGCTCCTCGGCTGCGGCAGTTCGGCCGCGGCCGCGAGCGCGCCGGACCTGAAGGGGGTCTGGGTCAACCCCAAGGGCAGCATCGCGGTGCGCACCGAGGCGTGCGGCAGCCGGCTGTGCGGCTACGTCGTCTGGCTCAGCGCCAAGGCCACTGCCGACGCGAAGGAAAGCGGCGTCGCCAACCCGATCGACGCCGAGGTGCTCCGCGGCTATCGCCCCGGCGCCGATGGCGCCTGGCACGGAATCGTCTATGTTCTCGACATGGGGCGCAGCTTCCGTTCCACCCTGACCGAGATCGATCCGAACGACCTCAGGATCAGCGGCTGCCTGCTCGGCAATCTGCTGTGCCGGTCGCAGACATGGCACAGGCGCTAGCCGCCCCTGCCCTCGACGGCGACAAGCGCCGGCCGGCGCGCCGCGCCCTTCTGTCCGCATTGGTTGCCGCGGCGCTCGCGGCGCTCGCCCTCGTCGCGCTGCGCGCCCTGTTCCGCGAAGTGGATGTGGCCGACGTCGCCGACGCTTTTTCCGCCCTCGAGCCGTGGCAGATCGGCGCCGCTTTGTCCCTCACCGCGCTCAGCTACGCCGCCTTGACCTTCTACGACGTCATCGCCTTGCGCATGATCGGGCGGCGGCTGCCGTGGCGGACGGCCGCTTTCGCCGCCTTCACCAGCTATGCCTTGAGCCACAATCTCGGCCTGTCGCTCGTCACCGGGGGCTCCGCCCGCCTGCGCATCTACGGGAAGGCGGGTCTGGGAGCGGCGGACGTGGCGCGGGTCATCGCCATCGCCGGAGCGACCTTCTGGGGCGGATTGCTCGCCGTCGCCGCCCTCGCCATTCTGGTCGATCCCGGCGCGCTGCCCTTCCCGCTCGATCCGGGGTGGGCCCGCGCCGGGGCGGCGGCGTTGCTCGGCTCGGCAATGCTGGCGATTCCCGCCGGACGCGGGCGCACGCTGCGCCTGGCCGGCTGGAGCCTGCCTCTGCCGACCCCCGCCCAAGCCGCGGGGCAGGCGGGCATCGGCTTCATCGACCTGCTCACCGCCAGCGCCGCCCTGTTCGTGCTGGTGCCGCACGCCTCGCTCCACGCTTATGCCCCCTTCGCTTTGGCCTACGTGCTCGCCTGCGCCGCCGGGCTCGTCAGCCACGTCCCCGGCGGGCTCGGCGTGTTCGAAGCGGTGCTCGCCGCGACCCTTCCCGGCCCGAAGGCCGAACTGTTCGCCGCCCTCATCGCCTATCGAATCCTCTATTATTTCGTACCTCTGGGCTGCGCGGTCTTCCTTCTCGCGGCCGTCGAGGCGCGGCGGAGCGGGGGCTGGCTCAACCGCCTGCTCGTCTCGGCGCGCACCCTCGCGAGCTGGGTGACTCCGACCCTGGTCAGCCTGCTCGTCTTCTTCGGCGGGCTGGTGCTGCTCGTGTCGGCTTCGCTGCCCGGGCTTCCCGAGCGGCTGGCGGTGCTGGCCCGTTTGCTTCCTTTGCCATTCATCGAGGCGTCGCACCTCTCCGCAAGCCTCGCCGGCACTGCTCTGCTGCTGCTCGCGCCCGGGCTTCACCGCCGGCTCGACGGCGCCTTCATCCTCACCCGCGCCTTGCTCGTCGCCGGGGCGGTCTTCTCGCTCGGCAAGGGCCTCGATTTCGAGGAAGCCGCGGTGCTCGCCGGCCTCGCCGCATTGCTGCAATGGACCCGGCCCGCTTTCTACCGCCGGACCGCGCTGACCAGCGAGCCGGTCTCGCCGCGCTGGCTCGCCACCATCGCCGCCGCCCTCGCCCTGTCGCTGTGGCTCGGCTTCTTCGCCTACCGGCACGTTGCCTATTCGAACGACCTCTGGTGGCGCTTCGCGCTGCGCGCCGACGCCGCCCGTTTCCTCAGGGGCTCGCTGGGCGCCGCGGCTTTGGTGCTCGCCTGGCTGGTCTGGCGGCTGCTCGCCCCGACATCGCGCGACCGGCCGGTCGAGACGCTTCCGCCGACCGTCTCCGCCGCCGCCCTTGGCGCGACCGGCCGGAGCGAGTCGATGCTCGCCTTCACCGGCGACAAATGCTTCCTGGTCTCGCGCTCGGGCGCCGCCTTCCTCATGTACCGGGTACGGGGCCGCAGCTGGATCGTGATGGGGGATCCGGTTGGCCCGCGCTCGGACTGGGCGGAGCTGCTCTGGGCGATTCGCGGCCTCGCCGACGCCGCCCAGGGCAACCTCCTCCTCTACCAGTTCACCGCCGAGGCGCTGCCCGTCGCGATCGAGATGGGCCTTTCGATCGTCAAATATGGCGAGGAGGCGTCGGTCGACCTCCAGGCTTTCATGCTGGAAGGCGGGACGATGCGCGGCCTGCGCCAATGCGTTCGTCGGGCCGAGCGGGAAGGCGCCGAGTTCGAGCTCGTGCCGGCCTCGGCCGTCCCCGCCATCGTGCCGGAGCTGAAGGCGGTGTCCGACGCCTGGCTGTCGGCCAAAGGCCATGGCGAGAAGGGGTTCAGCGTCGGCCGGTTCGATCCGGTCTATCTGAGCCGCTTCGACTGCGCCGTGGTTCGTCACCGAGGGACGATCGTCGCCTTCGCGAACGTCTGGAAGACTGAGAACAAGGCGGAATTGTCGGTGGACCTGATGCGCCACTCGGAACCCCTGCCCTACGGCGCCATGGACCTGCTCTTCGCACGCCTGATGCTGTGGGGCCGCGACGAGGGGTATCGCCGATTCTCGCTCGGAATCGCGCCGCTCTCCGGAATCGAGGCGCGGCGCCTGTCGCCGGCCTGGGCCAAGGCCGCCGCCTTCCTGTTCCGCCACGGCGAGCGGGTCTACCGCTTCGAAGGCCTCAGGGCCTACAAGGAGAAGTTCGGCCCCGCCTGGTCGCCGCGCTACATCGCCGGCCCGCGCGGTCTGGCGCTGGTGCGAAGCCTGCTCGTCCTCCAGGGCCTGATCGGCGGCAAGCCGCCCCGTCAGCCGGCGGCCGCCGCCCCAGCCCACTCGGCCTCCGCGGCGAGCAGACCCGGCTCGCGCTTGGGCGCCATCCAGCGGCTTTCGTAGCGAATCGCCGGGTCGCGGCCGGTCCGGGTCGTAATTCGTGCGGCCGTGACGCAGATCACGCTCCCGTCACCCCTCTCGGCGTAACATCGCCCAATCGCCCGAGGGGACAACGATATGATCCGAGCAACGAGCCTGTCCGCCATCGTCGCCGCGGCCTTGTCGACCGCCGGCTGCGCCACCTTCGAAGGCGCGCCGCGTCCCGTAACCAGCACTATGGCGAATAATCACCTGACCGAAGGTGAGGCCATTCAAAAGCAAATCGACGCGGCCGATGGCGATCCGCTGAAGCAACGGGCAATCAGGAACAACGCTGTCTGGGCGTACGTGAGGGCCGCGGACGACCAATATCGCCAGTTCTTGGCGTCTATCAACAAGACGGTGAAGGGCTCGAATTTCGGCCTGGATCTCGCTGGCGTGCTGGTGAGCAGCGCGGGCGCGGTCGCTAATGGCGCAGCCAACGAATTGTCTGCGGCGGCCGCTGCGCTCACCGGCGCGCGAGGCTCGATCAACCGCGAACTCTATTTCGAAAAGACGCTTCCGGCGATCGAGGCGGCGATGCAGGCGAACCGGCTGCGCGTTAAGACGCAGATCGCGACGCACCTCATCAATGATGACGTCGCCCGTTATCCGCTTCAACAAGCCCTCGCAGACCTCGGTGACTATGAGCTCGCAGCAAGCCTCAACGCTGCGATCCAGGAGATTACGACGACCAGCGGGAATGCCGCCAATCAGGAGCAGCGACGGTATGAGAACGCGACCGAATCCTGCGAACCCACCAATGACGTCGCGCCCTTGTGGGGGAGTATCAACGATGTCGTTATGATGCTCGAGGAGGCGGCCAAGGGCGGTCCGGCCCCGGCCGGCAGCGACAGGGCGAAGAAGCTCCATGCGCTCAGCGTCATTCACGAAATGGTCACAGGCAACAGCGTCGCCGATGCCGCCAACGAAGCGGAGGCGGAAGCCCAGGCGAAAGCAATCATTCTCAGCTCCCAGAAATTTTGCACCAGGGCGAGCGCGAATGCGCTGCTGGCCGATATCGCCGCCAAGACCGGGGTGACTCCGTGACGACGGCAAGAGAGGGGAATTTGTGATGAGCGACATCTCGATCCTGTTCAAGAAGACCTTGTCCTTGAGTCAGTTGCAGACGGAGGTCGCA
>JAXDPL010000299.1:0-8639 GCA_034668385.1 Sphingomonadales bacterium | reverse complement strand
CGCCCTGGAGCTGCATGGCGTTGGACATGTCGCCCTCGACGCGGAGCTTGCCCTGCATGAAGGCGGTCATGCCGTCCAGCTTGCCGTCGCGCATCGCCTCCCAATCCTCCCAGGCGACCTTGATCGTCGTGTCGGCGGGGCCGTCTTCCTCGGAGGCGCGGCCGGCGACGCCGTCGAGCAGGACCACGCCGTCATCGCCGAAATCGAGCTTCACGCGCTTGCCGGGCAGCCACGCCTGCTTGTCGTTCAACGCGGCGGTCATTTCGCTCTTGGTCATTCGGATCCTCCGGGGGTCGGCTCGTCGCCATCCCTAGTTGACGCGAACGTCAGGTCAAGTGCGGCACTCGACGCCATGGCGCGCGAGCATTAGGGGCGGCGCGATGGATGCCGCCGAAGCCGTTCACGAGAAGTTCGTCGCGAAAGTCCGGGCGGCGAAGCTGCCGCGCCGAACCTCGACCCTTCGGCCGGCGGACGCGGGGCTCGCTTCCGAGACCCTGGTCGAATTGTTCTACAGCCAGTGCGCCAGCCGCCAGCTCGACCGACTCTCGCGCCGCCTCCAGGCGCGCGGCGAGGGCTTCTACACGATCGGCAGCTCCGGCCACGAGAACAACGCCGCCGTCGCGGAGGCCTTCCGGCTTACCGACATGGCCTTCCTCCACTACCGCTCCGCGGCCTTCCAGATCCATCGCGCGGCGAAGCTGCCGGGACAGTCGCCCTGCTGGGACATGCTGCTGAGCTTCGCCGCCTCGGCGGAGGACCCGATCTCGGGCGGCCGCCACAAGGTCCTCGGCTCGAAGCCTTTGTTCATCCCGCCGCAGACCAGCACCATCGCCTCGCACCTCCCCAAGGCGGTGGGCGCCGCCTTCAGCCTCGGCATCGCCCGGACGCTGAAGCTCGAGGACACGGCGATGCCGCCCGACGCGATCATCCTCGCCAGCTTCGGAGACGCGTCGGCCAATCATTCGACCGCGCAGGGCGCGATCAACTGCGCGCAATGGGCAGCCTATCAGGGCAGTCCGATGCCGATCGTCTTCCTCTGCGAGGACAACGGCATCGGAATCTCCACCCGCACCCCGTCCGGATGGATCGAAGCGGCGTTCGGCGATCGGCCCGCGCTCGAATATGTGCGCTGCAGCGGCTTCGACATGGTCGACGCCTATCGCGGCGCGCTCGAAGCCGCCCGGCACGCCCGCACCCGCCGCCGCCCCGTCTTCCTCCACATGGACTGCGTGCGGCTCTACGGCCATGCCGGCTCGGACGTTCAGACCGCCTACATGGACAAGGCGCGGATCGAGGCGGACGAGGAACGCGACCCCCTCCTCCACAGCGCCGCCTTGCTGGTCGAGGAAGGAATCCTGACGGGGGGCCAGATCCTCGACATCTACGAGGAGACGGAGGCGCGGCTCGACCGGATCGCCGCCGAGGCGATCGCGCGCCCCAAGCTTTCCACGTCCGCCGAGGTGATGGCGAGCATCGTCCCGCCCAAGGCCCCCCGGATCGCGGCCAACACGCCCGATCCGGAGCAGCGCTCGGCCCTGTTCGCCCGCGACTCCGCGATGATGGAGAAGCCCCAGCATATGGCGCGCCTGTTGAGCTGGGCGCTCGCCGACATCCTGCTCGCTCACCCCGAGGTCTTCGTCGCCGGCGAGGACGTCGGCCGGAAGGGCGGGGTCTACAACGTCACCGCCAAGCTCCACGAGCGCTTCGGCTCGGTCCGGGTCATCGACACTTTGCTCGACGAGCAGAGCATCCTCGGCCTCGGCATCGGCGCGGCGCACAACAACCTGCTCGCCATCACCGAGATCCAGTTCCTCGCCTACGTCCACAATGCCGAGGACCAGCTTCGCGGCGAGGCGGCGACGCTCAGCTTCTTCTCCCGCGGCCAGTTCACCAATCCGATGGTCGTGCGGATCGCCGGCCTCGGCTACCAGAAGGGCTTCGGCGGCCATTTCCACAACGACAACAGCCTGGCAATCTTCCGCGACATACCCGGCCTGATCCTCGCCTGCCCGAGCAATGGCGCGGACGCCGTCGAGATGCTGCGCGAATGCGTCCGGCTCGCGCTCGAGGAGCGCCGCGTCGTCGTCTTCGTCGAGCCGATCGCCCTCTACATGACCCGCGACCTCCACGAGGAAGGCGACGGCCTGTGGACCGCCGCTTATGCCGCGCCCGGCGAGGCGAAGCCGATCCCGCTCGGCGCGCCCGGCGTCCACGGCGACGGCACCGACCTCGCCATCGTCAGCTACGCCAACGGCTATTACCTGTCCCGCCAGGCGGAGAAGATCCTGCGCGAGCGGCACGGCCTCGGCGTTCGGGTCGTCGACCTGCGCTGGCTCGCCCCGCTGAACGGGGACGGCCTGCTCGACGCGGTCGCCGGCTGCCGCCATGTCCTGATCGTCGACGAATGCCGCCGGACCGGCTCGCAGAGCGAGGCGCTGATGGCTTTGTTCGCCGAACACACCCCGGGCCTGCCGGTCCGCCGCCTGACCGCCGAGGACAGCTTCATCCCGCTCGGCCGCGCCGCCACGATCACCCTGCCGAGCCGCGACTCGATCGTCGAGGCGGCGCTGGAGACGGTGCGTGGCTGAGCGCGAAGCTCTGCTCGTCGTCAGCCCCGGCCGCGGCACCTACGGCAAGGCGGAGCTCGGCTATCTGAAGCGCTTCCACGCGGACCAGGCCGGCATGATCGACGCCTTCGACCGGATCCGGGCGGCGCGGGGCGAGCCGACGCTGTCGGAACTCGACGGCGCGGCAAAGTTCAGCCCGGCGCTGCACACGCGCGGCGACATCGCGGCGCCGCTCATCTTCGCCTGCTCCTGGGCGGATTTCCTGAGCATCGACCGTTCGCGCTACGCGATCGCCGCGGTCACCGGCAACTCGATGGGCTGGTACACGACGCTCGCCTGTGGCGGCGCGGTCGAGGCCGAGCGCGGCTTCGAGATCGTCGACGCGATGGGTTCGAACAGCCAGGCCGGCGAGGCCGGCGGGCAGGTCCTGCTGAGCCTGGTCGACGAGGAGTGGCGCGAGGTGCCGGGCCTACGCGAGGCGGTGCTGGGCCTGTCCAGATCGATCGGCGCCCGCCCCGGCTCGGCCCTCCACGTCTCGATCGAGCTCGGCGGAATGATCGTCTTCGCTGGCAACGAGGCGGGGCTCGCCGCGCTTCTCGCCGAGGCGCCGCCGACGCCGGGCCGCGAGCCGCTCCGGCTCGTCAACCACGGGCCCTTCCACACGCCGATGATGCGGCAATCGTCGGAACGCGCGTTCGCCGGCCTTCCCGCCGCCTGGTTCGGGTCGCCGGCCGTGCCGATGGTCGATGGAAGCGGGCGCATCTGGCGGCCGTTCGCCAGCCCGCCGGACGCCTTGCGGCGCTATACGTTCGGCACCCAGATCCTCGAGACCTACGACTTCACCCGCGCCCTTCAGGTGGCGGTGCGCGAGTTCGCGCCCGACCGGATCGTCCTGCTCGGGCCGGGCGACACGCTGGGCGGCGCCATCGCCCAGGCGCTGATCGCCATCCGCTGGAAGGGGCTGGCCTCCAAGACGGACTTCCAGGCGATGCAGGCCTCGTCGCCCTTCCTCCTGTCGATGGGCCGCGAGGACCAGCGCGCGCTGGTCACGGGCTGACCGGCGTGACGGCGCGGCGTCCCCCGATTTCCATCTTCCGGACTCAGGTACTTCACGCCAAGCCGTTCGGCCTGAGCTTGTCGAAGGCCATTCCTTCGACGGTACGGAAAAAGGGCAGGGCTTCGACAAGCTCAGCCCGAACGGAATGCGTTGCCCCCTCTACGCCCCTTTGCCCCTCTGTCCCGCCCGTCTATATCCGGCCACCGCCATGCGCCTCCTGACAGCCACCGACCGCTATCTCGCCCGGCTCATCTTCGTGCCCCTGGTCTCGACGCTGACCCTGGCGGCGATGCTGCTGCTGCTCGACAAGATGCTGAAGCTGTTCGACATCGTCATCTCGACGGGCGGGCCGGTCGGAATCGTCTGGAAGATGCTGGCGAACCTGCTGCCCGAATATCTCGCGCTCGGAATTCCGATCGGCCTGCTGCTCGGCACGCTGCTCGCCTTCCGCAAGCTGGCGCTTTCCTCGGAGCTGGACGCGCTGCGCGCGGTCGGGCTCGGCTATACGCGGCTGCTCAGGGTGCCCTATCTCTATGCCGCCTTGCTGCTGGGGCTGAACGTCCTCATCGTCGGCTACGTCCAGCCTTTCTCCCGCTACGGCTACGAGCATCTCCGCTTCGAGCTGCGCTCGGGCGAGCTCGGCGCATCGATCAAGGTCGGCGAGTTCACCAATCTCGGCAAGCACATGACCCTCCGGGTCGAGCGCAGCGAGAAGGAGGGGCGGCTGCTCCACGGAGTCTTCGTCCGCGTCGAGCTGAAGGGCGGCAAGACGATCGCGGTCACCGCCGATCGCGGCACCTTCCTCGCCACGGAGGATCCGGACACCATCAAGCTCCGCCTCGCGAACGGACGGCTGGTCCACAACGCGCCGGATTACAGGGCGCCGCGGGTGCTGACCTTCGACATTCAGGACTTGCCGATCAACCTTCCGGCGATCGAGCAATTCCGCGCCCGCGGCGGCAAGAGCGAGGAGCTGACCCTGCCCGAGCTGATCCGGATCGGCGAATCGAAGCGGGTCGCGCGCCAGACCGCCAACGCCGCGCGCGCCAATTTCAACATGCGGCTGGTCGAGATATTGATGATGCTGCTGATGCCCTTGCTCGCCGTGGCGCTCGCCGTGCCGCCCAAGCGCAGCACGTCGGGGCTCGGCATCTTCATCGCGATCGCGATGGTCGTGTCGTACCATAAGGTGAACCAATATGCCGAGCGGATGGGCGAGCTCGGCCGGGTCCACCCGGTGATCGCTTTGTGGACTCCTTTCCTGCTCTTCTCGGCGCTGATCGTCTGGATGTACTGGACGCTTGCCTACAAGCCCGGGGGCCAGCCGATCGGCGCTCTGGAACGCGCCTTCTCGAAGCTCGCCAAGCTGATCGGGCGGATCCTGCGCCTCGGCCAGCGCCGCGACCCGGTTCCGGTGCCGGCCGAATGATCAACCTCCAATTCTTTCCGTCGAAGCGGATCGCCTGGTACATGGCGCGGATGTTTCTGATGCGCTCGCTGGCGGTGCTGGCGGCGCTGGTCGTCATCCTGCAGACGCTCGACCTGCTCGGCGAGACCGGCAAGATCCTCGCCCATCCGGGCAATGGCGACGCCGAGCTGTGGCGCTACGTCTCGCTGCGCCTGCCGCAGCTCATTTCGCGCTTCACGCCGTTCGCGGTGCTGCTCGGGACCCTGATCACGCTGGCGACCCTCAACCAGAACAGCGAGGTGGTGAGCATGAAGGCGGCCGGAATCTCGGCGCACCAGATCATCGCGCCTTTGATCCTCGCCAGCCTCGGCCTCGCCGCCTTGAGCTTCGCGTTCAACGAGCGGGTGGTGACCCGGGCGACCGACACCCTCTCCAGCTGGCAGGAGGTGGATTACGGGATCGTCCCGCGCGACAACGGCATCCGCCCCAACGTCTCCGTCCGATGGGGCGACGATCTGATCTTCGTGAAGCAGGTGGTCGGGACCGGCCGGGCGACGCAATTGCGGGGCGTCACGATCTACGACCGCCAGGGCGAGACCCTGAAGCGGATCGTTTCCGCCGATCGCGGCTTGCGCCAGGGCCGCGCCTGGCGGCTCGACCGGGTGACCCGCTTCGACGTCGATGCCGGAGCCCAGACGACGACGCCCGGCCTCCTCTACGGCCAAGGGCTCGATCCCGACCAGTTCACGCTCGCCAAGGTCCACGCCGACGAGCAGGATTTCCGTACCCTCGGCGCCTCGATCCGCGAGCTGAAGCTCAGCGGCCGCGCCACCTCCGAGCTCGAATCCGGCCTGTGGCACAAGATTTCGGGGCCGCTGGCGGTGATATTGATGCCTCTGCTCGGCGCCGTCGCCGCCTTCGGCCTCGCCCGCTCGGGGCAATTGTTCATCCGCGCCGTGATCGGCATGGCGCTCGGCTTCGCTTATTTCGTCGCCGACAATTTCGCGCTGGCGATGGGCAATCTCGGCGCCTACCCGCCTCTGGTCGCCGCCTGGGCGCCCTTCCTCCTCTTCCTGCTCATCGGCGAGACGGTGCTGATCCGGACCGAGGAGTGACGGGGGAGGCGGTCACCCGCTCCGAGGTCGCGAGGGGCGCCGGCCTGGTCGGCCTCTCCCGCTCGGCCGCGCTGATCGAGGCGGTCGCCCAGCCTTTGTTCATCTGGCTCTACGGCCTCGCCGCCTACGGCATCTACGTGGTGCTGTGGGGGGCGATCAACCTCGCCGAGAATGTCGTCGACCTGTCGCTGACCTCGGCGCTGCAGCGTATCGTGCCGACCGGGGAGGAGGAAGAGGCGCACGCGGCGGTCAAGGCGGCCTTGCTCGTCGCGGTCATTCCCGCCGCGCTGATCGCGCTCGCCGTGACGCTCAACGCCGAGGCCGTCGCCGGCCTGTTCCACGCCGCCCCCGCCGACCGCGCCATTCTCCCCCGCGCCGTCGCCCTGTTCGCCTGGGGGCTGCCTTTGTGGACCTTCGTCGAGGTCGCGACCTCGGCCGCCCGCGCCCGCCGCGCCTTCGGCCCCGAGATCCGCCTGCGCCTGTTCTGGGAGCAGATCGCGCGGATCCTGTTCGCCTTGGGCTTCTTCGCGCTCGGGGCGGGGAGCCTCGGCCTGGTCCTCGCCCACCTTGCAAGCCTCAGCCTCACCGCCGCGCTCTGCGTGCCCTTGCTCGGCCGCTTCTACGATCTGAAGCGGATCGTCCGGGCCCCGCTCGGCCGCGCCCATTTCCGGCAGCTGCTGGCGACGGGCCTCGCCCTCCTCCCCGCCAACGTCGCCCGGCGGCTGCTGACCGACGCTCCGGCTCTCGTCGTCAACCTGCTTCTGCCGGGCGCACGCGGGGCGATCGCCGCGGGCCTGTTCGAGATCGCCCGCAAGCTCGCCACGCTGCCGCTCGCCGTCCGCCAGGCCTTCCAGTACGTGATGGCGCCGCTCGCCGCCCACCAGGCCCGGGCCGACCGGGCGAAGATCGCCCCGCTCTACCATTTCGCCAGCCGGGTCTCGACCGCCCTCGTCGTTCCGCTCGCCGGCCTGCTCGCCTTCGCCGGCGCCGACTTCCTCTCGATCTACCGGCCCGAGGCGATGGCGGCTTTGCCCTTGCTCTACATCCTCGTCGCCGCCCGCGCCGCCGAGGCGATCGTCGGCCCGGCGACGCCGATCGTCGAGATGGCCGGCCACCGAATCCTGCCGCTGGTCAATTCGGCGATCGGGGTCGCGCTGTGGATCGGCCTCAGCCTCTTGCTGGTGCCGATCTGGGGCGAGGCGGGGATGGCGGTCGCGGTCGGCGCCGCCACCGTCGCCATCGCTTATGCCGCGACGATCGAGCTCAAGGTCAGCGACGGCCTCTCCCCGTTCGACTCCAAATTGTTCCTCGGCCTCGCCGTCGCGCTCGCCGGGGTGGCGCTGATGGCGGGCGCCGAGCGGCTGCTCCACGGGCCGGCCCGCTTCGCCGCCGTGCTCACCCTGTGGGCCGCGACCAGCTGGGCGGCGCTCCGCCTCGGCCTCACCCGCGGCGACCGCGAGAGCCTCGGCGGCCTCTCCCGACTGCTGCGCCTCAACTGAAATTGGGGACAGCTACCGATTTCCAGGCCGCGTGGCCTGCGCGAGGCATTGCTTCGGGAAATCGGTAGCTGTCCCCGATTTCCCCGATTTCGCTTGGGGCAGACAATCCGCCCTCAATCTGCCATATTGCGAATTCATGGGGCGCTCACATATCGGGGCCTAGGCGCCCCGTCGCGCCGATGCGCCGAAAAACCGAGGAAAAGCATGAAGATCGCCCAAAGCCTGCGCCCGAGCTTCTGGAGACGCGAGCATCATCTCGACAAGATGAACCTCAAGGAGCTGGTTTCGGCCTACCTCAGCTACCCCGCGATCATCGCCTACGGCCTGCTCGCCGCCGCCGCGATCGCGTTCGACGTGGTTCGTCCGGCCCCGCTCGCCCCGACCCTCGCCGCCATCGCCGCCGCGACCATCATCTACCCGCTCGTCTGGTACCTCCTCCACCGCTGGGTGCTTCACAGCCGCTGGATGTGGCGCCACCGCCTGCTCGCCTCGACCTGGAAGCGCATCCATTACGACCACCACCAGGACCCCAACCACCTCGAAGTGCTGTTCGGCGCCCTCCACACCACGCTCCCGACCATCGCCATCGCCACCCTCCCCGTCGGCTACGCGATCGGCGCGCTCCTCGCGCCCCACCACCCCTACGCCGCCGAGGGCGCCGCCGCCGTCGCCTTCGCAACCGGCCTCCTCACCACTTGCTTCTACGAATTCTGCCACTGCATCCAGCACCTCGCCTACAAGCCCAAGAACAAGTGGCTGGCCGAGATGAAGCGCCAGCACATGGCCCACCATTTCCACGACGAGAACGGCAATTACGGCATCACCAGCTTCTTCTGGGACCGCCTGCTCGGCACCTATTACGACCGCAAGGACCGCCCGACCAAGAGCCCGACCGTCTTCAACCTCGGCTACACGCCCGAGGTCGCGGAGGCCTATCCCTACGTCGCGACGCTGAGCGGCGGAGTCGCCACCGACCATCCGCGCGAGCGGGTG
>JAXDPL010000298.1:0-6355 GCA_034668385.1 Sphingomonadales bacterium | reverse complement strand
ACGAGATCGAGGCGGCGGAGCGCCGCGGCACCCGCGCCAGCCAGATCGCCATCCTCGTGCGCGCCCAGTTCCAGACCCGCGAGTTCGAGGACCGCTTCATCGCCATCGGCCTGCCCTACCGGATCGTCGGCGGCTTCCGCTTCTACGAGCGGGCCGAGATCCGCGACGCGCTGGCCTACCTCCGGATCATCGCCCAGCCGGCCGACGACCTCGCCTTCGAGCGGATCGTCAACACCCCCAAGCGCGGCCTCGGCGACAAGGCGGTGGCCAAGATCCACCAGCTCGCCCGGGCCGAGGGCACGCCCCTGCTCGCCGCCGCCGCGCGGATCCTCGACACCGACGAATTGACCCCCCAGGCCCGCCGCGCGCTGGGCAACCTCGTCGGCGACATCGCCCGCTGGCGCTCCCTGCTGCAATCCTCCCCCGCCTTGGCGGGGGAGGGGGACCGCGCGCAGCGCGGTGGAGGGGGCCTACCCCATCCCGAGCTCGCCCGCCTCGTCCTCGACGAGAGCGGCTACACCGCGATGCTCCAGGCCGACCGTTCGGCCGAAAGCGCCGGCCGGCTCGAGAACCTCGCCGAGCTGACCCGGGCGATGGAGGATTACGAGACTCTCGGCGCCTTCCTCGAGCATGTCAGCCTGGTCATGGAGAATGACGAGACCGCGGATCAGGCCAAGGTCACGATCATGACCATCCACGCCGCCAAGGGCCTCGAATTCGGCACCCTGTTCCTCGCCGGCTGGGAGGAAGGCGTCTTCCCGTCGCAGCGCGCGCTCGACGAAGGCGGCCAGGCGAGCCTCGAGGAGGAGCGCCGCCTCGCTTACGTCGCGATCACCCGCGCGCGGCGCAAATGCTTCATCTTCCACGCCGCCAACCGCCGCATCTACGGCCAGTGGACGAGCTCGCTGCCCAGCCGCTTCATCGCCGAGCTTCCCGCCGACCACATCCATCAGGAGCAGACGATGAGCGGCGGCGAGTCCCTCTGGCGAGCCAACTGGTCCGAGCGCGCCGACCCCTTCGCCGACGTCGCCCGGGGCGCCACCCGCGGCCCCGGCTGGCGGCGCGCCGTCGCCGGCGGCTTCGAACGCACCCCGGCCCGGGTCATGGAAGTCAAAGCCTCCGCGATCAGCCTCGGCAACCCCGGCCGAACCGACATCGCGCTCGGCCAACGCGTCTTCCACTCCAAGTTCGGCTACGGAATCGTCGCCGAGATCGAAGGCAACAAACTCGAAATCGACTTCGAGCATGCGGGTCGGAAACGCGTGCTGGATAGCTTCGTCGCGCTGGCGTGAATTAGCGCCGAAGCGGCACATCGTTCAGCGCCAGCGGGGATATTGGTCCCTCAGCCACTCAATCATAACTTTTTGAGACGTCACGGCAATATTCAGAAACTGGGCATCCGTGATGTTCCACGGAATAGATTCGGAGCGCTCTATCCAGAACGCTAAAGCCCGATTCGCACCCGTAGACGCACCCCAGACTCTCTGAGCTAGTTCGAAGCTCGTCGACCATACGAGCGAAACTTGATCTGTGCGTCCGAACACTTCAAGGCCGGCGAGCCTCATGTGCTCGACAAGCCTCTTCGCTTCCTCAACTTTGACGCCACCATTGAGGCTTGATGCGTGGAGCCATGCAGCCAAGAATGCAGCAATTGAAATGGTATCGGGGTTGGCGCCGAATTCAGCGCGCATCGCATCCATGATGCCGATAGCGAGCTTGAGGAATCCACCGTAAAACGCATCCCGCTTTTTGAAACCGAACACCGTCCTATCTCCTGGGGGGCCGACTATCGTTCGATTGCATCCTGGTCCCGCAAGGCGAGCACAAAATGGCCTGTGAGGGCTCAAGCCGCCTCGACTTCGATCTCATCCTCCCGCGCCCGCGCCTCCGCAAGCTCATGCGCGGCCTGCATGCGCATCAGCGTGTCGGCCCTGATGCCAAACGCCTTCTCGAAACGAATCGCCATTTCCGCCGACAACCCCGCATTACCGTTGAGGAGATTGCTCGCCGCTTGGCGCGTGACGTGAAGCCGCGCGGCGAGCGCGGTGACGCTGAGACCCGCAGGCTCGACGATCTCGGCGCGCAGCCACTCGCCGGGATGCACAGCGAAGCTCGGGTGAAGCTTGATCGCCATCAGTGATAATCCTCCAGGTCCATGTCCTCGATCGCGCCGGCGTCGTTGATCCTGAACGTCATCCGCCAGTTCCGCGTCACCGTCAGCGCCCATTCGCCCCTGCGGTCGCCCGTCAGCCGATGCGCTCCGAAATTCGGCGGCACGCGCAGTTCCTCCTCGGACTCGACGGCTACCAGATAGGCCAGCATGTTCCGCAACCGATCGACCGAACCGGCAGGAAGTCCCTTAGGATTCCCGCTCTCTGCGAAGCGCCTGAGGGCCTTGTGCCGAATGGTTTCAATCTGCACCGAAAAACGACTAGCGAAGGATGTGTCGCCTGTCAATCGACACTTGACACGTGACGTAGGGGAGCAATTTCTGGATCGGAAGTCCTGTCAGATTCTACTCCGCCTCCCGCCGCTCGCTTTCTTCACGCAGCCGACGCGCCGCGTCTTCCAGGGGGATCGTGCCGCCGGGATTGGCCTCCCAGGCGTCATAGCCTGCCGCCAACTCGGCCGCGATCGCGGGGTCGAGCGGACCGTTGTCATGGCTAGGTCCCTTGTTGTCGAGGTTCATCCCCTCTCGCGAAAGGCCATTCCTACATCCCGGCCTCGATAGAAAAAACCGAGCACCGTGACGACGTCGTCGCGCACGCGGTAGGCGATTAGCGTGCGTTTCTCGTGCACAAGCGTGCGCACGCCGCGTGCCAGGTCATCGCGAGGCGCTCCGCGATCCGGAAAGGAACAGAGGTCTTCGCAACGCGCGATGAGCTCTTCCGCAAGCCGCTCGGCGGCCTCCGGCGCGCCTTGCGATGCGATGTAGAGCTTGATGGCGAGAAGGTCGTCTTCCGCTTGGTCGGAAATGTCGATCCGCAGGCGCCTCACGCTGCCCGGTCGCGCGCCTCGGTTCGAGCGGCGAGCGAGCGCCGCACCTCATCCGGCGTCTTGGTGCCGAGGCGGCCCTCGTCCAGCGCCTCGGCGCGCGCGGCGATCGTCGTCCGCAGCCAATCTTCTTCAGCCTTGTCCCGCTCGATCAGCCGCCTCATGGCTTCGCAAACCGCCGCGTTGACGTCCTCATACTCGCCGGATTCGACCAGCGCCCTCAAAGCCTCGGCGAGGTCCGGCGGCAGGTCGATCTCGAAACGGGTGCCAGAATCCACGCGCTTTCTCCTGCTCCGACCATAAGCCGCCATCGGGGCGCCGGCAACTTTGATCATCGTTTTCCGAAACTTTCCGGCCGATATTGTCAATCTCCGGTCGTTCGCCCTTCGAACGGCCCGCGGCGCTTCGCACTTCCGTCTTACTGTGTTATGGACCTACCGCAGCAACGGGAGTCCGGCGATGACCCAATCACCCCCCTGGCCGCCGCGTACCTACGATGAACCGAAGACGGTCGCCCGTATCGCGGGAATCCTCTACCTGCTCGTCATCATCGCGCCCGTCGCGATGGCGGTGCGCAGCGGCATCATCGTTCCCGGCGACGCGGCGGCCACGGCGCGCAACCTTCTCGCCCGCCAGTCGGCCTTCCGCCTCTCGGTGCTGATCGATCTGCTCGGCATCCTCTGCTATCTCGGAGTCACGGGCCTGCTCTACTTCCTGCTCCGCCCCGCCGGGCGGGCGCTCGCGTTCAGCGCGATGCTGTTCAGCCTCGCCGGATGCGTCGTCTCCGTGATCGGCCTCGTGACCCTTGCCGGGCCTCTCGCCGCCGTGATGCCCGGGGCTCACCCCCTCCCGCCCGAGATCGCCCTGCTTCCGCTGCTGTGGCGCAACTTCTTCTTCCAGGCGGCGATGACGATGTTCGGAGTCTATTGCCTGCTCACCGGCCTGCTCATCTTGCGCGCGCGCTTCATGCCGCGCGTCATCGGTCCGCTGATGATGCTCTCGGGCGCCTGCTACCTCGTCTATTGCGCGCTGGCGCTCCTCGCCCCGGACGTCGCGGCGCGCCTGTTCCCGACCATCCTCCTCCCCGGCATCATCGGCGAAGGCGCCCTCACCGTGTGGCTGCTGTGGCGCGGGGTCGATCCGGAGCAGTGGCGCCGGCAACGGCAGGAGGGCGTCCCCGCCCCGGCCGGCCCTGACGCCTGATCCTTCCCTGATTTGAACGCGCCGCTTTCGTGACCCGCCTACCCGGCCTTGTCGCTCAGTCGCTCGCGGTCTGCCTTGCCGCAGCCGGCGCGGCTCCGGCGACGGCGGAGCCGCCCCGCCGGACGCCGTCCCAATTCGCGACCGGGCAACACGGGCTGACCTTCCGCGTTCCGCGCGGAACCACTTATTGTCCGCTGCCCAGGGGCTGGATCGGCTCGGACCACGGCACGGTGATCTTCCTCGAGCGCCCGCGGGACTGCGGCGGCGCCGGCTATCCCTCGAGCGGCCGCGGATTCGATCCCGGCAACGTCGCCAGGATCAATGTCTATTACAGCTATTGGATGGGAGAGGACGAGCCGCCACCCGCTCCGTGCCACCAGGTCGCCACCGTGCGGATGCTCCGCCGGATGAGACCGGTTTGCCAATCGCGGGAGGCCGGGCAGATCGTGTGGGAAGTGAGCGCCCGCTACAGGGCGGATCTCGAATCGGAGGCGGTTCTGCGACTCGTCACTCGGCCCGAGCGACTAAGCCTGGACGCGCCCCTTTTCCGGGCGCTCGTCGCCAGCCTGCGCACCTGCAGCGAGGTCTGGCGCAATGGCCGCAAGAGCTTCGTCGTCGGGGTCGGACCCCGCTGCCCCGCCGCCGCCAAATTCTTCTAGGCACGTCCCCTGAGGCGGCTCAATTTCGCAAACGGGAAGTGGCGTTCCGATTCGGTGATCGACGCTGCGCCTGAGGCGCCCCTACTTCTCCACCGGGATCATCAGATGCGCATAGGGCGTGCCGGCCCACATCACGTAGGGCGCCTTGGTGTCGGGGCCCGGGCCCGACGGATAGCCCGCCAGAACCGCCTTCGAGCCGACGATCATGACGTGCGGGCCGGTCTTGATCCAGTCGCCGCCGCCGGTCGGGGCCTTGGCGTAGGGGTCGGTGTTGCTGGCGTCGGTGCCGCCGGCGAGCATGTACATGATTCCCGGCACGCCGTCGGTCGGCGGCTTCTTGCCCATCCACGCCGTCGCCCAGGCGGCGGCATTCTTGTCCATGCACATCGGATCGGGGCCGGGCGTGGTCGGGCTGTCGGGCATGCAGGTCCAGCCGTTCCTGCCCTGGCGCAGCGTCTTCATCGAGCCGTCGGCCTGAGCCTCGACGATCGTGGCGTCCTTCGCGACCGACGCCGGAGCGGCCGCCATCGCGCTCTCGATCGGGTCGGTCGGATGGGCGGCGGCGCTGGCATTGGCCGTTTCGCTTCCATTGCCCTCAGCCTTCGACGCGGACCCGGTCCGGTCGCATCCGGCGAGCGCAAAAACGGCGCAGGCGCCCAGCAGAAATCCGAAATCGCGATAATGCATGGCTGCCTCCTCGTGAATCTGGCCGGCCACGGGAACAGGAGCGCCCTCCCCCAAGGGCTTCCGGGCCAAGGCTGCGCGCGCCGCGCAGGCGAGTCAATCGCGGCCTGGCTGAACCAAGGCTATTCAGCCGCCTGCCGCTCGCGGCTCTTCGCCTGCTCGCGCTTGATGCGGCGAACGAAGAGCCAAGTGCAGGCCAGCGCCGCCAGCCCGAGCAGCGTGGGAGCATAGACGCCCAGTTTGTCCATTTCAGTGCTCCGCCTTTGGCAAAGTCAGGATCACCCGTCCACGACCGCTTTCCCCTCGCACAGTCCTACAAAATTATCCGGAACAGAAAAAGAACTTTCCTACACGCCCCGGCCTGCGGCATAGACTCGCCGATGAGCGATTCGCCCGCCGATCCGTTCGCTTTCGAGCCGGTCCGGTTCGTCCGCCGCCGGCGCGACGGGTGGACGCCCGAGCGGCAGCGGCTGTTCATTCTCGCGCTTTCGAAGATCGGCATGGTCTCGGCCGCGGCGGCGGCGGTCGGAATGAGCCGCAAGTCGGCTTATGCGCTGCTGGAGCGGGCCGGGCCGGACAGCGGCTTCGCGCGCGCCTGGGAGGAGGCGCAGGCGAGCGGGCGGACGACGGCGGAGTTCACCGCCATCGAGCGCGCCATCGACGGGGTCGAGGTGCCTTATTTCTATCGCGGCAGGCAATATGGGGTCCGCCGGGTCTATAACGACCGGCTGCTCATCGCCGCGCTCGCCGCCATGCACCGGGCGCAGGGCGGAAGCGGCGACTGGTGGAGGGCGGACGAATGACGGCAAGGGGGC
>JAXDPL010000297.1:0-22993 GCA_034668385.1 Sphingomonadales bacterium | reverse complement strand
CGACTTCACCTCAAACACGCCGTCGCCGATCTCGAGGATCGAGACGTCGAACGTGCCGCCGCCCAAATCGTAGACCGCGATCGTCTTGCCGTCCTGCTTCTCGAGCCCGTAGGCGAGCGCCGCCGCGGTCGGCTCGTTGATGATGCGCAGCACTTCGAGGCCGGCGATCTGGCCGGCGTCCTTGGTCGCCTGGCGCTGGGCGTCGTTGAAATAAGCGGGGACGGTGATGACCGCCTGGGTGACGGTCTCGCCGAGATAGGCCTCGGCGGTCTCCTTCATCTTCTGGAGGATGAAGGCGCTGATCTGCGAGGGGCTGTAATCCTTGCCGCCGGCATTGACCCAGGCGTCGCCATTGGGGCCGCGGGTGATCTTGTAGGGGACGAGTTCGGTGTCCTTCTTGGTCACCGGATCGTCGAAGCGGCGGCCGATCAGGCGCTTGACCGCGAAGACGGTGTTGTCGGGATTGGTGACCGCCTGGCGCTTGGCGGGCTGTCCCACGAGCCGCTCGCCGTCCTTGGTGAAAGCGACGATCGAGGGGGTGGTGCGGGCGCCTTCCGCATTCTCGACCACCTTGGGCTTGCCGCCTTCCATGACGGCGACGCAGCTGTTGGTGGTGCCGAGATCGATACCGATGACTTTGGCCATGTTAATCCTCTTATGCCCCAATCGATTAGCGTCACCGGGCCGCCCGTTGCGGCGCGTGCCCGATGCTTGTGGAGCGATATAGGGGTCGATTCGGAGGCGACAAGAAGCGAGCCCGACCCTAGAGGCGCATCAGCGATGAAGACGATGCACAAAATCCACAGTCTGACCGCGCTCGGCGCCCTCGCTTTGCTCCTCGCCGGGTGCGGGGAGCGCAAGCCCGACGGGATCGCGGTCTCGAAGGCGTGGGTGCGGCTACCGGCGGTGAAGGGCGAGGCGGGGGCGGCCTATTTCACGATCGACGGCGGCGCCGAAGGCACCCGCCTGACCGGCGTCTCGAGCCCGCTGGCGTCGCGGATCGAGCTTCACGAGAGCATGGAGCATGGCGGCATGAGCGCGATGCGGGCGCTCAAAGCCGTCGAGTTCGACTATCGCCGCCGCATCGACTTCGCGCCGGGCGGCAAGCACGCCATGCTGTTCGGGATTAACAAGGCGGTGAAGCCGGGCGCCGCCATCCCCCTCACCTTCGCCTTCGACACCGCCCCGCCGGTCACCGTCGACGCCGAAGTCCGCGACGCGGCGGGGGATCGCTGACTAGCTTCGGTCGACGGAATCCGGCGCCCATCCCCGTCACCCCAGCATAGGCTGGGGTCCATGCTGACTCGGCATGGATGCCAGCCTGCGCTGGCAAGACGAAGCCCTCAGAAATGCTGCCGAACCGTCACTCCGAAGGTCCTCGGCTGGCCGACGTTGAAGCCGAGGCGCGCCCGGCCGCCGCGTTCGCGGTCGAACGAGAGAAGGGGGTTCTCGTCGAACAGGTTCGAGACGTAGGCGACGATCTCGGTTCCGCTCTTGAGGTTCACCCCGGCGCTCAGGTTGACGAGATTGTAGGCCGGCAGCTTGAGGTTGACGACCACCGGCTCGTTGCCGGTGGCGCCGCCGAACGGCAGTCCGGAGCGGAAGGTGACCGGATTGCCTTCCTGGTCGCTCGGCTGGGTATAGCGGCTGCCGACATGCTGGAAGGTGGCGCTGAAGAAGGCCTCGTCGCCGCGCGCGTTGAACGGAGTCGTGTAGGTGCCGCTCGCCGCCACCTGGAACTTGGGCACGGTCGGCAGGCGGTTGCCGTCGCGGATTCCGCCGATCACCGCGCCCGCCCCGGTCGTCACCGTCGAATCGAACTTGGCCTCCAGGAGGCTGCCGGCGATCGACAGGTCGATCTCGCGGGTCGGGTGGGCGCTAAGCTCCCACTCGATGCCGGCCGTATGCGCCTTGGGCACGTTGAAGACGATGCGCGACGAGCAGGAGCCGGCGTCGAGGGTCACCTGCAGGTTCGAGATGTCGGTGTAGAAGGCGGCGGCGTTGAAGCTGACGCCGCGCCCGCCCGCCTTGACCCCGAGCTCGTAGTTCCACAGCGATTCGTCGCGATAGGTCTGGTAGCCGCCGAAGATGGTGCGGTCCGACGGCGTGCACAGCGGCAGGTTCAAGGGATCGTTGACCCCGCCCAGCCGGAAGCCCTTCGACGCCTGGGCGTTGATCCGGAACTTGTCCGAGGCCTCGAAGCTGGCGATCACCCGCGGCGTGAAGCCGTGCGAGGTGGTCTTGTCGGTGCGGTTGTCGTCGTTGGAGAACAGGCCGCCCGACTTGAACTGGCGATGCTCGGAGAAATCGTAATAGCGCCCGCCCGCGGTGAAGGAGAGCCGGCCGAAATCGTAGGTGCCCTCGCCGAACACCGCCTTCTGCTTGATCTTGTAGGGCAGGTCCGAATTGTAGGGCGAGTTGAGCGGGAAGCCGTTGGCGACGGCGACCGAGGTGCCGGCGCCGAAGCGGGCGTCGGTGAAGGCGTCGTAGCCCGGGGTCGGCAGCCGCTGCCGGTAGAAGCGGTCGATGTTCGAATAGAAGGCGCCGATCACCCACTGGAACGGACCGCTCCCGGTCGACGAGAGGCGCACCTCCTGGGTCCATTGCTTGAGCTTGGTGGTGTCCCGGAGGTTCGACGGCAGCGTCACCGCCGCGGCCGGGTAGCCGAGGTCGACCGACACCGAGCCGGTCAGCGCGCTGGCGTCGCGGCTGGCGAGGATGTCGCGGTTGATATAGCTCGTCACCGAGGTCAGCTGGACGCGCGAGCCGAGCGCGAACTGGCCGGTCAGATCGGCGAGGAAGGTGTCGTCCTTGAACTCCTCGGGGAGCAGCAGATATTGCTGGCGCTCCTTGAAAGTGACCTTCGGCCGCGTGGTGGTGAACGGGTTGGCGAAGAGGTTGAATATCTCCTCGCGGTTGAAGCCGTTGGCGCGGATCTGCTGGTAGAGGACGCGCGGCGTGATTTTGATTCCGGGCGAAGGCTCGAACAGGACGGCGAGGCGGCCGCCGGCTCGGCTGCCGTCGTTGACGTTCTTGTGGTTGCCGCCGGGCCCGAGATTGTCGATGAAGCCGCCGTAACGGGTGTAATAGCCGACTGCCCGGGCGGCGGCGGTGTCGCCCATCGGAACGTTGACAGCGCCCTTGATATGGCCGCCGACGTCGCCGCCGTCGACCAGGTTGACGTTGCCCTCGACCAGGCCCTCGCTCACGCCGATGCGCGGCTGGTTGGTGATGTAGCGGATGGTGCCGCCGACCGAGCCGGAGCCGAACAGGGTGCCCTGCGGCCCGCGCAGGGTCTCGACGCGGTTGAGGTCGAACAGGTCGAGGTCGGGGGTGAACAGCGATAGCGAGATCACCGATTCGTCGAGATAGACGCCGACCTGCTCCTTGACGCCCGGCTGGTCGCGGACGATCTGGCCGGCCGAGACTCCGCGGATCGAGACCTGGCTCTGGCCGGGCCCGAGATTCTGGACGGTGAGGCCGGCGACGTTGCGCGACAGGTCCTCGATCGTGTTGGCGCCGGAGCGCTGGATGTCGGCCTCGGTCTGGGCGTTGACCGAGAAGGGCACGTCGATCAGCAGCTGCTCGCGCTTGCTGGCGGTGATGACGATGGTCTGGTCGTTGCCGTTGGCCGCCTCGGCGCTGGTCGTGGTGCTCGCGGTCGCGTTGCCGCTGCCGCCGCCGCCCGTTCCCGAGCCGCCCTGAGCGAACGCCGGAGTCGCCGCCAGCAACGCAGCGAGCGAACTGCCCGCAAGCCACAGCCTGTGAGGATGATGCGCCATCCGTCCCTCCCTGCCGTTGTCGCGCCGTAACAATGTCCCTCGGCGACGTGGCTGGCAAGCAAGGCGCGCGAATTCGCGGCGGAAAGGCAACGCCTGTTGCACGAAGGTGACAGCGTCCGCGCATTGACTTTGCCGGCGCCGGGAAAGACGCTCCCCGGCAAAGGGAGGAGCATGGCGAGGATCAGCCGCCGCACCGCGCTCAAGGCCGGCGCCGCCGCGGGCGTCGCCGCCGGGCTGCCCGCGCCGGCGATCGCCCGCGGCGCGCCGCAAGTGGTGGTGGTCGGCGCCGGCGTGTTCGGCGCCTGGACCGCGCGTCGGCTGCAGGCGCTGGGGCGGCGCGTGACCCTGGTCGACGCCTGGGGACCGGCTCACGCCCGGGCCTCGTCGGGCGGCGAATCCCGCCTCACCCGGGGAAGCTACGGCGCCGACGAAGTCTATACGAAGATGGCCTGGGATTCGCTCGCCGAGTGGAAGGCGCTGTCGGCGCGGGCCGAGCTGCCGCTCTTCCACCGCGCCGGCATCCTGTTCTTCTTCCCCACCCGCGAGGATTATGTCGACCGAACGATCGAGGTACACCGCCGGCTGAAGCTTCCGACCCAGGTGCTGGACCGCCCGGCGATGGCGCGGCGCTTCCCGCAGATCGACTTCGACGGCATCGAGGTGGGGGTCTACGAGCCGGAATTCGGCGCTCTGATGGCGCGGCGCTCGGTGCAGACGCTGGTCGCCGACTTCGTCGCGGCCGGCGGCGACCATGTCCGCGCCGCCGTCGCGCCGCCGGAGCGGGGCAGCGGGCCGCTTCGCCGAATCCTCCTCGGCGACGGCACCTCGCTCGCCGCGCCGCAATTCGTCTTCGCCTGCGGCCCGTGGCTCGGCAAATTGTTCCCAGGTTTGCTCGACACCCGCATCTTCCCGACTCGGCAGGAGGTGTTCTTCTTCGCGCCGCCGCCCGGCGACCGCAGCTTCGCGCCCGACCGACTGCCCGGCTGGGCGGACTTCAACCAGGGCGACATCTTCTACGGTTTCCCCGACCTCGAGGGACGCGGCTTCAAGATCGCCCACGACGCCCACGGGCCGCCGATCGATCCCGACTCGGGTGATCGCACCCCCTCCCCCGCCGCTCTTGCCGAGGTCCGCGCCTTCATGGAGCGGCGCTTCCCGGCGATGCGCGGGCGGCCGCTCAGCGAAGCCCGGGTCTGCCAGTATGAGAACAGCGCCAACGGCGACTTCCTGATCGACCGCCACCCCGACCGGCCGAACGTCCTCCTGGTCGGCGCCGGCTCGGGCCACGGCTTCAAGCACGGCCCGGCCGTCGGCCGCTACGCCGCCGACCTCGTCACCGGCGCCCGCGCCGGCCCCCATCCCCGCTTCTCGCTCGCCACCAAGAGCGAGCGCCAGCACCGCTCCGTGCACTGAAAGGAAACAAGATGGACGAGCCGCTCGACACCTTCCGCTCCTCGACCTGGGGCTGGCTGAGGGGCACGATCGCGGGCTGGGGGACGCTGCTGCTCTGCCTGGTGGGAGTCGGGCTGATCGTCGTCCTGGCGCAATGGCTGCGCTTCGTCGCCGCGACCTTCGAGGTGACGAACGACCGCCTCGTCATCCGACGCGGCATCTTCACCAAGAGCATCGACGAGATCGAGCTCTACCGCGTCAAGGACATCCGGCTCGACTATAGCCTGGTCAACCAATGGGCGGGGATCGGAACGATCACCATCCTCTCCAGCGACGAGACCACGCGCGACGCGCCGCTGGTCATCCCCTTCGTCGAGCAGGCCGAGGCCCGCCGAGAGCGGCTGCGCGACCTCGTCAACCAGGCGAGGCAACGCCGCGGCGTCCGCGAGATCGACATGGTGCCGGAAGCGGTCTGAGGGCGGAGACCCCGTCATTCCCGCGAAAGCGGGAATCCCGCTACTTCATTTCTGGCGGCGTAGGCCCGAGGAAAGAAAGGAAGCGGGATTCCCGCTTTCGCGGGAATGACGCGATTGCAGCGTCGCCTAGCCCTTCTTCGCCACCCCGACCAGCGCCGGCCTGAGCAGGCGGTCCTTGAACATGTAGCCGGCCTGCATCTCCTGGACGATCGTGCCGGGCTCGGCTTCGCCGGAGGGGATTTCGACCATCGCCTGGTGGCGGTGGGGGTCGAGGGGCTGGCCGAGCGCCTCGACCCGGACCACGCCGTTGCGCTGGAACACCGAATCGAGCTCGCGCGAGGTCGCCTCGATGCCGGCCAGCAGGCTCTTCAGCCTGTCGTCCTGCCTCAGCTCCTCGGGGACGGCGGCGAGGGCGCGGTCGAGATTGTCCTTCACGCTCAGCATGTCGCGGGCGAAGCCGGTCGCCGCATAGGTCGCGGCGGTCTGCTTCTCCTGCTCGAGCCGGCGGCGGACGTTCTGGGTCTCGGCCTGGGCGTAGAGGGCGTGCTGACGCACTTCCTCGAGCTCCTTCGCCAGCTGGACGAGGTCCTGGTCCGGCGTGGTCTCGCCCGCGCCGCCGTCGGCCGCCTCGGCGCCGTCGCCCGCCTGTTCCTTCACTTCCTGTTCGTCGATCATCCCATCAATCTCGATAATGCCTGTGCCGTGAAATCCACCATGGGTACGACCCGCGCGTAGTTCAACCGAGTCGGCCCGATCACGCCGACGACTCCGACCACCTTGCCCTCGCGCCCGCGATAGGGCGCGGCGATAACCGACGAGCCCGACAAAGCGAACAGCTTGTTCTCCGAGCCGATGAAGATCTTCATCCCCTCCCCCGCCCGCGCCGCGTCGAGCAGCCGGACGATTTCGGCCTTGCCTTCGAGCTCCTCGAGCAGCTGGCGGACCCGCTCGAGGTCGGCCGCCGCCGCGTCGTCGAGCAGATTGGCCTGGCCTCGGACGATCAGCACCGGCCGCTGCGCTCCGTCCTCGGACCAGAGGGCAAGGCCGCTCTCGATCAGCGCCCGCGCCGCCGAGTCGATCGCCGCGCGGCCGTCGCGTATCTCCTCGGCGAGGCGCCGCTGCGCCTCCGGCAGGGTGAGGCCGGAAAGCCGGGCGCTGACGTAATTGCCGATCTCGGCGAGGGCCGAGGCGGTGATTCCGGGCGGCAGGTCGACCACGCGGTTCTCGACGCTCCCTTCCGCCCCGACCATCACCGCCAGCGCCTGGGTCGGCGAGAGCTGGACGAAGCCCAATTGCCGAAGCACCGGCTCGCGCTTGGGCACCAGCACGATTCCGGCGCAGGCGGAGAGGCCGGAGAGGGCGGCGGTGGCGGCGGAGAGCGCCTCCTCGACCGGGCCGCCGCGCTCGATCCGGGCCTCGATCGCCGCGCGCTCCTCGGCGCTCGGCTCCGCCGCCTGCATCATCCCGTCGACGAACAGCCTGAGTCCGCTCTCGGTCGGCACCCGGCCGGCCGAGGTGTGCGGGTGGCTGAGCAGGCCAAGCTCCTCCAGGTCCTGCATGACGTTGCGGATCGAGGCCGGCGACAGGTTGAGGCCAGGGAGCCGCGACAAGGTGCGCGAGCCGATCGGCGCGCCGGAGCCCAGATAGGATTCGACGAGCAGCCGGAACACCTCGCGGGCGCGTTCGGTCAGCTCGCTGACGGGGGTCGAGGCCATGGCGACGAGATGTAGGCGGACGCCACCCGCCGCTCAACCGCGACGGCCGCCCGCGCCCGATCGCCGGCCTGCCCGAAGGCTCGTCGCCCTTCGCGCTGGACCCGTCCGGCGGCCCTGTCTAAAGCCCCGGCCAACCCGAGGAGAAGCGAAAGATGCGCCCGTCCGGACGCGCCCCCGACCAGATGCGCGAGATCGTCATGGAGCCGGGGTTCACCCGCCACGCGGAGGGGAGTTGCCTCGTCTCGTTCGGCGACACGCGGGTGCTGTGCACCGCGTCGGTCGAGACCAGCCTCCCCTCCTGGCTGCGCGGCAAGGGCAAGGGCTGGGTCACCGCGGAATACGGCATGCTCCCGCGCGCCACCCACACCCGCGGCCGGCGCGAGGCGGCCGCGGGCAAGCAGTCGGGGCGGACCCAGGAGATCCAGCGGCTGATCGGGCGGTCGCTGCGCGCCGTCGTCGACCTGGCCGCGCTCGGCGAGCGGCAGATCACGCTCGACTGCGACGTCGTCCAGGCCGACGGCGGCACCCGCACGGCGGCCATCTCCGGCGCCTGGGTGGCGCTCCGCATCGCCGTCGACCGGCTGCTCGAGCAGAAGCTGATCGCGGCCGACCCAATCCGCGGCCGCGTGGCGGCGGTGAGCTGCGGGATCCATAATGGCGCGGCGGTGCTCGACCTCGATTATGACGAGGATTCGACCGCCGGCGCCGACGGCAATTTCGTGCTCACCGACGACGGCAAGATCGTCGAGGCGCAGCTCACGGCGGAAGGCGAATGCTTCGACGAAGAGGGGCTGCTTCGGCTGCTCCGCCTCGCCCGGATCGGCTGCGCCGACATTTTCGCCGCCCAGGCCCGGGCGACCGGACGATGAGGGAGCTTTCCGGAAAGCTGGTCATCGCCAGTCATAACGAGGGCAAGGTGCGCGAGATCGCCGAATTGCTCGCGCCGCACGGCGTCGAGGCGGTGTCGGCGGCCGAGCTCGATTTGCCCGAGCCGGACGAGATCGGGGTCAGCTTCATCGAGAATGCCGATCTCAAGGCGCGGCAGGCGGCCGACCTTTCCGGCCTCCCGGCTTTGGCCGACGACAGCGGCCTCTGCGTCGAGGCGCTCGGCGACCGGCCCGGACTGTTCTCGGCGCGCTGGGCCGAAGGCGAGGACGGCAGCCGCGACTTCATGCGGGCGATGCGGCGGGTCGAGGACGAGCTCGCCGCGCTCGGGCCCGAGGTCAGCCGCGACGCCCATTTCGTCTGCGCGCTCGCAATCGTCTGGCCGGACGGGCACGCCGAATGGTTCGAGGGGCGGGTCGACGGCGGCCTGGTCTGGCCGCCGCGCGGCGACAAGGGCTTCGGCTACGATCCGATGTTCCTGCCGCTCGGCCGAGAGGAGACGTTCGGCGAGATGGACCAGGCCGAGAAGCACAGCATCAGCCACCGCGCCGCCGCCTTCGCCAAGCTGGCCGAGGCTTTGCTTTGACACTCGTCATTGCGAGCGAAGCGAAGCAATCCAGCGACACGAACGCCAAAGCTGGATTGCTTCGTCGCTTCGCTCCTCGCAATGACGGCCTCGCCCTCTACGTCCACTGGCCGTTCTGCGTCTCCAAATGTCCCTATTGCGACTTCAACAGCCATGTGCGCGACACGGTGGACCAGGCGGCGTGGCGCGAGGCGCTGCTCGCGGACATGGCCTGGGAAGCGGAGGCTGGGCCGCGGGGCCCGCTCGGCTCGATCTTCTTCGGCGGCGGCACCCCCTCGCTGATGGCGCCGGCGACGGTGGGGGCGCTGATCGCCGCGGCCGAGCGGCACTGGGGCTTCGCGCCGAACATCGAGATCACGCTCGAGGCCAATCCCTCGTCGGTCGAGACGGCGCGCTTCGCCGACCTCGCCGCGGCGGGGGTGAACCGGGTGTCGCTCGGCCTCCAGTCGCTCGACGACAGGGCTCTTCGCTTCCTCGGCCGCGCCCACGACGTCGAGGAAGGGCTGGCCGCGCTGGCGACCGCTCAGGGGCATTTCGGCCGGGTCAGCTTCGATCTGATCTACGCGCTGCCGGGACAGACGGCGGAGGCGTGGGAAGCCGAGCTCGGCCGCGCTCTCGCCTTCGGCACCGGCCACCTGTCGCTCTACCAGCTCACCGTCGAGCCCGGCACCCGCTTCGCCGCCCTCGCCGCCAAGGGCGAGCTGCTCCAAACCGACCCCGATTTCGCCGCCTCGCTCTACGAGCTCACCCAGGACATGACCGAGGCGGCCGGCCTCCCCGCCTATGAGATTTCCAACCACGCCCGGCCGGGCGAGGAAAGCCGCCACAACCTCGCTTACTGGCGCTACCGGCCCTATCTCGGCATCGGACCCGGCGCGCACGGGCGCCGCGGCGGCCTCGCGACGCTCCGCCATCGCAAGCCCGAGAACTGGCTCGCCGCCCTCGCTCGCAACGGCCACGGCCTCGCCGAGGAAGCCGCGCTCACGCCCGAGGAGCAGGCCCGCGAGGCGCTGCTGATGGGTCTGCGACTGGGCGAGGGCATCGCTACGGAGGGTCTGGAAGCGCATATCGACTGGGCCACCGTCGGCAGGCTTGAGCGGCAAGGCCTGCTCGCCCGCTCGCCCGGCCGCCTCCGCGTCCTCCCGCCCGGCCGCCTCCTGCTCGACCGAATCCTCGCCGAGATCCTACTCTAGTCGAAGCCGCGCGGCGCCGGCGACAGCACCGTCGTCCCCGCCGCCGTCACTTCGCGCACCTCCAGCGAGCGTTCGGCGATGCCGCTGCCGCCGAAACGGAAGGCGCCGTCGACTCCGGCGAAGCCGCCGGGGTCCCTCAGCGCCCGCTCCGGGAAGGGTCGGCCGATGCGCCAGTCCTTCGCCACCCGAACCGCGAGCAGCACCGAATCGTAGCCGAGACTGGCGAGCCGGTAGGGGGCGGCGCCGTAGCGGGCGCGATAGCGGATGCGCAGCTGGTCGAACATCGTGTCCGAGACCGACGCGTACCAGGCGCCGCGCAGGGCCGGCGTCCGGCCGAGACCGGCTTCGGTCGCCCAGAGCTCGGTACCGAGGATTCGGGCGCGGGGCGACGGGCCGGCGCGGACCGCCGCGGCGGCCGAAGCGGCGGTGCGGCCGTTGTCGGCGACCAGCAGGGCGTCGTAGGCGCCCTGGGCGCTGACCCGCACCACCGCGGCGCGCAGGCTGGCGGCGTCGCGGGCGTAGCTCTGCATGGCGACGACCTCGCCGCCGCGCTGGGTCGCGTCGAGCAGGGCCTGGCCCGCGCGCTTGCCGTAGGTGCCTTCGGGAGTCACCGCGGCGAAACGGTCGAGCCCGGCCGAGCGGGCGTAGGAGACGACCCGACTGATCGACTGGCCGGGCGTGAAGCCCATCAGATAGACTCCGTCGCCGGCGACGCTGACGTCGTTCGAGAAGGCGATGACCGGCACGCCGTTGCGGCGGGCGATGGCGGCGACGGCGCGGACGTCGTCGGCGAGCAGCGGCCCGAGGAACAGGCCGTTACCCTCCGCTACCGCCTGGTCGGCCGCCGCCGCGGCGCCCGCTTTGGCCGTGTCGTAGACGGTGATCCGGATGCGCTCGCCGCCGGTGTCGAGCAGAGCGAGTTGCGCGGCGTTGGCGATCGAGGTTCCGACGCCCGCATTGGGGCCGGAGAGCGGCACCAGCACGGCGACCCGGTTGCGGGTTTCGTCGGGCGGAAGGCCCGGGCGCTGCGGCGGCGGAGGCGGCGGCACCGGCGGCGCCTCCTGCGGCGCGGGCGGCGGCTCGGGGCGCGGCGCCGGCACCAATTGACAGCCGGCCAGTGCGAACAGCCCGCCTGCCGCGAGGAGCAGGAACGAGCGCCGCGCTTGCGGCCGGTGCGAAAGCTCTGCCATGACCGCACACCTCATGAGCGAGACATTGTCCCCCGGCCTCTACATCGTGGCGACGCCGATCGGCAATCTCTCCGATCTGAGCCCGCGCGCCGCGGCGACGCTCGCCGCCGCCGACGCGATCGCGGTCGAGGACAGCCGGGTCACGGCGAAGCTGCTCGCGCATATCGGCGCCCGGCGGCCGATGCTCCCCTATCACGACCACAATGCCGACCGCGTTCGGCCGCGGCTGCTGGCGCGGATGGCGGGCGAGGCGATCGCCCTGGTCTCGGATGCGGGGACGCCGCTGATCTCCGACCCCGGCTACAAATTGGTGCGCGAGGCGCGGGCGGCTGGAATTTCGGTCACCACCATTCCCGGCCCGTCGGCCGCGGTCGCGGCTCTGACCCTGGCCGGGCTGCCGACCGACCGCTTCCTGTTCCTCGGCTTCCTTCCCGCAAAGGCCGCGGCGCGAGCGGCGGCGATCGCGGAGGTCGGGCCGGTCCGGGCGACCCTGGTCCTCTACGAGAGCGGACCGCGCCTTGCGGCGACGCTCAAGGCGCTGGCCGAGGCGCTCGGCGCCCGCGAGGCGGCGGTGGTGCGCGAGATCAGCAAGCGCTTCGAGGAGACGGTGACGGGCACCTTGCCCGAGCTGGCGGCGCGCTATGCCGACGCTCCGCCCAAAGGCGAGATCGTCATCGTCGTCGCGCCGCCGGGCGAGGCGGAGCCGGCGGGAGAGGAAGCGCTCGACGCCGCGCTCGCCGAAGCGATGACCCGCCTCTCGCCCTCCCGCGCCGCCGGAGAGGTGGCCGAGGCATTGGGCGTGCCCAGGCGCCGCGCCTATGAGCGGGCGCTGAAGCTCAAATGAAGCGCGAGCGCGCCGAGCGCGGCGGCCGCCGGGCCGAGAGCTACGCCGCCTGGTGGCTGCGCCTCAAGGGCTGGACCATTCTCGGCCGCCGCGTCCGGACGCCGGTCGGCGAGGTCGATCTCGTCGCCCGGCGCGGCCGCACCGTGGCGTTCGTCGAGGTCAAGGCGCGCTCGGCAGCGGCCGAGGCGGAGCTCGCGCTCGACGATTATCGCCTCCGCCGGGTCGCCGCCGCGGCAGAGGCGCTGGCTCACCGCTACGCCCGGGCCGGCGACGACATCCGGGTGGACGCGATGTTCATCGTCCCCCGCCGCCTGCCCCGCCATCTCGTCAACGTCTGGCAAGGATAGACATGCGCGCCTTGTTGCTCCCGCTCCTGCTCCTCCCGCTCGCCGCCTGCGACACCCAGCCGCCGCCCGCGCCCGACGCCCCGGTGCCCGCCCAGATCTGCGCCGAGGCGAAGAAGGGGCTCGACGCGCTCGGCAAGAATGGCGGCTTCGACTATGACGACAAGGGCCAAGCCTCGGCGCTCGCAGCGGCTTGGTCGCAAATGACTCCCGAGCAGCACGACCAGCTCGTCAAGATGCTCGCTTATCATGCCTCCTGCGTCGCCGGAGCGCAAAGCGACGCGCAGGCCGTGGTCATTCGCTCCGAAGGCGGCGAGCCGCTGATCAGCCGCTCGGTCTCGACGAGGGTGGACGCGGGCGCGACCCTGGGCTCCGGCGAGGACACCGCCCGGTGACAGAAGCCGCGCCCTCGCCTAGGGGCCTCGCATGACGAGCTTGCGCGTGGCCGTGCAGATGGACCCGCTGGAGGGGATCAACCTCGCCGGCGACTCGACTTTCGCACTCATGCTGTCGGCGCAGGAACGCGGGCACAGCCTCTACCATTACCGTCCGGACGACCTGAGCTGGGCCGAGGGCCGGCTGTGGGCCGGCGCCTTTCCGGTGACGGTCCGGCGAGTCGAGGGAAGCCATTTCCGCTTCGGCGACTTCACCATTCTCGACCTCGGCCGCGACGCCGACGTCGTTCTGATGCGCCAGGACCCGCCCTTCGACCTCGCCTACATCACCGCGACCCACCTGCTCGAGCGCATCCAGCCCGAGACCCTGGTCGTCAACGATCCCGCGTCGGTGCGCAACGCGCCCGAGAAGATCTGGGTGCTCGATTTCGCCCGCTTCATGCCGCCGACCATCCTCACCCGCTCGCTGTCGCTCACCCGCAAGTTCCTCGCCGAGCAGGGAGAGATCGTCGTCAAGCCGCTCCACGGCAATGCCGGCAAGGCGGTGTTCAAGGTGGGCCGCGACGGCGCCAACCTCGCCTCGCTGATCGAGATGTTCAACACCGCCTATCGCGAGCCGCACGTCGTCCAGGCCTTCGTCCCCGAGATCAGCGAAGGCGACAAGCGGATCGTGCTCGTCGACGGCGAGGTGGCCGGCGCGATCAACCGAATCCCGGGCGAGGGCGAGATACGCTCCAATCTCGCGGTCGGCGGCTCGGCGGCGAAGGCCGAGCTGACCGACACGGAGCGCGAGATCTGCGCGGCTCTGGGGCCGGAATTGCGGGCGCGCGGCCTGCTGTTCGTCGGCATCGACGTGATCGGCGGCCGCTGGCTGACCGAGATCAACGTCACCTCGCCGACCGGGATCGTCGCCATCGACTCCTTCAACGGCACCGACACGGCGGCGCTCATCTGGGACGCGATCGAGCGCAGGGCGGGAACGCGTGGCTGACTTTCTCCCCGATTTCATCGGCCGCTGGGGCTATGTCGCCGTCTTCCTGCTGATGTGGGTTGAGACCTTCCTGCCGATCTTCCCCTCCGAGCTGGTCATGCCGCTCGCCGGGCTGATCGCGACGCAGGGACGGATGCACCCGGCCGGAGTCGCGCTGGCCGGCGCGGCCGGATCGATGACCGGGGCGGTGACCTGGTATTGGGCGGCGCGGGCGCTCGGCTACGACCGGTTCAAGCGCCTGGTCACGCGCTACGGCCGGATCACCACCGTCTCGACGCACGAAGTGGAATGGCTCGAGCGCGGCTTCGCCCGGTTCGGGCCGATCCTCGTCCTCGTCGGCCGAGTCCTCCCCGCCGTCCGCACCGCCATCTCGATCCCGGCCGGCCTGGTCGCCATGCCGTTCGGGCGGTTCTTCATCCTGTCGCTGACCGGCGTGCTGATCTCGACCGGCGTGCTGACCTGGCTCGGCACCCTCCTGGGACCGCACTACAAGCTGATCGAGCATTATGCCGGGCCCGTCTCCACCGCCATCGTCGCGGCCGCCTTCCTGCTCTGGCTGACGCGGCTGGTGCTGCAGTTCGCGAGGTCGAGGGGATAGATGACCTCCCCTCTCCCAGGGGGAGAAGGGCCGGGGGTGAGGGGCTGCGGCCTATCCGGAGACGCTCGAACCCCTCTCCCCAGGGAGAGGGGGTTAGTCACGCCCTCGGATGGGCGTTGCGGTAGACGTCGAGCAGGTGGGCGGCGTCGACGGCGGTGTAGATCTGGGTCGAGGACAGGCTGGCGTGGCCGAGCAGCTCCTGAAGCGAGCGCAGGTCGGCGCCGCGGCCGAGCAGATGGGTCGCGAAGCTGTGGCGAAGCGCGTGCGGCGTGGTTCGGTCGGAGAGGCCGAGCCGGACCCGCGCGCGCCGGACGACGCGCCGCACCATCTCGCCGTTCAAGGTTCCGCCCCGGGCGCCGCGGAACAGCGGCCGGTCCTTCGCCGCCGGCCAAGGGCTCAGCGCCAGATAGCGGAGGATCGCCTCGCGCACCTGGGGGAGGAGCGGCACGACGCGCGTCTTGCTCCGCTTGCCGGTGACGAGCAGCGACTCGCCGAGCGGCAGCGCCGCGCCGGTGAGGCCGAGCGCCTCGGCGACGCGCAGACCGGAGCCGTAGAGCAGCATCAGCACGGCGAAATCGCGCGCGGCGATCCATTCGGCGCTGGCGTCCTCGCCGGTCTCCTCGGCGAGGGCGACGGCTTCGTCCGGCGAGATCGGGCGCGGCACGCTGCGCGGGCGCTTGGGCCCCTTGAGTCGCGGCACCCGGCCCTCGCCGACGGCGAAGCCGAGGAAGCCGCGCACCGCCGACAGCTCGCGCGCGGCGCTGCTGTTGCCGATCCCCTCGGCTCGGCGGCGGGTGAGGAAGGCGCGCAGGTCCGCCGGGCTCAGCGAGGCCAGCGCCTCGCGGTCGACGGCGCCGCCGAGATGGTCGGCGAGGAAGCCGATCAGCCGGTGCGCGGTCGCGACATAGGCGCGCACGGTGTGCGGCGAGCGGCGGCGGTCGCGGGCGAGATGGTGGTTCCAGGCCAGCGCGAGATCGCTGGCTGGGTGGCCGCTCAGGGAATCAGCCACCGGGCCATCGAGCGGGTGAGGACTCGGCCGAGGAAGACGAGCAACTCCGAGCCGTGGCGGGTCTCGAAGCCCTGCTCGGCGCGCTGGCCGAGGGCGAGCAGGCCGCTGGGCAGCGGCGGGGCGGTGTCGAGCCGGACCAGGGCCTCGGCCCGGATCAGCGAGCAGGCGGGGCCGAACAGAGGATGGCCGCGCTCGCAGCCGCGCAGAACCACGCCGTCGAGGCCGGCGAGCGAGCGCTCGACGAGGCGCGGATCGACGAATTGCAGGCCCGAAGCGTCGGCGCGGATGCCCTTGTCGCCGATGAACAGGGCGACCGCGACCGCGTCGAGGCCGAGGATCTGCGGCCATTCCTGGGTCACGATGTGGATGAGATGATCGAAGCCCTCGGCGTCGACGGCCGCCAGCACCGCTTCGTGGATCGAGGCGACGGCGCCGGAATGGCCGCGGGCGAAGGCGATCAGGTCCTGATTGGCTTCCTCGACCGCGGCGACCCGCGCGCGAAGGTTCGCGACGGCCCGGTCCTCGAAGCTGATCACCTTTCCCATGGCAAGGAAGCTAACCCGAAGATGGTTAAGAAGCGATGGCGAAAATCCTCCCCTGCATTTGCAGGGGAGGGGGACCAGCCGCAGGCTGGTGGAGGGGCCCCTCCACCGCGCTCCGCGCGGTCCCCCTCCCCTCGAAATCGAGGGGAGGATTCGGTTAGCCGATCGTCTGCCCCGTCTTCTCCCAGTCGGCGAGGAAGGCTTCGAGGCCGCGGTCGGTGAGCGGGTGCTTGAACAGCTGGCGGATGACGGCGGGGGGCGCCGTCATGACGTCGGCGCCGATCAGCGCGGACTGGAGGACGTGGATCGGGTGGCGGACCGAGGCGACCAGGATCTGGGTCCGGAAGTCGTAATTGTCGTAGATCTGGCGGATCTCGGAGATGATCTGCATGCCGTCGAAGCCGGTATCGTCGTGGCGGCCGACGAAGGGCGAGATGAAGGTCGCTCCGGCCTTGGCGGCGAGCAAGGCCTGGTTGGCGGTGAAGCACAGAGTGACGTTGACCATCGTCCCCTCGCCGGTCAGCGCCTTGCAGGTCTTGAGGCCGTCGATCGTCAGCGGCACCTTGATCGTGACGTTGTCGGCGATCTTCCTCAGCACCTCGGCCTCGCGCAGCATGCCGGCCTGATCCGCCGCCACCACTTCGGCCGAGACCGGTCCGTCGACGATCCCGGCAATCTCCTTCACCACTTCGAGGAAGTTGCGGCCGGCCTTGTGGATGAGCGACGGGTTGGTGGTGACTCCGTCGAGCAGGCCGGTCTCGGCGAGGTCGCGGATTTCGGCGGTGTCGGCGGTGTCGACGAAGAATTTCATGATGGGTCCCGGCTTTAGATTCGCGGCCCTTCTAGCCAGCGCGGGCGGCCGCGGCGAGTCAGGCCGCGGGACGGCGCGGCCGCTGCTTGGCCGAGACCGACTTGATGATCAGCCGCGGCTCCATCTGCGGGTCGAAGGGCGGCTCGGCGCGGGCCAGGGCTTCCGAGATCAAAGCCTGGACCTCGGGCATGTCCAGCCGCTCCGGCGGATCGAGGCGGACGTGGCGCACGCGGTTGCCCTCGCCCCTGAGCAGGCCGGCTGGATCGGGAAGACCCTTGCCGCGCAGGAAGCAGAGCGTCACCCATTTCGGGAAGACGGCGAGCGAGAGCACCGCCTGGCCCGCCTTCTCGCTGGGGCCGAAGCCGATCGCGAGCGCATTGTAATTGTCGTAGACCAGCACCTGGGCGCCGGGGATGCGGGCGCGCATCCTGCCGACGAGCGCGTGCGCCTGCGCCGCGACCTCCGGCTCGAATTTGGCGAGAAACCCGTCCAGCTCCGCCTGCGCGTCGGCCATGATTCCCCCTTTCGGAAGGCTATCCTATCACGTCAGCGGCGTCGGCCGAAGAGCCGCGCGAGCAGCGGGTCGCCGGCAGTGGCGGCGGGATCGGCGCGGATCGCCGCTTCCTCGCGGCCGATGGCGCGGTAGAGGCCGAGCGCCGCCTTGCGCGTGACGTCGGCCTGCAGGCCCGGGAAGTCGATGCCGGTGGCGATGAGAAGGGCGCGGGCGACGAGGCCGTTGTCGGCGATTCTGAGGACCCGCCCGACGCCCGGATAGAGCGCGTCGAACAGCCCCTCGCCGAGCTCGCGCTGGAGCAGCTCGGTGGCGGCGGTGGGCGAGCCGCGCAGCAGCGTCCGGGCGTCGTCGATCCGGACGTCGCGGATCGCCTGATAGACGACCGGCGCCGCGTCGCGCGCCGCGTCGGAGGCGGCGTCGTTGACGATCCGGAGCAGCCGGTCCTGAACGTAGGACGAGCCGAGCAGCACCGCGAAGGCGCGGGTGAAGGCGCTTCCGCCGAGCTGCGAGGGCAGGCTGATCCGGGCCAGATCGTCGGCGAAGAAGCCTTCGCGGGTCAGCAGCCGAGCGAAGGCGCGCTGGGCGGCCAGAGTGAGCAGCCGCCGAACCGCCTCGTCGAGGCCGGACAGGTCCCCAAGACGCGTGGCACAGGCGGGCAGCAAAAGCAGCGGCAAGGCGAGGCCGGAGCCGACAAGAGCCCGGCGACTGACCCACGCGTCCATGCAAAATCCTCCGATGATAGTGGCTGACGTAACGGGTTGGCGGCGGCTCTTTTACATCGGATGCGCCTCGCCTGCCCGACGGATTTGGCTCGGCCTCTCATCCTGCCAAGGGGGACGGCTCAGGGATGGTCGCCGCGCGCCTGTCCAATCAGGGTCGGCAGCAGGCTGCCGCCGGAAATGTAATTGAAGTCCGAGCCCTCTCCGGAGACGACACCCACCACGAGCGGGCCTTCCGGCCAGAATCCGAACACCGGGCTGCCCGACTGGCCCGGCCAATTGTCGAACGAGTCGCTTCGGATGAGCCGCGCGGAGCCGAAATCCGCCCCGAGCTCGTTGAGGAAAAAGCCAGTCTGCCAAACCGGAGTCTCGCCCAGGTTCAGGTCCCCCGGATAGCCGATGCTGTGCCAGGCCGACGTTTCGTCATCCCAGCTGCTGTTGTAGGTGCGGCTCCCCAGCCAGCCGTAAATATCCCCCAACCGCTGATCAAGGACGATGACGGCGTAATCCTCATCGCTCTCGTCATCCGGAATCGAACCGGGCCCTACGTGCGATTCGGCATAAGCGAGAAGGCCGCCCGCGGAGGCGAGGCCGCTCCCATTGGCGTACAGCACGTCGACCCGCAGCCATCCCGGCGTCCAGTCCACGCAGTGGCTCGCAGTCAGGACGTGACGGGGGCCGATGAGGACCCCGCTTCCGCGACCGGTCGGCGTGGTCACCCGGACAAGACAGCGCCACGGATAAGTCTCGTCATAATAGGCCCGCCGCCCATCGGGATCGAAAATGGTCGTCGGGCGGTATCGGAGGTCGCCGAACCGGATCTGGTACGGATCGGGCAGCCGGCGCGGCTTCGGGCGGGTCGCGATCCTGCGATCGCCGTCGGGCACCGAAGGCGCGAGCAGGTCGATCCTGCGCCGGGCCAAATCCTTGCGATCTACACGAACCGTCTCGAGGACCGGAGGCTCCGAGCGCCTGATCCCCGCACCTTCGACGGTGAGTTCCACCTGCCAGACGTTCTTCCCGTCCCGCTGCCTTCGCACCAGATGCGTCGTGGTCTTGGGGGAGTGGTCGCCGGCCGCCCCGATCACGTCGAAGCATGCGGTCGAAGAAGGAGGACGATCCACCCGATGACAAGGAATGTTCAGGGAAATCTCGCTGAGTGCTTTTTCAGTGAGAGGCGGCGAGATATCCTGCTTTAAGGAATCCTTCTTCATATCTTCGAACCTTCCAGAAGAGCGAAAGCTAGACCACGCTGACAATGTAGAAATTCATATACTCGCAGCGGCCTCTCGCGGCTACGCAAATGCCCGTCCAGCCCGTCATTCCCGCGGAAAGCGGCGATCCATCGCGGCCACGGTGCCGAATCCGGTGAATTGAACCCCCCGGCCCATTCATTTCGCGAGAAATGGACGTGGCGAATGTCAATTGCGCATCTTCGAACCCTCCCGGTTGCCTTTCGGCCGCCGGGACTCGATCTAGGCGGGGATGAACCGCGCCCGAGTCCTCCTGCTCAACCCGGCTCTCGGCCCGCTCGACTATCGGGTGCCGCACGGCATGGCGGTCGGGCCGGGCTCGATCGTTCTGGCGCCGCTCGGGCCGAGGCAGCTGACCGGCGTGGTGTGGGAGCCGGACCGGCTCGAGGCCGAGGCGGTCGGCGACAACCGGCTGAGGCCGCTCGTCCAGGCCTACGACCTGCCGCCGCTGGCCGAGCCGCTGCGCCGGCTGATCGAATGGACCGCGGATTATTACCTTGCGCCGATCGCCGCGGTGCTGCGCATGGCGCTGGCCTCGGCGAGCGCGCTCGACGGGGGCCGCACCGTCACCGAATATCGCGCCACCGGCCTCGTCCCCGAACGGCTGACCCCGCAGCGGGCGCAGGCGCTCGAGCGGATCGGCGAGCGGCAGGGGCTGGTCCGCGAGCTGGCGATGGCGGCGGACGTCTCCGACGGCGTGATACGCGGCCTGGTCAAGACCGGGGCGATCGAGGCGGTCGAAGTTTCGGTCGACGACCCCTTCCCGCTCCCCGATCCGGACCACGACCCGCCCGAGCTCGAGCTCGCCCAGGGCGCCGCCGCGCACCGTTTGGTCGAGGCTGTCCGCTCCGCCGGGTTCGCGCCCTTCCTGCTCGACGGAGTCACCGGCTCGGGCAAGACCGAGGTCTATTTCGAGGCGATCGCCCGGTCGCTGCGCCAGGGACGCCAGACGCTCGTCCTGCTGCCCGAGATCGCGCTCACCGAGCCCTTCCTCAAGCGCTTCGCCGCCCGCTTCGGGCACGAGCCGGTGGCCTGGCATTCGGGGCTCAGGCAATCGCAGCGGCGCCGCGCCTGGCGCGCCGTCGCGGCGGGCCAGGCCAAGGTCGTGGTCGGCGCCCGCTCCTCGCTCTTCCTCCCTTATCCCGAGCTCGGCCTGATCGTCGTCGACGAGGCGCACGAGACCAGCTTCAAGCAGGAGGAAGGAGTCCCCTATCATGCCCGCGACGTCGCGGTGATGCGGGCGAAGCTCGAGGGAATCCCGGTCGTGCTCGCCTCGGCGACTCCGGCGATCGAGAGCCGGCAGATGGCCGAGATCGGAGTCTATGAGGAGCTCAAGCTGCCCGACCGCTACGGCGCCGCCGAGCTGCCCGACATCCGGGCCATCGACCTCATCGCCGACCCGCCGCCGCGCGGGCGCTGGCTGGCGCCGACCCTGGTCAATGCGCTCGAGGAAACTCTGGCGGCGGGCGAGCAGGCCCTGCTCTTCCTCAACCGCCGCGGCTACGCCCCACTCACCCTCTGCCGCCATTGCGGGCACCGCTTCCAATGCCCCAATTGCACCGCCTGGATGGTCGAGCATCGGCTGGTCCGCCGCCTCGCCTGCCACCATTGCGGGCACCTCATGCCGCCGCCCGCCCATTGCCCGGAATGCCGCGAGGAGGACAGCCTGGTTCCGGTCGGCCCCGGCGTCGAGCGGATCGCCGACGAGGTCCACGCCCTCTTCCCCGAGGCGCGCGTCGCGATCGTCACCTCGGACACCATCTGGTCGCCGGCCAAGGCGGCCGAGTTCATCGCCCGGATGGAGGCGCGCGAGATCGACATCGTCGTCGGCACCCAGCTCGTCACCAAGGGCTATCACTTCCCCAACCTCACTTTGGTCGGCGTGGTCGACGCCGACCTCGGCCTGGCCGGCGGCGACCTTCGCGCCGCCGAGCGCAGCTTCCAGCAGATCGCCCAGGTCGCCGGCCGCGCCGGCCGCGGCGAGAAGCCGGGCCGAGTCTTCGTCCAGACCCACGATCCCGCAGCGCCGGTGACCAGCGCGCTGGTCAGCGGCGACGCCGAGAGCTTCTACGCCGCCGAGACCGAGGCGCGGCGCGAGGCCGCCATGCCCCCGTTCGGCCGCCTCGCCGGAATCGTCGTCTCCTCGGAAGACCAGGCCGAGGCGACCGAGACGGCCCGGCTGATCGGCCGCGCCGCGCCCAAGGTCGATAACCTGGCGGTGTTCGGCCCGGCCCCCGCCCCGCTCGCCATGCTGCGCGGCCGCCACCGGATGCGCCTGCTCGTCCACGCCGCGCGCAGCCTCGACGTCCAGGCGGTGATCCGGGAGTGGTTGGGCGCCGTGAGCTGGCCGCGCGGCGTCCGAGTCGCGGTCGACGTCGATCCTTACTCCTTCCTTTGACTGCCAAATCGCGCTAAGCGGCTGCCGTCATTCAAGAATCGGGATGGGGCAAATGACGATATTGGGAAAGCTCGCCGCGGCCGCCGTGGCCTTGTTGCTGATGCCGGGCGTGGCTCGCGCGGAATGGCGCGCGGTCGAGACTCAGCATTTCATCATCTACACGCAGAGCGACGACAAGGACGCGCTGCGCCTCGCGACCCGGCTCGAGACGGTCGACGGGCTGATGCGCCTGGCCAGCAACATCTCGGACACTGTCGAGCCGGTGAAGGTGCGAATCTATGAGGTCGGCACCAACGGCGAGGTGGCGGCGGCGCTCGGCGAATATGACAGCGGCATCGCCGGCTTCTACAACAGCAACATCCTCGGCCCGTTCGCGGTGACTCCGCACAGCACGACCTTCCACGCCGGCGACTTCTCGCCCGAGCTCGTGCTGCACCACGAATATGCCCATCATTTCATGCTGCAATATTTCCCGGCGACCTACCCGCAATGGTATGTCGAGGGCTATGCCGAGCTGGTAGGCTCGAGCAAGATCCAGCCGGACGGCAAGATCGCCTGGGGCTTCCCCGCCAAGCATCGCGGCCACGACATCGCCGCCGAATGGATGCCGCTCGACGAATTGTTCCTGACCCCGCCGGAGAAGCTCAGGCCCTACGACGTCTACGGCCAGGGCTGGGCGATGACCCATTTCTTCACGTTCAACAAGGAACGGGCGGCGCAGCTTAGGGCCTATCTGCAGGCGCTGAAGGTCGGCCGGTCGCCGGCCGAGGCGGCCAAGGCGTTCGGGGACCTGAAGGCGCTCAACCGCGAGGCGCGCACCTACGTTCTGAACGGCGTCTTCGACTACAAGCTCGTCACGGTCCCCATCGCGCAGCCGGTGATTGAAGCGACCCGGCCGGTCAGCCCCGGCGAGGCGGCGATGATCCCGGCGGTGATCGCCTTCCGCGACGACGAACTCTCCTTCTACCGCAAGGCTGGCGACCGCGAGCATGAGAAGCATTTGCGGGACATGAACCTGGAGAAAGCGCACGACATCGCCCGGCGCTTCCCGAACGACCCGTTCGTCCACGCTTTCATCTCGGTCGCCGAGTACAGCGCCGGCAATTATGCGGCCGGCGAGGCGGCGGCGGACCGCGCGCTCGCGCTCGACGCCAACAATCTGCGCGCCTTGGTCGTCAAGTCGCTGAGCCTCGCACGGGAGGCGGGAAGCCTCTCGGGTCCGGCGCGCGCGGCGAAGGAGCAGGCGGCCCGCCAGCTCGCGATCCGGGCCCAGAAGGCCGACCAGAACGATCCCTTGCCGCTGTTCGCCTTCTACGAGAGCTACCATCTCGCCGGCGACACGCCGACCCGCCAGGC
>JAXDPL010000296.1:0-7305 GCA_034668385.1 Sphingomonadales bacterium | reverse complement strand
CACATCCCGCCCGATTTCATCAACCGCACCGTCTCCAATTTCATCAGCTTCTCGTGGCTCTACGGCCTGCTCGGCACGATCTACGTCATCCTCCATACCCACGCGGCGATGCGCGACCGCGAGCTGCAGCTGGTCGAGGCGCGCTCGCTCGCGCAGGCCGCCCAGCTCACCGCGCTCCGCCTCCAGCTCAACCCGCATTTCCTGTTCAATACTCTGAACGCCATCTCCTCTCTGATCGTCACCGGCCGCGGCCGGCAGGGCGAGGCGATGCTGAGCAAGCTCTGCGATTTCCTGCGCACCGCCCTCGTCGCCGAGACCGGCGGAACGACTTCGCTCGGCGAGGAGCTCGAGACCCTGCAGACCTATCTCGAGATCGAGGCGATCCGCTTCGGCGACCGCCTCACCGTCGAGTTCGCCGCCGCCGACGAGCTGCTCGATCTCCCTGTGCCGAGCTTCATCCTGCAGCCGCTGGTCGAGAACGCGGTCAAATATGCCGTCGCTCCGACCAGCGAGCCGGTGATCGTCCGGGTTGGCGCCCGGCGCGAGGGCGACGACCTGCTCCTCACCGTCAGCGACAACGGCCGCAAGAGCGCGGCCGGCGGCGGGTCGCCGTCCGGCACCGGGGTCGGCCTCGCCAACACGCGACGGCGGCTGGAGGTGATCTACGGCCGCAAGGCGCGGCTCGAGACGATCGGCTATGACGACGGCTTCACCGCGCTCGTCCGGCTGCCGATCGCCGAGCGGCCCTCGCTCGAGCTGGTGGCGTGACCCTGCTGAGGACCATCCTCGTCGACGACGAGCCGCTTGCGCTCGAGCGGCTCGCGGTCTTCTTCAAGGACATCGAGGGGGCCGAGGTGGTCGGGACCGCGCGCGACGGCCGCGAGGCGGCCGAGACGATCGAGCGGCTGAAGCCGGACCTCGCCATCCTCGACATCCAGATGCCGGAGCAGAACGGCCTTCGAGTCGCGGCCACCCTGCCCGAGGAGGACCGGCCGGAGATCATCTTCGTCACCGCGTTCGAGCAATATGCCCCCGACGCCTTCGAGGTCGAGGCGGCCGATTACCTTCTGAAGCCGGTGCGCTTCGACCGCCTCTGGCAGGCGGTCGAGCGGGCCAAGCGCCGCAAGCGGCTGCGCGCGCTCGCCGGCAAGGCCGAGGCAATGGCGGAGGCGCGGGCGAGCGGGGGCGCGCACGAGGACGGCCTGTGGGTGCCGACCCGGAGCGGCGCGGTGTTCGTTCCGGTCGAGACGATCGACTGGATCGAGGCGCAGCGCGACTATGTCATGCTCCACACCGCCACCCGAAGCCACATCGTCCGGCTGTCGATGCGCGCGCTCGAGGAGAAGCTCGACCCGGTCCAGCTGATCCGGGTCCACCGCTCCGCCTTCGCCCGGCCGTCCAACGTCGTCGAGGTGCAGCGCATGGGCAGGACGATCAACGCGCTCGTGCTGCGCGACGGCGCGATCGTCCAGGTCGGCCCCAATTATGCCAGGGCGGTGGCGGAGCGGCTCGGCCTCGCGGCTTGAGACTCGATCCGCATTGGCGGCGCCAAGCGGCTGCGATATAAAGGCCCCGAAACGACAAGGGGGTCACCATGGCGAAAGCGGCATTCTTCCTCGCGGGCGCGGGCGCGCTGGCGCTCGGCGGCCTTGCGCTGGCGCAGCCGGGCTCGGGCGGGGGAGGGACGGCGGTCTACTGGATGACCGCGGATACGATGTCCGGAATGGGCGGGATGATGGGCGGCGGGCGGCCGAGCGCCGGATCGGTGCTCGGCGCCATGATGGGCCGCGGCGGCGGCATGGGGAGCGGCTATTCGAAGATGCTGCGCCTCGAACTCGGCAGCAACGCCCGGCCGGCCGGCGAACCGACCGCCGAGCATCTGCCGCCGGCCGGCCTCGGCGCCGGTCCGAGCCTCCCGCTGGTCTCGCCGCGCCAGGTGGCGGCCACGCAGGAATCGACGACCGGCTTTCCGCCCAACATGGAGCGGCCGCGCGGGCGGATCCTCATTTACTGGGGTTGCGGCGAGCACGCCCGGCCCGGCCAGCCGGTGGTGATCGATTTCGCGACGATCAGCGCCGGCCGCCTGCCGCCGGCCTTCGCCAACATGAACTTCCACCCCGAACTGGGCCCTTCCGCCTCGCGCTTCGCCACCTACGGCGAATGGCCGAACGAGAGATCGCGGACCCGCGTGCCGCAGAACGCCTCGCTGGTCGGCGACCATGTCGTCCACGGCAATTACAGCCCGGAGATCCGCTTCACCCTCGGGCCCGGCCAGGATTTCCTGGCGCCGGTGACGCTCGTCTCGCAGGCCGCTGCGCCGTCGGGCGCGGTGCCGGTGGTCTGGCAGCCGGTGCCGGGCGCCCGCGCCTGGTTCGCGACCGCGATGGGCGCCGGCGGCAATGGCGACATGGTGATGTGGACCTCGTCCGAGGTCCAGACGGCGCCGATGATGGACTACATGTCGGAAGGCGAACTCGCCCGGCTGGTCCAGCAGCGCGTGCTGATGCCGGGAACGGCCGACCGCTGCACCGTCCCCGCCGAGGTCGCCCATGCCGGGCAGGGCTCGATATTCACTTTGACCGCGTTCGGCGGACAGGCCAATTTCAGCCATCCGGTGCGTCCCGCCCGGGCTCCGGCCTCCTGGCATCCGGACTGGACGGTCAAGCTGCGCGTCAAGTCGACCTATATGGGCCTGCTCGGAACCGACATGAACGCGATGATGCGGGGCGACGAGCGCGGCGACCAGGGTTCGAACGACGGGGATCAGCCGAAGAAGAAAAAGAAGCGCTCGATCCTCGACGGGCTCGGGGGGATGATTCCGCACTGACCGCGGGACGTCCAATCAGGCTCGCCGTCTCCGCGGCACGGCAGCGCTTTCGAGGATCGCGGGCACGGCGGCGGCGGGCACGGCGCGCGAATAGAGATAGCCCTGGCCGAAGTCGCAGCCCTGGGCGAGCAGGCTCGCCGCCTGGGCCCGAGTCTCGATCCCCTCGGCGACGATCCGGACGTCGAGGCTGTGGCCGAGATGGATGACGGCGCGGATGATCGCCGCCGCGTCGGGAGTCAGGCAGAGGTCGCGAACGAAGCTCTTGTCGATCTTGAGCAGGTCGACCGGGAATTGCTTGAGGTGCGACAGGGAAGCATAGCCGGTGCCGAAATCGTCGAGGGCGATCGTCACTCCGGCGGCGCTCAGGGTCTTTAGCGTCCGCTCGACGCAATCGGCGCCGCGGCCGAGGAACACGGTCTCGGTTACTTCGAGCTGGATGACCTGCGGCGGCACGCCGGCCGCCTCGAGCCGCTGCAGGAGGCGCTCGGCGAAATCGCCGGTGCGGAACTCCGCGGGCGAGGCGTTGATCGCCACGTTGCCGAACGGGACGCCGCCGTCGAGCCAGGAGCGAACGTCGGCGATCACGCCTTCGATCATGCGATCGGACAGGCCGGTGGCGATGGTCAGGTCCTCGAACGCCGCCGCGATCGTGTCCGGGCTCTGGAAGCCCCTGCCGGGATGGTGCCAGCGAAGCAGCGCCTCGAAGCCGGCGACCGCGCCGGTCCGGAGGTCGACCTTGGGCTGGTAGAAGGGGACGATCCAGTTCTTGTCGATCGCGTCGCGGGCGAGGGCGAGCATCGAGATCCGGTTCTGCATCTCGGAGCGCATCGAGGGCTGGAACAGCTTCAGATTGCCGCGCCCGGCCGCCTTGGCGACGTAGAGCGCGATGTCGGCATGCTTCATCAGCTCGGCCCGGGTCTCGCCGTCGAGCGGGAACAGGCTCGCGCCGATGCTCGCGTCGCAGTCGAGCACCATGCCGCCATGCACCCAGGGCTGCCTCAGCGCCTTCATCAGTGCGTCGACCGCGGCCGCGACCTCCGCTTCGTCGCCGACGCCGTTCAGGATCACGGCGAACTCGTCGCCGCCGAGGCGGGCGACCAGGTCGTCCGCCCGCGCCGTCTCGCGCAGCCGCTCCGCGAACGCGCAGAGCAGAGCGTCGCCGGCGTCGTGGCCGAGCGTGTCGTTGACCCGCTTGAACTCGTCGATGTCGAGCAGCAGCAATGCGAAGCGGCCGAGGTCGCGGCCGCTCTCGACGAGGCGGTCGAGGCGCTCCTGGAAGAGCAGCCGGTTGGGCAGGTGGGTGAGGCTGTCGTGGTTCGCCACCCAGCGAACCTTTTCCTCCGACTGCTTCTGGTGGGTGATGTCGCGCGAGACGACCACCAGGCGCACCGCTCGGCCGGCTTCGTCGAAGGCCGGGGTCGCGACGATGTCGAACCATTTGGGCTTTCCGTCCGTCCCGTTGTGCATGGTCGTCAGATGCGAGGTTTCCCCCATGGCGCCGCGCGCGACCGCCGCCGCCGCTTCGCCGGCCGCTTCCGCCGAAAGCAGGTCGGTCCAGCGGCGGCCGAGCATCGTCTCCGGGCCGTCGAGACCGAGCGCCAGCGGGCCGAGCCGGTTCACGAACAATATCGTCCCCTCGCGGTCGAGCAGCAGGATGCAGTCGGGGCTCGATTCGAGGATCGATCGGTTGACCGCCTCGGTCTCCGCGAGCGCGCGTTCCGCCACGACCCGTTCGTGGACGTCGGTGCAGGTGCCGTACCAGCGCACGATCTCGCCGTTCTGGCCGCGGTCGGGAATGGCGCGGCTCAAAGTCCAGCGATAGCCGCCCTCGCGGCCGCGCAGCCGGAACTCGACGTCGAACGTCTCGCCGGAGGCGAGGCACTCGCGCCAGGCGGCGAAGGTGGGCGCGCGGTCGTCCGGATGGAGCGCGGAGGCCCAGGCATCGCCGATGTCGGAGCCCTGGCGGCCGGTGAACGCATACCATTGCGGGCTCAGATATTCGCATTCGCCGGCGGGATTGGCGACCCAGATCATCTGCGGGACGGAGTCGAGGATCGAATGGGCGCGCTCGGTGCCGGCGCGCAGCGCCTCCTCGAGCTGCTTCTGCTCGGTGACGTCGCCGATGAAGCCTTCGAGGGCGACGGCGTTCCCCTCGGGCCCGTAGATCGCCTGGCCCTGCTCGCGCACCCAGCGAAGCGCGCCCGAGCGGTGGCGGATTCGGTAGGTAAAGGTGAACGGCTCGCGCGAGCGCAAGGCCTCGTCGACCGCCGCCAGCAGCGGATCGCCGTCGGCCTCGTAGACGATGTCGCCCCAGCTCACCCGCCGCGCCATCCACTCGGCGCGCGGCCAGCCGGTGACCTCCTCCACCGCTTCGCTGACATAATCGAACCACCAGGGCGCCGCCGGTCCGCAGCGATAGGCGATGCCCGGCAGGTTGCCGATCAGGGTCGCCAGCTGGCGCTGGCTCTCCGACAAGGCGTCTGCCGCCTGCCGGCGCTCGGTCACGTCCATGACGATCCCGCCGACCCAGCGGCGCTCGGCGCCGGTCCTGAGCGGGCGGGCGAGCGCCCGGATCCACCGCGTCTCGCCGGTGCGGGTGATGATTCGGAACTCGACGTCCTGCTCGCGGCCTTCCTCGAACGATTTCTGCAGGTTTCTGGCGGTGACGGCGTAGTCGTCGGGATGGACGACGCTCAGCGGCTCCTTCTGCAGCTGCGGAACGGCCTCATGGCCGAACAGGCTGCTGGTCACGCCGTCCCAGTTGGACAGGCGGTCGATCATGTCGATCCGCCAGGTGCCGACCCGGGCGGCCTCCAGCGCCGCGCGCAGGAACGAGTCCTCGCCTTCGCCGCCTTCGGGCAAAGCGAGCGCGCGCTCGAGCAGCTCGGGTCCGACGTGAAGCATCCCTTAGCCCCGCCTGGCCCTGGCCCGGTCCCACGTGCCCTGCATGTCCCCTCCCGCAAGCGGCGCCGGATGCGAGCGCCTCGCGTCCCCTCTCTCCAATCCAGGTTAAGCTTTCGTTCGCGGCGGCCGGCATTTTGCACCGCAACGGACCATCTGGCGGGCCGTTCGCGAACTATTTTTCGCGAAACCCGAGCGGCGCCGGAACGACGCGGCCTCGCGCTGATTTACATCAAGCCGCGCGCCGCGTCGCGGCCAGGGAGCGAGCGTGGTCAAGAAGGTGCTGATCGTCGACGACGAGCCGCTCGTGCTCAGCACGACGGCAGCCCTGCTCGCCGACGGCGGCTTCGAGGTCTGCGAAGCGCGCGGCTATGACGAGGCGATCCGTCGTCTCGAAAGCGATTCGGCCTGCGACGTGCTCGTCACCGACATCAGCCTCGCCGGGTCGCCCGACGGGATCGCTCTGGCCCGCGCCGTCGCCGAGCGCTGGCCGCGCGTTCGGTTGGTCATCGTCTCGGGGGCGGTCCGGCCGCAGGGCGGCGATTATCCGGAGCAGGCGATCTTCTTCACCAAGCCCTACGCCCCCGGGGCGCTTCTCAAGGTGGTCGGCGACGGAGAGCTATGGTGAGCCGTGCCACCCGCTGCGCGCAACCCTCCCCGGCGACGGTCGTTACACCTTCGTAGCGTCTCTGCTGCGCGTGTAAGACGGAGTCAGATAATGGGCACCATCCTTCTCATCATCCTGGTCCTGCTGTTGATCGGCTCGCTGCCGACCTGGGGCTACAGCCGCGGCTGGGGCTATTTCCCCTCCGGCGGTCTGGGCCTGATCCTGCTCATCATCCTCATCCTCCTCCTGATGGGCCGCCTCTAGAGGAAAGGGAGGCGTCCTCGCGGCGCCTCCCGCCTTGCGGCCGGCAAAGGCGAAGGCCATGCTCGGTTCATGCCGAGCGCTGCCGCCGTCCTCCGCTCCTTCGCCGCGAGCGCGGTCGATTTCGCGCTGCCGCCGCGCTGTCCCGCCTGCGGGACGATCCTTCCCGATCCGCACCGCCTCTGCCTCGCCTGCTGGAAGGATCTGACCTTCCTCGGCGAGCCCTGCTGCGTCCGCTGCGGGCTGCCGTTCGAATATGGCGGGGAAGGGGATGCGGAATGCGGCCGTTGCCTTGCCGAGCCGCCGCCCTTCGACCGGCTGCGCGCCGCCGTCGCCTATGGCGAGGTCGCCCGCGGCGTGGCGCTGAAGCTCAAGCATGGGGGGAGGCCCGGAGTCGCCGAGACCTTGGCCGCGTTCATGCTGCGCCACCTCGACGGTCGGCCGGACGCCCTGCTCGTGCCGGTGCCGCTGCACCGCTGGCGGATCTGGCGGCGCGGCTACAACCAGGCGGCCTTGATCGCCGGCGCGCTGGCCCGCCGTGCCGGGCTGGAGGCGCGACTCGACCTGGTCGAGCGGGTCAAGGCGACGCCGGTGCTGCGCGGCATGGGCCCGCGCGAGCGGCGCGAGGCGGTCCGCGCGGCGTTCCGCGTGCCCGCGGCGCACCGGGCGGCGCTCAAGGGCCGCGCCGTCACCCTGATCGACGATGTCT
>JAXDPL010000295.1:0-10327 GCA_034668385.1 Sphingomonadales bacterium | reverse complement strand
AGGCGCGGCTGGTCCCGCATCCCGACACTTATGCCGGCCGCTCGTCGGCGGCGAAGCGGCAGGAGATTGGCGACTGGCTGCGCGAGCAGAAGGCCGATGCCGCGGTGCTCTCGGCGCTCGATTCGATCGCCTGGACCTTCAACGTGCGCGGCCAGGACGTCGAGCATACGCCGGTCGCCCTCTCCTTCGCTTTGGTCAACGAGGACGGCACCGCCGATCTGTTCGTCGCCTCCGACAAGATCGGCGACGACGTCCGCCAGCATCTCGGCAACGGCGTCCGGGTCCATGAGCGGGACGAATTCGAGCCTTATCTGCGGTCGCTCGCCGGCAAGACCGTCGTCGCCGATCCCGAGCGGGCGGTGGCGGCGATCTTCGAGGCGCTCAATCGGGCCGGCGCGAAGATCGTCGAGAAGCGCGATCCGGCCGTCCTTCCCAAGGCGATCAAGAACGCGGCGGAGATCAACGGCCATCGCGCGGCCCAGGCGCGCGACGGCGCCGCATTGAGCCGCTTCCTCCACTGGATCTCGGTCGAGGCGCCGAAGGGCGAGGTCGACGAGCTGAAGGCGATCGAGAAGCTCCATTTGCTCCGCCAGCAATGCGGCGACCTTCGCGACACCAGCTTCGACACCATTTCCGGCGCCGGCCCGAACGGCGCCATCGTCCATTACCGCGCCAGCGAGGCGACCAACCGGCCGCTGGAAATGGACTCGCTCTATCTGGTCGATTCCGGCGGCCAATATCCGGACGGCACCACCGACGTCACCCGCACCGTCGCCATCGGCACGCCGACCGCGGAGATTCGCGACCGCTTCACCCGGGTGCTGAAGGGCCATGTCGCCATCGCCCGCGCCTTGTTCCCGGAGGGCACGCGCGGCAGCCAGCTCGACACCCTGGCGCGGCAATATCTGTGGCGGGCCGGGCTGGACTACGCCCACGGCACCGGCCACGGCGTCGGCGCCTATCTCGCCGTCCACGAAGGCCCGCAGCGCATCTCGCCGGTCGGCAGCAGCCAGGCCGGCGGCGACGAGCCGCTCAAGGCCGGCATGTTCCTCTCCAACGAGCCCGGTTACTACAAGACCGGCGAATACGGCATCCGCATCGAGAATTTGGTCCTCGTGATCCCCGTGGAGGTCGACGGGGCGGAGAAAAAGGTGCTCGGCTTCGAAACCCTCACCTTCGCCCCGATCGACCGCCGCCTGATCGACACCGCGCTGCTCGCCCCGGAGGAGCGCCGCTGGGTCGATGAGTATCACGCACAGGTGCTTGAGGTGGTGGGGCCCCAGCTCGACGGCGAGGTGAAGACCTGGCTCGAAGCCCAGTGCGCGCCGCTTTGAGGAATGATCCCCTCTCCCTGAGGGAGAGGGGTAGGGGTGAGGGGTTGCGGCGCTCGAGGCTAGGCTTGGCGTAGGAGCCTCACCGACCAACGCCCGAACCCCTCACCCCCGACCCCTCTCCCCCTGGGAGAGGGGAGATAGGCTCACCGCGCCTCGCAGAGCTTACCGGTCTTTCGGCAGAAGGCGGCGAGGGAGTCCTTTTTGAAATCCATCGCGCCCAGCCTTTGCATGGCCGCCGCGATCGCGCCGGGCATGGCCGTGCGGTAATGCGCCGCGGCCGGCGTGCGGTTGAAGGCGACGAGCGCGTGCAGGTCGGCGACCGAGAGACGCTCGGCATACGCACGGCCGGTGGCGTCCATCAGCCGGGCGCGGCCGGCTTCGTAGGTGGCGCGGGCGGTGGCGCGGAGCGCCGCGCGGTCCGCCTCGCCGAGCTCCGGATGGGCGGCGACCAGCTCGCCAATCTCCTTCTCCGCCACCATCGGCAGCAGCGCCGCCAAATTGCCGCTCTCGGCCAGCTCGCGGCCGAGGCGCAGGCGTTCGGGGGAAGGGACCGAGGCGGCGAGCGCCAGAGCGAGGAAGGGGATCATCATCGTCTCCCGAGGGGCAGGGAGTGTCGCACGGCCCGCGGCAGGGTGCCAGCCCAGTCTAAACGGTGCGTGAACGTTTCGTTACGGCCAGTTCAGGGAGCGCGGCGTAGAGGCGAGTCGTCGGCGCCCGTCTCCCCCCGGGCGGGCGCCCCGACTCCAAGGAGAGATGTCATGCGTAAGATCCTTTTCGCCGCCCTCGTCGCCGCCACGGCGCTCCCCGCCACCGCCGTCTCCGCCCAGGGCTACGGCTATGGCTCCGGTTACAGCGACCGTGACCGCGACGGCTATGGCTACGGCCGCGACGACCGGGTCGCCCGCGAGTTCCGCGAGTGCCGGCGCGAGCTGAGCCGGACCTGGACCCGCCGCCAGTACGAGCGCGAGCTGCGCGAATGCCGTCGCGAGATCGCCGAGGCGCGCCGCCACGAGTGGCGCAACCGTCATCGCGACCGCGACTACGACCGCGACTATCGCCGCGGCTACTGATCCCGGCTTTCCCCTCTCCCTCGGAGGGAGAGGGGGACCTTTCGAGATTAACCAATGATTACAAGGCGTTCAGCGCGCCGTCAGGGCAGGGAGCCTAGAGTGGCCCCACTGAATCGAAGGAGTTTCAAGATGCTCAGGAAGATCATGCTCGGCGCGGCGGCGATCACGTCGGTGGCGGCCCTCCCCACCGCCGCCGAGGCGCGCCATCACTACGATCCCTATTACGGCCAGAATTATTACAATCAGGGCTACGGGCAGGGCTATTACGGCCAGGGCTACGGGCAGGCCTATTACGGTCAGGGCTACGGCCGCGGCTATTACAACCAGGGTTATGGGCAGGGTTATGGGCAGGGCTATTACGGCCGCCGCACCTATCGCTGCGGCAGCGGCACCACCGGCGCGATCGTCGGCGGAGCGGCCGGCGCCCTGGTCGGCCGCGAGGTCGCCCGCTCGGGCCGGCGCGGCTATTACCGCTACAATCGCGGCTCCGGCACGACCGGGGCGATCCTCGGCGGAGTCGTCGGCGCCCTCCTCGGCCGCGAGGTCGGCCGCAGCTGCTAAGGCCTTCGTCCCGAAGTGCTACTTCGGGCCGGATCGCCGAACCGACGCAAGAGCCCTTCCTCCATCCCCGGAGGAAGGGCTCTTCGTAAATTGGGGACAGGCACGCATTTTCCTAAAAATGGGGACAGGCACGCATTTCGGCGGGCCGGCTGGAGGCCGCTAGAAAAACGGTGCCGGCTACCGATTTCGACGCGCGGCGTCGCGCTTCCGCGCGACCGACCGTTACCAGCTATCGATTTAGAAGCATGGGTGCGGCGAAAAACGGTGCCGCTTGAAAAACGGTGCCAGCTACCGTTTTCGACGCGCGGCTTAGACCCGCCCCGCTCATTAAACCGGTAGCTGGCACCGATTTCAGGGCGGTGCGGGCAAAATCGGTGCCGGCTACCGCTTTCGGCGGCGGTGGACTGCGCGGGCGGGCCGCTTCCACGCGCGTCTGGAAATCAGTAGCTGTCCCCGATTTCTTACCGCCCCGGAAAATCGGTAGCTGGCACCGATTTCTAGCGCCGCCTGAGCAGCCGTTCGACGCTGTCGTCGGCGGTGCCGGGCTTGCCGGGGTCCTGGCCGACCTCGCGCTCGAGCGCGCAGCGAATCTCCTCGATGTGCTTGTCGGTGAGATGCTCGATGCCGATGAACTGCTCGCGCGCCGCGTCGACCGCTCGGATCACCTCGTCGAGCTTGGCCTGCATCGCCGCGGCGTCGCGGTTCTGGCTGTTCTGGATGAGGAAGACCATCAGGAAGGTGACGATCGTCGTCCCGGTGTTGATGATCAGCTGCCAGGTATCGGAATAATGGAAGACCGGCCCGGTCACCGCCCAGACCAGGATGACGAGCAAAGCGAGCGTGAAGGTCAGCGGCTGCCCGGCGGCCGTGGCGATCCGGGTCGCGCAGGTCGTGAAGAATTTATCCACGGCGCTACTCCTGCCGTTCGGTACGGGAGGGTAACGTCTAACCCAGATCAAAGGATGCGTCCGCCCGGGTGACAAAAACGTTAGGTTCGCCATGCCCTCGACCGTCATCCGATCGATCCGCTACCGCCCCGAGGCTCGGGAGCTGGAGGTCCTGTTCACAACCGGTCGCTCCTACGTCTTCCACGACGTGCCGCCCGAGGCCGCCGAGGACTTCCGAAGCGCGCGGATCAAGGGGCGGCATTTCAACGCGCGGATCCGGGGCCGCTACCGGTTCAGCGAGCGGCTTTCGGAGGCGGCGCCTCCGGCTTGAGCGGGGCCATCCGGCAGGCCGGCAGCTTGAGTTCGGCGAGGTCGGCGCAGCGTCGGGCCTGGACGTCGCCGTTGGGCGCGATGAACAGGGCCCAGTCGCCGCTGTCGGTGCAATGCACCGTCCACATCGCCAGATTCTTATATTCCTGCTGGTAGGCGCCGTTCTCGGCTTTCTTGCAGTGCTGGCCGCTGTCGCGTACCGCGCGGTAGAGGCCGAGGTCGCGGGAGAGCGGCGACAGGGCCTTCAACTGGTCCGACATCGGGTTGGCGGCGCGCACCTGCGTGACGTTGCCGCCGCCGTCGCCGCTGCCGCAGGCGGCGAGGCTCATGCACGCCGCCACTGCAAGGGTCCGCCGCATTGTTGGCCTCCTCTTTTGCTCAGCCGTCAACGGCGCGGGCGAACCGCTCGTTCCCGACGAAGCCCAATCGCTCCACCCCGGCGCGCTTGACCGTCGCCAGCACCCGGTCGAACGCCTCATAGCGAGTCCCGGCCTCCGCCTGAAGCTCCAGCACGCCGTCGTCGGGGTGGGTAGCCATCAGGCCGTCGAGCTTGGCCGGAAGCGCGGCCTCGGCGGTCGCCGCGCCGTCCCAATAGAGGCGGCCGCCCTCGTCGAGCGCGAGCCGGTGCACCTTCGGCTCGTCCCGGCTCGCCGGCGGAAGCCCGACCGGAAGCCGGACCTTCACCGAATGGGTGGCGATCGGAACGGTGAGGATGAACATGATGAGGAGGACGAGCATCACGTCGATCAGCGGAGTCGTGTTGAGGGTGGCGATCGGAGCGTCGGGGACGGTGGCGAAGGCGGGGCGGGGCATCCTGTCTCTCCTGCTCATGAGATGTAACAACATAACATAACTCATCGGAAGTTGGCAAAGGTCCCGCCAAAAAAACTCGATGCGCGGGACTTTCGCGAACTTCGGTCCCGCCCGCGGCACGGCCCGCCGCCGCCCGCCGGCCGTTAACCACGTCCCTTGTCGAAATCTTTACCGTTTCCGCCGCTGCTGGCGCGAGGGCGGGGGCTCGAAGGACGTTCGATCATGCCCACCCCTCCGGCCAGGCCGGCGATTCCCCTCGGAAGCGGCCCGCACGGCGCGCGCCGGCGCCTGCTGCTGATCGACGACGAGCTGGCGGTCGCCCGATTCATCGCGCACGCCGCCGAGGATCGCGGCTACGAAGCCGTCGTCACCGTCACCGCCGAGAGCTTCCGCAGCCAGTACAAGGCGCTCGACCCCGCCGTGGTGGTCATGGACCTCGCCTTGCCGAGGAGCGACGGAGTCGAGCTTCTGCGCTTCCTCGCCGAGGACAAATGCGAGGCTCTGGTAGTCCTGATCAGCGGCTTCGACGAGCGGGTGCTGGACGCGGCGATGCGGCTCGGCGCGTCGATGGGGCTGAGGATGAGCCGTCCGCTGACCAAGCCGGTCCGCCTCCAGGAGCTGACCGACGCGATCGAGGGCAGGCAGGAGGTGCACGATGTCGCCTGCGAGCGGTGAGTCCGACCTCGCGCTCGAGCTTCAGCTGGCGATCGAGCGCCACGAGCTCTCGCTCGCCTACCAGCCGAAGGTCGAGATCGCGAGCGGCCGGCTGGCCGGGGTCGAGGCGCTGGCGCGCTGGCATCATCCCCGCCTGGGCCCGGTCGAGCCGGCCGTCTTCATCGGCCTCGCCGAGCGCTACGGAAGCATCGACGCCCTGACCGAATGGGTGCTTCGCACCGGCCTTGCCCAATGGCGGAGTTGGAGCGAGCAGGGCGTCAAGGCCGACATCGCCTTCAACATCTCGGCGCTGAGCCTGCGCGACATCTATTTCCCGGATTACCTCCACCGCCTGTGCCAGACCGAGGGCGTGCCGCCGTCCGCGGTGACGATCGAGGTCACCGAGGGCGCGACCCAGCATCTCGTGCGGCTGCTCGACACCCTGACCCGCTTCCGGCTGAAGGGGATCCATGTCTCTCTGGACGATTTCGGGACGGGCTATTCGTCGCTGCTCCAGCTCCGCCAGCTTCCCTACAGCGAGCTCAAGATCGACCGCTGCTTCGCGAGGGACGTGGCGACGTCGCGCGAATCGCGGCTGATCGTCGAGGCGATGATCGGCCTCGCCCGCGGCTTCGGCCTCACCGCGACCGCGGAGGGCGTCGAGGACGAGGCGACGCTCGCCTTGCTCGCCGAGCTCGGCTGCGACAACGCCCAGGGCTTCCTGATCGCCGAGCCGATGGAGGGCTGGCAGCTCGCGCCCTGGCTGCTTGACGGCGGCCGGAGCGAGGCGCCGATCGCGGCGGCTGCGGCGGGGAAACGGCGCCTTCAGCCGGTGTAGATCCGCCACGACCGGTCGGCGCCGGTGCGGGCGCGGCGGAGGGTGACGCTGCCGACGCTTCCGAACGGCTTGCCGCCGACGAAGCGGCCGGTGATCATCACCGGCACGTCGACGAACTCGAAATCCCCCTGCGCGACCGGCTGCGACGGCGCTCCGGCTTGGGCGCTGTAATTTTCATAGGCCCGGAAATTGGCGGCGAACCGCTCCCGGTCCGCGCCGCCGCCGCTGCGCAGCGCATAAGCGTCGTCGTAGCGGGTGGCTTCGATCAGGTCGTAATAGCGGCGCAGGGTCTTGGCGGCATCGTCGCCGGCCTGCGTGCGCGGCGGCGGCGCAGGCTCGACGCTGCGAGGTTCGGGCTCCTTCGCCGCGGGCGGCGCGGGCTTCTGGCAGGCGACGAGGGTGAGCGGGAGGAGGAGGGCGAGGCCGCGCATGGCGATAGCATAAGGGGGAGCAGGCTCGGCACCAACCTTTCCTCCCCTGCTTTTGCAGGGGAGGGGGACCACGCGAAGGGTGGTGGAGGGGCCTTTCCTCGCGAGAAGCCCCCTCCACCGCGCTGCGCGCGGTCCCCCTCCCCCGGAAATCCGGGGGAGGATAATCCCCTCAGGCGCTCAGTCGCGCGACGGTCCCGTGGATCAGGTCGGGGGCGCGCTCGAGCTAATTTGTTATTGCGATGAGGACGTCGCGCCGCCCATGAAGACCGCGGGGTCGATCAGAACATCGGTCAGGACCCGGTCGAGAGCCCATTCGGTGTTGGGGACGCTGCCGTCATCCGAGTACCGGGACCGAGCCACGATCAGATCCTTGCTGAGATCGTCCTGCACCGAATAGCAGATGGTGGATACCATCAGGCCGTCGCCAAGATCGGCGCATTGCGCTTTGACGCCGGCGATCTTCGACGTCCAGCAACGGCGGAACCGGGAGCAGTTCGGGTGCTGGTCGTCCCAATCCGGGGTCTTGATGGTCGACCAGGGGCCGGTTCTGGCCGTTGCGCTGCGGGAGAGCGTGATCACGGCCGAGCAGGCCTGGCGGTCCACCTTGATGGTCGGGGTCTCCTCGAAGACGGCGACGCTCGTACGGGTGCGGTAGAGACTTTGCTTTCCCTTCCCGGCCAGGTCGCGTCCCTCGATCTTCGCGTCGACGCCGCGCGCCTTGCACTCGGATTCGAGCGCCGCGAGATCGTCGTTCACATCGACGCGGCTGAACACGACGTCGGCGTACAGCCCGTGAACCTTCTTGCCGCCCGAAGGCTGAACCCCCTCGGGCAATGGCGCGATCCGATCCCGCGCGGAGGCCGGCGCACCGAGCACGGCCAGGATTGCCGACAGCAGCAGGATTGCGAGCGTCGGGAGCTTCAGCCGGAAGGAGACAAGGGAATTGAAGAAGTCGCCCACGTCGGCAGCCTAGCTGCCGCACGGGGCGGTCGGCAACGGACTAAGCGCTCATCCGGGTGACGGTGCCGTGGATCAGCTCGGTGGCGCGCTCGAAGCTCATCGGGCGGCCGAACAGATAGCCCTGGATCTGGTGGCAGCCGAGGTCGCGCATGCGGGTGAAATCATCGGCGGTCTCGACGCCCTCCGCGGTCACCGTCATCCGGAAGCTCTTGGCGAGCTGGACGATCGACTGGATGATCGCGACGGTCTCGCGGTTGTTCGCCGCCTCGCGGACGAACGAGCCGTCGATCTTCAATTTATGGAACACCGCCTTGTTGAGGTAGCCGAGCGAGGAGTATCCGGTGCCGAAATCGTCGAGGGCGATGCCCACGCCGAGCGAGCGCAGCCGCTTCAGGACGTCGAGCGAGCCTTCGCTGTCGCCGAGGAAGACGCTCTCGGTCACTTCGAGCTCGAGCCGGTTGGCTTTCAATTTGTAGCGCGAGACGGCCTCGGCCACGGTGTTGGGCAGCGCCGGAAGGATCAGCTGGCGGGCCGAGAGATTGAGCGCGACCGAGATGTAGTCCGGCCAGACCGACGCGGCCCGGCACGCTTCCTCGATCACCCAGTCGCCCAGTTGCATGATCAGGCCGGTCTCTTCGGCGAGCGGGATGAACTGGGTCGGCGGGACCATGCCGCGGGTCGGGTGGTGCCAGCGGATCAGCGCCTCGAAGCCCATCAGGCTCTGGTCGGCGGCGTTGATCAGGGGCTGATAGTCGAGGCGCAGCTGCTTGAGGCTCAGCGCCTGGCGAAGGTCCTGCTCGAGCCGGAGGCGGTCCTCGGCCTCGTTCTGCATGTCGGCGGAGAAATAGCAGCAGGTGCCGCGGCCTTCCGCCTTCGCCTGGTAGAGGGCGAGGTCGGCCTTCTGGATCAAATCGTCGACGCTCTGGCCGTCGATCGGTCCGAACGCGCAGCCGATCGACACGCCGATACGGATCTCGGCCTTGTCGATATGGTAAGGCTCGGCGACGGCGTTGATGATCCGGCGGGCGAGGTCGTCGACCTTCTTGCGGCTCTGCGCGTCGCGAATGACGATGGCGAACTCGTCGCCGCCCATTCGGCCGACATGGCCGGCCTCGCCCGCCTCGCGGACGAGGCGCTGCGAGACGGACTTGAGGACGGCGTCGCCCTTGGGGTGGCCGAACGTGTCGTTGACCGGCTTGAAGCCGTCGAGATCGAGGAACATGATCGCGCAGGGCACATTGCCCGACTGCGCGCCGGACAGGGCCTCGCCGAGCAGCTGGCGCACCCGGCCGCGATTGGGCAGGCCGGAAAGCACGTCCATGTTGGCGAGGTTGGTCAGGCGCTCCTGGGTGCGGCGGACCTCGGTGATGTCCGAGCCGACTCCGCGGAAGCCCTGGAACTGGCCGCCCATGTCGATGATCGGGTCGCCGGCGAGCGCGATCCAGCGGGCGCCGCGGCGAGTCTTCAGCTCCATTTCCAGGTTGGCGAAGGGCTGGCGGTCGAGGAGGGTCCGGCCGAGCGCGCTGTTGCCGCCGAGCGTCGCGGGCAGCGAATGGCCGATCAGCTGGCTCGCCGAGCGGCCGAGCAGGCTGGTCATGCGCGAGGAGATGTAGACGACCCGGTTCTCGGCATCGACCTGCCACAGCCAGCCGACTCCGCGATGCTCATATTCCTTCAAGAGGAGGCGGATCGATTCGGCCTGGGTGCGGACCTTGGCGATGGTCTTCAATTGCTCGAAGGTCCAGCGCGTCAGCCGCGCCATGGCGCTGATCGCCACCGCGGCCACTCCGACCAGGGTGACGCCCATCATCAGGTTCAGATGGCCGCTGCCGAGCCAGAACGCGCAGCACAAAGCCGCGGTGATGGTGGCGATCCAGGCGTAGGCGGCGGCGGGGACGGAAGCGAAGGCTATCGCAGCGATAATCATTGCCGACATCGAGGCGACGATGACGACCTGCACGGTGTGGTCCTGCGCGGGAAAGGCCCAGGTCGGAAGCGACGCCCAGAGAACGCCGAGCCCGACCGCCTCGCCGATCGCGCGGACCGGCGAGCGGCCTTCAGCGGAGCGACTGTCGGCGGCGTTCTTCTCGTGCATGGCGAGGCGGAAATTGACGAAATTGGCGCCCGCGACGACCGCCAGCCAGCCGGCGATCAACAGCGGGCTGGTCGAGGCGAACAGCGCCCAGGCGACGAGGAAGGCCGAGCCGACGCTGGTCGCGGCGAGGAAGGGGGCGAACAGGCCGCGCGCCTGCGCCTGGCCGTTGTGGAGATGCGCCTCGGTGAGCCGCTTGCTGCCCGCATCCACCCCGACGCCGTCGTCGACGATCTCCGCCGGCTCCGCCTCCGGCTGGTCGAGGTCCAAGGGAACGGGGGCGTGATACATGGGGGTCCTGCGCTCTGCCGGCTTGCAGGCTTGGTAAGCGGAGAGGTTTGATGGAAGGTTAAGGGC
>JAXDPL010000294.1:0-4679 GCA_034668385.1 Sphingomonadales bacterium | reverse complement strand
CCCGACCGAGGTCACCGCCCCGCTGGTGACCGTGACGTTGCCGCCGGTGCCGTATTTCGCGGCCGCGGGGGCGCTGCTCGCAACGATGCCGTCGCCCGCCGAGTTCACGCTGTCGCTGTTGACGGTGACGTTGCCGCCGGCCCCGCTGCTTCCCCCGGAGGTGGCCAATATGCCCGTCGAGCCGGGGCCGGTCGTCACCACTGAAACGCTGTTCACGGTGACGGGCCCGCCCGAAGAGACGGCTGAAATAGCGAACGCACTGTTCCCGCTGGTCTTGACGCTGCCGCTCGTCACGCTGACCGCGGCCGCCCCGGTGGTCGACGCGGCGATGCCGGTCGAATTGGCGCCGGCGGTGGTGACGCTGCCGCTCACCACGGTGACGTCGCCGCCGCCATAGGGGCCGCTCGGGGTCGCGGTCGCGCTGATGCCGGTCGAATTGGCGCCCGAGGTCGCCACCGTGCCACTGTGCACGGAAAGGGAGGCGTTGCCGGAGGCGCGCGCGTCGATGCCGGCGCTGCTGGTTCCCGAGGTGGTGACGGACGTGCTGACGACGTTGAGATAGCTGGCCGCCGCGTCGACCCGGATGCCGGCGCTCGAATTTGCGCTCGTCGCGACGCTGCCCGAGGTGACGCTGGCGGGTCCGTCCGAATGGACCTCGATGCCGTTCGAATTGGCTCCGTGGGTGGAGACCGAATCGCTCGTCACGACGCCGATATTGTGGTCCTTGACGTAGATTCCGCGGCTGTTGTCGCCGCTGGTCACGATGCTGCCGCTGTAGATGTAGGCGGAGCCCCGCGCGACTCCGGCATAGATGCCGTCGCTGTGGGCGCCGGAAGTCTGGATCGAGCCGCTGTGGATCCGCGCCTCGGTCTCGCCGAAGATCGGCCGCGGGTCCGGCGGCCCGGTGTCTCGGCCGGCGAGGTAGGCGTGGATGCCGTCCGAATAGGCCCCCGAGGTGGTCACGCTTCCCGAATAGACGGTGATGCTGCCCGCCTTCTGCGCTTCGGCGTCGATGCCCCGGCTGTGGTCGCCGCTGGTCGCGACGTTGCCGCTGTGGATGACCGAGACCCCGAACTCGCCCTGCAGCGTCGAGGAGATGCCGTCGCTATAGGCCCCGGAAGTCACCACGTTCGCGCTGGTCACCGCGATCGGCCCGCCATGGCTGGATGCGGCGATGCCGGCACTATGGTCGCCGGTGGTGGTGACGGTGCCGGTCCCGTAAATCGCGATCAGCCCGCTGCTCGTATAAGCCTTGATTCCGGTGCTCGAATAGCCGTGGGTGATGACGTCGCCGCTGTTCACCGTGACCGTGCCGGAGCCCCCCATCGCATCGATGCCGTCGGAACGGTCGCCTGCGGTGAACACGCGGTCGGCGGTGACGGTCACGTTGCCGCTGGTGCCTCCGCCGTCGCTCCCGGATCGGGCGACGATGCCGGCCGCCTCGTAACCGTAGGTGGAGACATGGCCGGCATCGACGGCGACGTCGGCGCCCGCATAGCCTGCGCTGGCATTGCCGGTCGCGACGATGCCTCGCGAATGGTCGCCGATCGTGGTGAGATCGGCGACGGTCACCGAGACCGGGCCGCCCGCATTGCCACCGGCCGGGCTGGTCGAGGCGTTGATTCCGTCCGAGGTCTGGCCCGACGTAAGCACGGTGTCGGCGATGACGGTGGTGAATTTCTGCGCGGCCGCCGCGATGCCCATGGCGTTGTCGCCGAGCGAGGTCGCATGGTCGACGTTCACATAGGCCGACCCGTTGGGCGAGCTGACGAGGACTCCCGCCCGGCCGGGGAGGGTTGCGTAGATGGAAGTATAGACCGGACCCTCGACGCGAAGGTCGGCGTCCGGCGCGGTCGAGACGAGCTGGACGCCCTGGACGGTGACCACGCCCGGATCGAGCACGATGGTGAGGTCGTCGGGAGTAAACCCGTAGTCGATGCCGGTCGGATAGGGGTTGCCGGCCGGTGTGCAGTGGACGGTACCGGGGCCGGCGGGCGGCGGGCCGCATTGGTCGCCGGCGGCGAAGGCCGGGCTCGGCGCCGCCGCGTAGACGAACAGGCTGGTGCCGAGGAGCAGCGCCTTTCGGGTCAGGCCGGGCTTGCCCTCGATGCGCGGCGAGCCGGCGGCCTGCTGGCCGGAAGCGACGAAATCCATTCTATCCCCCTCTTCGCGCCTTATTCCACCCCGCTGGCCCGAGCAGGATGGACGGCCTGAAGGCGATTCAGGCCGATCTTGCCGACTTCTGCCAAAAAACCGAGAGCGTTACGAGTGAATTCAGCATGTCCGGCGGCGCGTTTCAATTCGCTGCGCAGGGGGGCTTGGCGCGAGCGGGAGTGGCGGAGCGGGAGGGATTCGAACCCTCGATACGCTTTTGGCGTATACTCACTTTCCAGGCGAGCGCCTTCGACCACTCGGCCACCGCTCCGCATGCTCTGGAAGGGACGCGATCTAGTCGCGCCTCGCCATCAGGGCAAGGCACGCCGATCAGCGGGAGGGATTGGACGCGCTTCGCGCGCCCGTCTCCGCCGCGCTGCGCGCGGCTCCGGCTCGAACCCTCGATACGCTTTTGCTTATGCTCACTTTCCAGGCGAGCGCCTTCGACCACTCGGCCACCGCTCCGCATGCGCTGGAAGGCGGCTCCTCTAATCGCGGGCGCTCAGGAGGGCAAGGCGAGCCGGTCGATGGTCCGGGCCAGGGCCAGGTCGCGCCGCGTGAGGCCGCCGCTGTCGTGCGTGGTCAGCGCGATCTCGACCTTATTCCAGACGTTCGACCAGTCCGGATGGTGATCGAGCTTCTCGGCCGCGAGCGCGACCCGGGTCATGAAGGCGAAGGCCTCGGAGAAGTCGGCGAAGACGAAGGCGCGGCGGATCGCCTTGGCCTCCGGGTCGTAGCGCCATTCCGGCAGGCGCCCCAGCGCCTCTTCGCGTTCCGCGTCGGTCAGCTCCATCCTTCCCTCCTTGCCGCCCCGCCTCTATGTCGCTCGGCTGTGAGCGAGCGTCAAACCTTTGCGCCCACGGCGGCGGACATCGAGCGGCTGGCGGACGCCGCGATCGCCCGGATGCCCGACGCCTTCCGCCGCCACCTCGACGGAGTCGTGCTGAGGATCGACGATTTCGCCGAGGACGAGGTGCTCGACCAACTCGGCATCGAGGATCCGTTCGACCTCTCCGGCCTCTACACCGGCCGGCCGATCGGCGAGCGCTCGTCTTTGCTCTCCGGCGAGCTGCCGGCGATGATCCACCTCTACCGCCGCCCGCTGCTCGACGAATGGGCCGAGACCGGAATCAGCCTCGAGGAACTGGTGACCCACGTCATCGTCCACGAGGTCGGCCATCATTTCGGCTTCTCTGACGCCGACATGCACGCGATCGAGGACGCCGCCGGGTGAGCGCGGCGCCGCTCCTGCGGCTCGAAGGCGTGGCGTGCCGGCGCGGCGGCCGGCTGCTGTTCGAGGACCTCGACCTCGCGCTCGGGCCGGGCGCTACGGCTTTCGTCTCCGGCCCGAACGGCGCCGGCAAGTCGAGCCTGATCCGCGTCGCCGCGGGCCTGCTTGCCGCAACCGCGGGAATTGTCGAGCGGCGCGACCGAGTCGCGCTGGCCGACGAATTCCTCGCGCTCGACACGAAGCTGAGCCTCGCGCGCGCCCTCGCTTTCTGGGCGCGGCTGGACGGCGGCGATGCCGGAAGGGGCATGGCTGCGATGGGCCTCGAGGGACTCGCCGAGGTGCCGGTCCGGATGCTCTCGACCGGCCAGCGCAGGCGCGCCGTCATCGCCCGTGTGGTCGCCAGCGCCGCGCCGCTGTGGCTCCTCGACGAGCCGGCGAACGGCCTCGACGCGGAGGGACAGGCCCGCTTTGCGATGGCGGCTGCTGCACACCTCGCCGGCGGAGGCGCCATCCTCGCCGCTTCGCACCAGCCGATCGGTCTCGAAGCCGGCGCGGAGGTACGGCTCGGATGAGCGCGCTCCTGTTTCGCGAGCTCCGCCTCGCCTGGACGGCCGGCGGCGCCCTGCTGCCGCCGCTTTTCTTCCTGCTGGTCGCGACGCTCTTTCCTTTTGCCGTCGGCCCCGACGCACCGCTCCTCGCCCGTACCGGCGCCGGCGCCTTGTGGATGGCCGCCTTGCTCGCCGCCCTTCTCCCGGTCGACCGCCTCGTCGAGCCGGACCGTGCGGCAGGCGTGCTCGACCAGCTCGCCGTGAGGGGAATCGCGGAGGAACAGGTCGCGCTGGCCAAGCTCGCCGGCCATTGGCTGAGCTTCGGGCCGCCCCTGATGCTCGCCGCTCTGCCCGCAGCGGCCTTGCTACGGCTGCCGGCGGCCACCCTGACGCGGCTCGAACTCGGCCTGCTCGCCGGCACGCCGGGACTCGCCGCTCTGACCCTGATCGTCGCGGCCCTCACCGCAGGGCTTCGCACGACCGGGGCGCTGGCCGGGCTCCTGCTGCTGCCGCTCGCCGTTCCGATCCTGATCTTCGGCGCGGGCCTCGCCGCGGAAGGCGCGCCGGCCGGCGCCGCAAGGCTCCTCGCGGCCGCCTCGCTCCTGCTCGTCGCGATCGCCCCTTTCGCGGCCGGCGCCGCGATCCGGGCCGGACGGAGCTAGCGGCTCCACCGCGCGAAGATGGCGGTAGGGAGGAGCAGGCCTCGCGCTTCCTCGCGCACCGCCATGTCGCCGCATTCGACCCGC
>JAXDPL010000293.1:0-2578 GCA_034668385.1 Sphingomonadales bacterium | reverse complement strand
CGTCACCACCGGCTCGCCGCCGCGGTCGAGTTCATCCACACCGCGACCCTGCTCCACGACGACGTCGTCGACGGCTCGGGCCTGAGGCGGGGCCGGCGCACGGCCAACCTCATCTGGGGCAATCCGGCGAGCGTGCTGGTCGGCGATTTCCTCTTCTCGCGCAGCTTCGAGCTGATGGTCGAGGACGGGAGCCTGAGGGCGCTCCGGATCCTTTCGCGCGCCTCCGCGGTGATCGCCGAAGGCGAGGTCGACCAGCTCACCGCCCAGCGGCGGATCGAGACCGGCGAGGACCATTATCTCGGCATCATCAGCGCCAAGACGGCGGCCTTGTTCGCCGCGGCCTGCCGCATCGCCGCGGTCGTCGCCGAGCGCGGCGAGGGCGAGGAGCAGGCGCTCGATTCCTACGGCCGCAACCTCGGCGTCGCCTTCCAGCTGGTCGACGACGCGATCGATTATGCCTCGGACGGCGCCACCATGGGCAAGGATGCCGGAGACGATTTCCGCGACGGCAAGGTGACGCTCCCGGTGATCCTCTCTTTCGCCCGCGGCTCGGAGGCCGACCGCCGCTTCTGGCGCGAGGCGATCGAGGCCGGCCGCAACGGCGACGAGGAGCTTGCCCACGCGACTCGGCTGCTGCGCGACAGCGGCGCTATCGACGACACGCACGCCCGCGCCCGAACTTACGCCCAGCGCGCCATCGACGCCCTCGGTCCCTTCCCATCGGGCAACGCCAAGGCGGCGCTGACCGAAGCCGTCGAGTTCGCGATCTCCCGGGCCTACTGAGCGGCAGAACCCTTCCGGAATAATCCTCGCGCTCCGTGACGGCGGTCACACGGCCAAAAGTCCGGACGCGCCTAGACGAAGCCTTCGACCCGAGAGGAATGGCCATGGCTTCGATCGAAAACCTGCATCTCGAAATCTTCGAGCAGAGCGGCTTCGCCGTCGCGAAGGTGCATTACCAGATACGCGGGAGCCAGCAGGATGTCCTGCTCAAGCGCCGCTATCGCGAGATCGCCGAGCTGATCGGCGACGACACGGGGGCCGGCGAGGACGGCGTCAGCGAGCCCATCCCCGACGGAATCATCGTCAGCACCGTCATGACCTTCACCGGCACGGCGCCCATCACCCGGGACCAGCGAATACCCTTGCCCTCGAAAGCCTTGGACGAAGACCCCAGCGGCCCGATCGCGGCGATCCCGGTCGAGGACGAAATTCTGGCCCAGGTCACGCTCACCCCGATCACAGTGCCGCAGGTCAGTGCGCTGAGCAATGTCGTGCGGCGCGGCGGGCCCGTTAATTCGGTCTCGGCCGTGCCGGCCTGATCGACGGCGCGAACTTGGCGGCTGTATGGAGACGATCGGCGCGCTAGAGCGCAGGCGTGAGCGAGCTGCCGATCCTTGACGTCCTGCCCGACCTGCTCGCTGCGCTGCGGTCGGGGTCCAATGCCGTGCTCGTCGCCCCGCCCGGCGCGGGAAAGACCACTGCCGTCGCGCCCGCTCTGCTTGGCGAGCCTTGGTGCACCGGTGAAATCCTACTCCTCTCCCCGCGCCGCCTCGCCGCCCGTGCCGCGGCCGAACGGATGGCCGAGCTGGCGGGTGAGCGCGTCGGGGAGACGATCGGCTACGCGACCCGGCTCGACTCGAAGCGCTCCGCCCGCACCCGCATCCTCGTCCTCACCGAAGGCATCTTCCGCAGCCGCATCCAGGCCGATCCCGAGCTCGCCGGAGTCTCGGCGGTGTTGTTCGACGAGGTGCACGAGCGCAGCCTCGACAGCGATTTCGGCCTCGCCTTGGCGCTCGACGCTCAGGCCGCGCTCAGGCCCGACCTGCGGCTGGTCGCCATGTCAGCGACCCTCGACGGCGCGCGCTTCGCCGCTCTGATGGGCGACGCCGCGGTGATCGAGAGCGAGGGGCGTTCCTGGCCGATCGACCTGCGCCACCTCGGCCGCTCGGCGGAAAAGAGGATCGAAGACGAGATGGCCACCGCGATCCGCCGAGCCCTCGCCGAGACGGAAGGGAGTCTGCTCGCCTTCCTGCCGGGCGTCGCCGAGATCGAGCGGACCGCCGAGCGGATCGCGCCCTTGCCGCCGGGCGCCGAGCTCCACCGCCTCCACGGCAGCCTGGAGCCGCGCGAGCAGCGGGCCGCCATTACCGCGTCCCGGCCCGGGATCCGGAAAATCGTGCTTGCGACGTCGATCGCCGAGACCAGCCTGACCCTCGACGGCGTGCGGGTGGTGGTGGACAGCGGCCTCGCCCGCCGCCCCCGCTACGATCGCGCCGCCGGCATCACCCGGCTCGTCACCGAGCGGGCCAGCCAGGCGGCGGTGGCCCAGCGGGCCGGCCGGGCCGGGCGGCAGGGTCCGGGAATCGTCTACCGCCTCTGGGAGGAGGCGGCGACCGCCAGCCTGCCGCGCTTCGACCCGCCCGAAATCCTCGAGGCGGACCTGTCGGCGCTCCTCCTCGATTGCGCCATCTGGGGCGTGGCCGACCCGCGCGAGCTCCGCTGGCTCGACCCGCCGGCCGCCGCGGCGGTTGAAGAGGCGCGCAGGCGCCTGACCTCGCTCGGCGCTCTGACGCCG
>JAXDPL010000292.1:0-9901 GCA_034668385.1 Sphingomonadales bacterium | reverse complement strand
ACAGGCGCGCATCGGCGAGCCGGCCCGCCTCCTGCCGGTCGCCGAGCGCCGCCTCGTCAACCAGGCTGACCATCTCCGCGCCCTTGGCGGCGAACCAGCCTTCCAGCGCGCGATAGCGGCTCAGCGGATCGTCGAGCGGCACCAGCCGGTCATCGGTGGGGAGAATGCTGATCTTCGACCAGTCCATCCCCTTGGATTGGGCGAGCTTCGCGTGGACCGGCTCCGCGTCCTTGTCCGCCGACAGCGCGAGCCGCGCCCCGCCATGGGCCTCGAGCGCGCTTTCGATGACGAAGGCGATGTCGCCGGCGGCCTGCTCGGACATGTCTTTCGCGGAGTCGACCTCCCACCATTCGATCTCGTCCATGCTTCAGCGTCGCTCCCCTTGAAATGCCGGAACCGGTTCCGCGCATGCGGGTTCCTTGCGGCGTCCCGTTAGAGGAGTTCGACCATGCCTGCCAAATCGAAAGCGCAGCAGAAGGCCGCGGGCGCCGCTTTGTCCGCCAAGCGCGGCGACACGCCGAAGAACAAATTGAAGGGCGCCTCCAAGTCGATGGCCTCGTCGATGAGCGAGAAGGAGCTCGAGAAGATGGCGTCCGGCAAGCGCAAGGGAAAGCCGGAGCACGCGAACGCCTGACCGGTCGTTCGAACCGTATCGGACGCATTGCCGATTGCGGGTGCGAGGCCCGAGGCCCAGCCTCGCGGTCCCCGACGAGGAGACCGCACGATGTCCGATCAGATCTTTCTCGCTTACTGGCTGGGCTTCATAACCGGCAATTCAACGCTCGAGGAGACGCCGGCCGGAGTCACGCACGTCGCCCTCGCCTTCGCCGTCACCGCCCCCACGCCGAACGGCGATGGAATTACCGCCGACTTTCTCACCCGCGACCATAGCGAGGCGGAGATCAGGGCAGGGGCGAAGGCGCTGCAGGCGCGCGGGATCAAGGTCCTGATGTCGATCAACGGCAATCCCGATTGGGACGGTCATCCGGGCGGCTGGACCAACCTCGACGCTCCGGTCTTCGCCGCCAACGTCAAATCGCTGGCGATCGACGATTGGGGTCTGGACGGCGTCGATCTCGACAACGAGGCGAGCGAGACTCCGGGCGAGGATTTCGTCGCTGCGGTGCAGGCGCTGCGGGCGGCGATGGGGCCGGACGCGTTGCTCACCCTTCCGGTCTATGAGGGCGCGGGGCGCGACGGCTATCTCAGCCAGGTTAAGGACGACATCTCGTTCGTCAGCACCATGGCCTATTGGTACGGCCTCGACGGCCAGATCGATCTCTACAACCAGTATGCCGGCCTCGTCGGCGAGCAGAAGGTCGCGATGGGGGTCGGCAACGCCGCCAGTCCGGGCCAGAACACGCCGTTCGACCAGGTGGCCCCGATCGCCGCCTGGAATCCCTCGGACGCCAGCAAGGCGGGCGTGATGCTGTGGAACCTCAATTCCCCGGACGCGGAAGAGACCGCCCTCTGGTGCCAGACCATCAGCGAGAACCTTCCCTAGGGTCGGCGATGTAAGGAAAATGGCGCGCCCGGAAGGATTCGAACCTCCGGCCCCCAGATTCGTAGTCTGGTGCTCTATCCAGCTGAGCTACGGGCGCGCGGGAGACGGCCACATAGGGGGTAGGCCCCCCGCGCGCAACCCCGTTGCGGAGGCCGCGGGGGACGCATAGACGAAGGCGCGATGGCCCCCCTTCCCCGCCTTTTCCTGCTCGCTGCCACGTTGCTCGCGGCGGGAGGCTGCGCCGAGAAGGGGACCTTCCCGTCGCTCGCCCAGCGGCCGGCGGAACGGGCCTACGAAGCGGAGCGGGATGCCGTCCTTCCACCCGCACCGGCGCGGCCCGACGACCCGGCCGTCACCAGGCGAATCGCGGAGCTGGTCGCCGAGGCGGAGGCGGGGCAGGCGGAGTTCGAGCGGTCGGCGGGACCGGCTCGCGCCGCCGTCGCGAAGGGCGGGGCAGTCAATTCGGACAGCTGGATCGAGGCGGAGCAGGCGGTGTCGCGCGTCTCGGCGGCGGGAGCGCGAACCGGCCGGGCGCTCGCCGATCTCGACCGCTACGCGGCCGACGAGACCAACTCCTCCGCGCTCAGCGAGGCCGACGCGGCGCGGCTGCGCGAGGCGGTGGCTCGGGTCCAGGCGCTGGCCGACGCGCAGGCCGCCGAAATCGCCCGGCTGGAGGCTTCGCTCAGGCGGAGCTGAGCGCCTCGCGGTGGCGCCGCGCCAGCTCGACATAGTGGAACACCCCGGCGAGGTTCGTCGCCTGCTCCGCCTCGCCGAGGTCGCGGACATATTTGGCCGGCCGCCCCGCCCAGAGCTGGCCCGCCGGAATGCGCCTGCCGGGCGTCAGCATCGCGCCGGCGGCGAGCATTCCGCCGGTCTCGATCTCGCAGCCGTCCATGACGATCGCGCCTAGGCCGACGAAGCTTCGGTCGTGGAGGACGCAGCCGTGGACCATGGCGAGGTGGCCGATCAGCACCTCCTCGCCGATCAAAGTCGGCTGGCCCGCCTCGTGCCCGGGGCGGGGCGAATCGACGTGGAGCACGGTGCCGTCCTGGATGTTGGTTCGGGCGCCGATGCGGATGCGGTTGACGTCGCCGCGAAGCACGCAATTGTACCAGACGCTCGCCTCGGCGCCGAGCTCGACGTCGCCGATCAGAACCGCGCCGGGCGCGACGAAGGCGGTGGGGTCCACGACCGGCGCATGGCCGTGATAGGGGATCAGGCTCGGCGGCGGCGCCATGGTTCGGCCTCCATGTCGTAGACGATGGTCGGGTTGAGCTCCTCGCCGAAGCGGGTGTCCCAATAATCGAGGTCGTGGCGGCGCCTGAGGCCGAGCCGCTCCATCAGCCCCCAGCTGGCGGCGTTGCCCGGGACGGTGATGGCGACCACTCGCGGAGCACCGAGCGTATCGAAGGCAAAGTCGAGCGTCGCGCTCGCCGCCTCCTTGGCATAGCCCTGCCCCCAGGCATCCTCGCGCAGCCGCCAGCCGATCTCGTGGAGCCCGGCGATCGCCTCGCCGCCGGGCGCGTCGGCGAGCTTGAGGCCGCAAAAGCCGAGCAGCGCGCCGTCGGCCTTGCGCTCCGCCACCCAGAAGGTGAAGCCCAGACTCTCCTGCCAGTCCATCACCCGCTCGCGCCAGCGCGCCTTCATCTCCTCGGGGTCCTGAACGCCGCCGAGCCAGCGCATCACCGCGAGCGTGTTGGTGTGGCGCACGAACGGGTCGAGATCCTCCTCCCGCCAGTCGCGCAGGACGAGCCGGTCCGTCTCGATCATCTTTCACCGCCCCCCGGCGGCAGCCAGCTGTGCCAGTCCGCAAGCAAGGGCAGGATGCTGGCATGGTCGTCGGTCCAGCCGGCGAAGCCGGGGCGCGGCCGCCACGGCCGCCAGCGCCAGGCGTCGGCGCCGCTCGCCTGCCTGAGCGCCGCCAGCGCCGGGCCGCTTCGCGACAGGGCGACCCAGATCGACATGGTCATGTTGCGCGCCACCTCCTCCGGCTCCGGCACATATTCGTAGACGAGCCCGGCCCAGCCGTCGCCGGCGCGGGCGGCGAGCACCGGCTCCAGGTCGAGATAGCGGTTCGAGATGTGGATGAGGAGCAGGCCGTTCGGCTGGAGCGCCCGGCCGTAGACGGCGAGCGCCTCGCGGGTCAGCAGGTGCATCGGCACCGCGTCGGACGAGAAAGCGTCGATCGCCAGCAGGTCGAGCGAGGCGGGCGGCTGGCGGGCGAGGCTGAGGCGGGCGTCGCCGAGAACGATCCGGGCGTCCGGCGCGCAGCGGGACAGGAAGCTGAACCGGGTGCGGGCGATCCGAACCATTGCCGGGTCGATCTCGAAGATCCGCCAGTCCTGCCCGGGCGAGAAATAGCAGGAGAGGGTTCCCGCGCCGAGGCCGACCACGCCGATGCGGGCGGCGGGTCCGTACAGCGCGGGCGCGGCGGTCATCGCCCGCCCGACGCCGGAGCCGCGGGCGTAATAGGTCGTCGGCTGAGTCTCCTCCCCCGGAGTCAGGTTCTGGATGCCGTGGAGGGTCGTGCCATGGGTGAGCAGGCGGGAAAGCGGATGGGAACGGCGGCTCACCGTATAGATTCCGAAATAGGAGCGGGTCCTGAGACCGGCTTCGCTCTGCTCGAGCTTCTGCCAGCCTCCGTAGCTCAGCATCAGCGCGCCGAGGCCGACGGCGAGCAAGGCGCGCCAGCCGACGAAATGGAGGGCGATCAACGAGATGAGTATGCTGAGCAGCGCCGCCCAGGTCGAATCGATCCAGCCGGCCGGCCGCATGTCCGCGGCGTAGGACAAAGCGAGCGCACAAGCGGCCAGCGTCCAGCGGCTCCAGACGGGAAAGTCGGCGGCCCAGGGAATGAACGGGCGCTGCGGCACGAGCAAGGCGGCCGCGAGCAGCAGCAAGGGGTGCTCGTAGGCCCAGTCGAAGACCAAAGGCGCGATCACCGCGCAGAACAGCCCGCCGAGCGCGCCTCCCGCCGCCAGAGCCAGGTAGAAGCCGGTGAGCCGGTCGGCCGCGGGGCGCAGCCGGTAGAGCTCGGCGTGGAGCGACACCGCCGTCACCAGCAGGAGGACGAGGCCGACGGTCGCGTTGAACAGGGGCTGCCCCGAACCCTCGCTGAGCGCGAAGCCGCCGGCGATGAGCAGGACGAGCGGGGCGATCGCGGTGAACAGGTGCGCCGTCTTCCGCCCCGCGGCGAAGGCGATGACGAAGCTCAGCAGATAGAGGCCGAGCGGCACCACCCAGAGCAAGGGCACCGCGACGATGTCGGTGGTGAGGTGGGTGGTGGTCGACAGCATGAGGCCCGAAGGCACGGCGGCGAGCGCAATCCAGTGGAGCACGCGGCGCGTGCGCGGGGCGGGTGAGACCCGCTCCGGCTTCGCCTCCACCGCGTGGCCGGGAATGGTGAGCGCGGCCGCGGCGACGAGCAGCACCAGCAGCGCGTAGCCGGCCGTCCACAGCAGGCTCTGCTGGCGAAGCGTGAGCAAAGGCTCGACGGCGATCGGATAGCAGACGAGGCCGGCGAAGCTTCCAAGGTTCGAGGCTGCGTAGAGGGCGTAGGGCTCGGCCCGGGCGCTCTCCAGAGCGTACCAGCGCTGCATCAGCGGCGCCTGCGCCGAGACCAGGAAGAAGAGCGGGCCGATCGCTCCGAGCAGGAACCAGGGCGCCCAGAGAGCGGGCTGGACGCCGGCCGGAAGAGTCGCGGCGCCGAGGCCGATCGGAAGCCACAAGGCCGCGACCGCGAACAGGACGAGGTGAACTCCGGCCTGAAGCCGCGGCGCGAGGCGTGCGAGGAAGTGGGCGTAGGCGTAGCCGGCGAGCAGCAGCGCTTGGAACACCACCATCGCGCTGTTCCACACCGCCGGAGCGCCGCCCAGCCGCGGAAGCGCCATCCGCGCCACCATCGGCTGGACGAGGAACAGCAGGAACGATCCCGTGAGGAGGGTGACGAGGAAGAGCGGCCGAGCGTAGCGCTCGTCGAGGCGCCCGCGAAAGCCGGCCGCCTCGCCCGTGCCGCTCATTCGCCCTCCAGCGCGGCCGCGGCGCGCTCGAGCGCGTCGATCGTCGCGTCGACATGCTCCAAATGCGTGCGGAAGGAGAGGATGGCGCAGCGCAGCCACGGCGCGCCGCCGATGCGCGTGCCCGAGAGGAACACCCTTCCCTCGTCCTGGAGGCGGCGGAGCAACGCCTCGTTGAACGCGTCGGGATCGCCCGTGCGCGGGCGGTACCGGAAGGCGACGACCGAAAGGTCCGGCGCCGGCCCGGCGTCCCACCGCTCCATCTCGGAAAGGCGGGCGTGGAAGTAGCGGGCGAGGCCGATCTTCTCCGATTGCGCCGCGCGGAAGGCGCCGACCCCGGCCAGCTGCAGCGGCAGCCAGAGCCGCAGCCCGCGGAAGTGGCGGGTCAGCTCGGGAGACATATCGGCGGGCTCGGGCCCGACCGAGCTCGGCCCGAGCGGCTCGAGATAGGCGGCCGTCGCGCTGAACGCATCTTTGAGCTTCTGCCCGTCCCGTACCAGGGCCGCGCCGGTGCCGTAGGGAAGGAACATCGTCTTGTGCGGGTCGAGGGCGAGGCTGTCGGCGCGCTCGATCCCGGCGAGCGTCTCGCGCCCCTCCGGGCAGAGCATGAACAGCCCCCCATAGGCGCCGTCGACGTGGAGCCAGGCGCCGTGGCGGGCGCAGAGGTCGGCGATCTCGGGCAGCGGATCGACGGCGCCGGTGTCGACCGTCCCCGCCGAGGCGATGACCAGCCAGGGCCGGATCCCGTCCGAGCGATCGCGCTCCAGCGCCTCGGCCAGCGCCTCGGCCCGCATCCGGTGGCTCCCGTCGGTGGCGACCCGCCGGTGCGGCGCCCGGCCGCGGCCGGCGATGTGGAGCGCCTTGTCGAGGCAATGATGGACGAACTCGGTCGAATAGACCGCGCCGCCGCCGTCCCGGTCGCGCGCCTCGCGGGCGGCGACGATGGCGGTGAGGTTGGCGAGGCTGCCGCCCGAGGTGAGCGTCCCCGCCGCCTCGGCGGGATAGCCGACCACCTCGGCGAGCCAGGCGAGGATCGCATTCTCCATCCGCACCGCGCCCGGCGCCGCGGAAGCGAATCCGGCATATTTGTTCGACGCGGCGGCGAGGAAGTCGCCGAGCGCGGAATGGAACAGGCCGCCGCCCGGTATGTAGCCCATGAAGCGGGGCGAGGCGGTGGCGATCCCCGGCGCGTCGACGCAGGTTCCAACGAAGGCGAGCGCTTCCTCGGCCGGCCTGGCGGCTTCCGCGAATTCCGGCTCCAGCCGAATCGCGAAGGCCTCGGTCCGGTCGCGATTCGACGGCCCCTCGGCGAGCCCGTCCAGGAAGGCCTGGGCGTGGCCGAAAGCCGCGTCGATCAGCGCCGCCCGAGCCTCCGCGTCCGGCTCCAGCGCGGCGGAGGCGGCCCTCAGCCGGTCGAGTTCGTCCCTCATCCGGCGAGGAGCCGCGCCGCGACGGGGGCGTGATAGGTGAGGATTCCCGAGCAGCCGGCGCGCTTGAACGCGGTCAGGGTCTCGAGCACCAAAGCGTCGCGATCGCCCGCGCCGGCGGCGGCCGCCGCCTCGATCATCGCATATTCGCCGGATACCTGATACGCGAAGACAGGGACTTCGAAGCGTTCCTTCACACGGCGGATGATGTCGAGATAGGGAAGGCCCGGTTTGACCATCACCGTGTCGGCGCCCTCGGCGAGGTCCATCGCCACCTCGCGAAGCGCCTCCTCGGCATTGGCATAGTCCATCTGGTAGCTCTTCTTGTCGCCCTTCAGCAGGCCGCGCGAGCCGACCGCATCGCGGAACGGGCCGTAGAAGGCCGAGGCATATTTTGCCGCATAGGCCATGATCTGTACGTTGAAATACTCCCCCTTCTCGAGCGCCTGGCGGATCGCCCCCACCCGCCCGTCCATCATGTCCGACGGCGCGACGATGTCGGCGCCGGCCTCGGCCTGGACCAGCGCCTGCTCGACCAGGATGGCGCTGGTGACGTCGTTGAGGACGTAGCCATTGTCGTCGGTGATCCCGTCGTGGCCGTGGGCCGTGTAGGGGTCGAGCGCGACGTCGGTCAGCACCCCCACTTCCGGCGCGGCCTCCTTCGCGGCGCGGACGGCGCGGCAGATGAGGTTGTCGGGGTTGAGCGCCTCGCGCGCATCCTCGGTCCTGAGCTCGCGCGGCGTGTTGGGGAAGAGGGCGATGCACGGGATGCCCAGATCGCGCGCCTCGCGCGCCCGTTCGGCGATCCGGTCGACAGACCAGCGCGAGACTCCGGGCAGGCTGGCGACCGGCTCCTCCGCCCCCTCCCCCTCGGCGATGAACAGGGGCCAGATGAGGTCCGAAGGCGTGAGGACGGTCTCGGCGACCAGGGCGCGGCTCCAGGCGGAGGCGCGGGTTCGGCGCAGGCGGGTGGCGGGGAATGAAGCGGCGGTCATCGCCCCGGCTAGTAGCGCCGCCGGCCCGCCGCTGCAAAGCGCGGCCTTCGTTGCGACGGCGTTCCGTCATTGCCGATGGGTGCGAAAAGTGCCAGTCTGCGCCTGCGCGATCGGCGATGGAGGAAGAATCGAGCCACTTTTCGGACCAGGGGGAGAAACGGCATGAAGATTGGCAGAAATTTCGTGTTGGCAGCCGCGATACTGCTGGCGGGACCGGCGCGGGCGGGACCGGTTCCGAACCCGGTCCTCTACCTGACGGGGCTCGAATATTACAGCGCCGGGGGCAAGAACTGGGTCCGGCACAAATATGACGTGTTCAACAAGGACCAATATCCCGCCGCGATGTTCGCCCAGGCGCCGGCCCTTCCGCCCTGCGGCCTCAACACCAAGGCCTCGCGCTCCTGGGTCGATTTCTACGATTCGCGCGGCAAGCGGCTCTACGGCTTCTGCGCGCTCGGCAGCCCGAACGACCTCGGCAGCATCTGGTTCGCGACCGAGGACGGGGTGATCCCGCCGAGCTACGTCTACATCGTGATCACCGACCGCCAGACCAACACCCAGTACAAGTCGAACCTGGCGGACACGACGCTGTAGGGGAGGGCTTCCGTCATTGCGAGCGAAGCGAAGCAATCCAGCGGCACTGACGCCCAAAGCTGGATTGCTTCGTCGCTACGCTCCTCGCAATGACGATCACCCCGCCGGGTTCAGCCTCCCGCCGGGTTCGGCGTCGGCGAGGGCTTCCTCGACGCATTCGCTTTCGTCGAGCGGCGCGGAGGGAGCGCCGCCGATGCTCATCCGGCTCTTCCGCCAGCCGCCGTGGAGGTAGAAGGCGACGGCCAGCGCCATGTTGGAGAAGGAGCTGACCGGGAAGCTCAGCCACAAAGCGTCGGCGCCGAGCCAGCGATAGGTGCCGAGCGCGAAGCCCAGGCGCACCGGATAGAGGCCGATGGCGAGGATGACGAGCGGCCCCACCACCGCGCCGTTCGCCCGCACCGTCCCGAACAGTACCAGCGTCACCCCGAAGAGGAGGAAGCTCCAGGTGGCGAGCAGCTGGATGTGCCGGGCGATCGGCAGAGCCGGGCTGTGGCCGCCGAGGAACAGGGCCAGAGCCGGCCGGTCGGCGATGGCGAGGAGGACGACCAGAGCCCCGGTGATGCCGAGCGCGAAAAATACGCCCGAGCGGGTGATCGCGCTCACCCGCTCCCATTTCCCGGCGCCGATATTCTGGGCGGCCATGGCGCTCACCGCCGCGCCGAGCGCCATCGCCGGCATCTGGAGGTAGGTCCACAGCTGCATCGCGACTCCGAAAGCCGCCGTCGTGTCGACCCCCTCGCGGTTGACGAGGCCGATCAGGGCCAGCGCCGAGGAGGAGATGACGATCATCTGCAGGCCCATCGGCAGGCCCTTGATGACGATCGTCTTGAGGATCGCCCGGTCGGGCAGCAGGTAGCGAAGCTCGCGTCCCCTGAGGCGCAGCGGCAGGTCGCGGACGTAGATGTAGACCAGCATCGCGGTCATGCTGGTATAGTTGGCGATCACCGTCGCGGTCGCCGAGCCGGCGATTCCGAGCGCCGGCGCGGGACCGAGCCCCAGGATGAAGACCGGGTTCAGCCCGCTGTCGAGGATGACGGCGAGGATCATGAACCAGAGCGGAGTGAGAGCGTCGCCGCCGCCCCGCAGCGCCATCATCAGCATGATCATCATCAGCGAGCCCGGAATGGCGATGAAGATGACGCGGAGATAAGCGAGCGCCAGCGGCGCGGCGCCGGCGGGCGTCGCGAGCAGCTTCAGCAGGGCCGGCGAGAAGATCCATCCGGCGACCGCGATCGCCGCGGCGACGAGCAGGAAGGCGCCGAGCGCCGTGCCCAGCACCCGCCGCGCCCCGTCGACGTCGCGCCGCCCGAACGCCTGGCCGATCAGGATGGTCGAGGCCATCCCGAAGCCGAACACGAAGGCCAT
>JAXDPL010000291.1:0-5978 GCA_034668385.1 Sphingomonadales bacterium | reverse complement strand
GCTCGCCCTCGCCGCAGGCCTGCGCAACGAGCTGAAGCTCGGCGAGGGGCCGGCGACCGACCTGCTCGCCATCGGAGTCTCGGCGACCGACTACATAGGCCACACCTACGGCACCCAGGGCAGCGAGATGTGCATCCAGATGATGGCGCTCGACCGGGCGCTCGGCGACTTCTTCCGCCAATTGGACGCCACCGGGATCGACTATGTCGTCATGCTTACCGCCGACCATGGCGGCCACGACATTCCCGAGCGGATCGACCAGCACGGGGTCGCCGACGCGGCCCGCGCCGACAACGCGCTGTCGCCGGGGCCGATGTCGAAGGCGATCGCCGACAAGCTCCATCTGACCGGCCCGGTGCTGCTCGGCGACGCGGCGTTCGGCGACATGTACATCGCCCGCTCGCTCACCGGAGCGAAACGGCGGCAGGTGCTGAAGGAAGCCGTCGCCCGCTACCGCGCCCATCCGCAGGTCGCCGCCGTCTTCACCCACGCCGAGCTGGCGGCGGCGCGGCCGCCTTCCGGCTCGCCCGACACCTGGACCCTCATCGACCGCGCCAAGGCCAGCTTCGATCCCGAGCGGTCGGGCGATTTCGTCGTGCTTCTGAAGCCCCGGGTGACCCCGGTGTTCGACACCAGCCACGGCTATGTCGCCACCCACGGCAGCCCGTGGGATTACGACCGGCGGGTGCCGATCCTGTTCTGGCGCAAGGGCATGGTGCCGTTCGAGCAGTCGCTGGCGGTCGAGACGGTCGACATATTGCCGACCCTCGCGGCGCTGATCCGCGTGCCCATCACCCCCGGCGCCATCGACGGCAAATGCCTCGACCTCGACGAGGGGCCGGGGAGCACGTGTAATTAATCCTCCCCGGAACGGGGAGGGGGACCGCCGCCGAAGGCGGTGGTGGTGGGGTCGGCACGACATCGGAATCCGCACGACCCCTCCACCAGCCTGGCGGCTGGTCCCCTCCCCGTTCCGGGGAGGCGCTAGGAGGCCAGCGCCTCTACCTTCTCGGCCAGTTCCAGCCACCGCTCTTCCGCAGCGTCGCGTTCCCGGCGCGCCTGCTCGATGGCCGCCGTCAGCGCGTGAAAGCGCCCGGGATCGCGCGCGTAGAGGTCGGGGTCGTGGAGCGCCGCTTCGTCCCTCGCGATCTGCGCTTCCAGCGCATGGATCCGGTCGGGGAGGAGATCGTAGTCCCGCTGGTCCTTGTAGCTGAGCTTGGTCGGCGCCCGGGTCGGGGCGGCGGCAGGCTTGGGCGGCGACGATGCGGGTCTTGCCGGCGCAGCGCCCTGCACGCGCTTGCGCTCCCAATCCTCGTAGCCGCCGGCGACGATATCGACCTTGCCGGAGCCGTCGAGGCCCAGGGTGATGGTCACGGTCCGGTCGAGGAAGTCGCGGTCGTGGCTGACGATGAGGACGGTGCCCTCATAATCGGCGATCACTTCCTGGAGCAGGTCGAGAGTCTCGAGGTCGAGGTCGTTGGTCGGCTCGTCGAGGACGAGCAGGTTCGAGCGGCGGGCGAACTCGCGGGCGAGGAGCAGACGCGAGCGTTCGCCGCCCGACAGCGTGCCGATCCTGGCGTCGACCAGGCCGGGATCGAACAGGAACTCCTTCAAATAGCCCTGGACGTGCTTCCGGTGGCCGCGCACCTCGATCCAGTCGCCGCCGTCGGCGAGGATGTCGCGCACGCGCTTGTCCGGATCGAGCAGGCGGCGCTGCTGGTCGATCATGATCCCGGTCAGGGTCCTGGCGCGGGTGATCTTGCCCTCGTCGGGCGCAAGCTCGCCGGTCAGAAGTCGAAGCAAAGTGGTTTTTCCCGTGCCATTGGCGCCGACCACGCCGATCCGGTCGCCGCGCTGAATTCGAAGGCTGAAGTCGCGGACGATATTGCGGTCGCCGAACCTCTTGGTCACGCGGTCGGCGTCGATGACGACCTTGGTCTTCACGTCGTCCTTGTCGAGGCCGAGCCTGGCCGTGCCGGCGGGGCCGAGCATCGCCGCCCGCGCCGCGCGCATCTCGTGGAGCTTGGTCAGGCGCCCCTGGTTGCGGCGGCGGCGGGCGGTGACTCCGCGCTGCAGCCAGTGGAGCTCGAGCTTCAATTTCGCGTCGAGCTTCTCGGCGGCGCGCGCCTCCTCGGCATAGACCGCCTCGGTCCAGGCGTCGAAGCCGCCGAAGCCGATCTCGGCGCGCCGGAGCGTCCCGCGCTCCAGCCACAGCGAGGAGCGGGTCAGGCGCTTGAGGAAGGTGCGGTCGTGGCTGATCGCGATGAACGCGCCGGTGTAGCGGCCGAGCCAGTCCTCGAGCCATTCGATCGCGGCGAGGTCGAGATGGTTGGTCGGCTCGTCGAGCAGAAGGACGTCCGGGTCCTGGGCGAGCGCCCGGGCGATCGCCGCCCGCCGCCGCTCGCCGCCGCTCGCAGTGGCCGCCGGACGATCGAGCGCAACCCCGAGCTGGCCGGCGATCGCATCCACTTCGTGCGGCGCCGGGGCCTCGGGCCCGTGCAGGGCGAAGTCGCGAAGCGTGGCGAAGTCGGCGACCGGCGGGTCCTGATCGAGCAGCACGACCTTGGTCCCGGGCTGGATCGTCCGGCGGCCTTCGTCGGTCTCGATCAACCCGGCGAGGCAGTTGAACAAGGTCGTCTTGCCGGCGCCGTTGCGGCCGATCAGCGCCAGCCGGTCGCGCGCCCCGACGAACAGGTCGATGTGGCGGAACAGCCAGCCCGCCCCCTGGACGAGGCCGAGATCTTCATAAGCGAGGACGGGCGCGGCCATTCGGCGGCGAGATAGGGCCGCCGCCGCCCCGCGTCACCCCCGCTCAGCCGAGCGGCGGGGCCGGGTAGGCGAGCGGAGCGACCTGGGCGCCGGGCGAGCCCGCGGCCACCCAATGATAGAGCGACAGGCCGAGCGGCGCCCGGGTGACGGTCTCGGCCACGATCTGGCCGCCGACGATCACCGCGATCCCGCACAGCCAAGCCGGGTGGATCCGTCCGCTGCGCCGGCGGTCGGAGACGATCCCCCAGATCGGGAAGACCAGGGACGCCGCCACCGCCGCCTCGCCGGCATAAGGGATGAGCAAGGGCATCGGCAGCAGCCGGCCGAGGCCGTTGCCCGTGAAGGCGGCCATTCCGCAGAACATGAGGCGCCGGTGCCAGTCCGTCCGCCGCCGCATGCGGATCGCGGAGACGACGAGGATGACGAAGCTCGCCAGGATCATCGTGTCCATGGCGATGAAGTAGAGCGGCGTGAAGAAGAAGGGCACGGCGCCGCGCCGGAGCATCGCGACGATCACGTAGAGCGCCGCGACGATCATCGCGGGGACCATCACCGCCGCCAGCCAGCCGAGCCTTTTGTGGACGGCGACGTTGCCGCTCGCGATCAGGAAGTTCTGGGTCACGTAGAGCCCCAGGAAGCCCATGAACAACAGGCCGTGGATGTGGACGGAGATCGGCGAAAAGATCGTCGACCGCCCCATGACCGCGTTCAGCGAGAAGCCCGCGACGATGACGATCGCCATCGCCACCGCCGAAGTCATGAAGAACCTTTCCTCCGCCGTTGCCCGGCGCGGCACGGCCTGTGTCGCCAGCGTAGCCATTATTCCCTCCCAATCCCCAGCGGCGGGCCCACGCCCGCCGAAACTGGCGGAGAAATGTCGCATCACGGCGCGACGCGCGACGGGATTTGCCCGCAATCTTCGGGCGCTTAACGGAAGAAAAGTGCGGATCGGTACGGGTTTAGGCAGCGCGAGGAACGATTCGGTCAAGCTCGCCACCGCGGCTGCGGCGGACTTCTTCGAGGTCGTAGTCGTTCTGCAGCCGGAGGAAAAAGCCTTCGGACATTCCGAAATAGCGGGCCAGGCGAAGATCGATGTCGGCCTCCACTCTGGCGCGGGCATCGAGGAGCGCATTCAAAGCGTCGAGGGGAATCCCGGCTCCTTCGCAAACTTCTGCGACCGGAATCTCGCTGCCGATCAGGAAGTCCTCACGCAGAACCTCGCCCGGATGGACGTTGTCCAGCCAGTCCTCATCCTTTGTGGTAGTCCTCGATCCCGACATCGTCGGCCGCTCCATCGTCCCAGTTGAAGCAGATTCGCCACTGGTCGTTGATGCGGATGCTATAGCGCGGAGGGTCGGAGTCTTTCAATTGCTCAAGGCGGTTGCCTCTGGGCACCGCCATATCCCCGAGCCGCTCCACCGCGTTGAGCTGACGCAGCTTGCGCCGGGCCGTGCGCTGGATGTCGGGCGGAAGCCTGCGGCTTCTCCGTCCATTCCAGATGCGCTCGGTTTCAGGGTCGGCGAAGCTGCGGATCATGGCTGCCTCTCGTCTCCACGGCAGCCTTTCATGAATCGCTGATTGGAAGGGAAATCAACAACTATCTGTCAGCGCAAATGCTACAGCCGTCGAATATAACTGAGCGTCATAAAATCACCGCCGCCCGCCGAACCTCTTGCCCATGCGGATGCTCTGTTGCTTGCCGTAGCGGGTCTTGCGGGTGCCGGGTTTGCCTTCTGTGGAGTGGCCGAGCAGCGGGGCGCGCTTATCGGGGTCCGGAATCCCCAGTTCGTCGGCCTCGAGCCTCCGTATCTCGTCGCGGAGGCGGCCGGCTTCCTCGAATTCGAGGTCGGCGGCGGCCTTGCGCATGCGCTGCTCGAGGTCGGCGATATAGGCCTTGAGATTGTGGCCGACGAGGTGCGGGCGCTCGTCGTCGCCAGTGTCGACGACGACTCCGTCGCGCTGGCTGACGTCGGCGAGGATGTTCGAGATGTCGCGCTTGATCGTGGTGGGCGTGATCCCGTGCGCCTCGTTATATTCCTTCTGCTTCTGGCGGCGGCGGTCGGTCTCGCGAAGCGCGCGCTCCATCGAGCCGGTGATCCGGTCGGCATAGAGGATGACTCGCCCCTCGACGTTGCGGGAGGCGCGGCCGATCGTCTGGATGAGCGAGGTCTCGGAGCGGAGAAAGCCTTCCTTGTCGGCGTCGAGAATGGCGACCAAGCCGCATTCGGGGATGTCCAGCCCCTCGCGCAGCAGGTTGATGCCCACGAGCACGTCGTAGACGCCCATCCTCAGGTCGCGGATCAGCTCGATCCGCTCCAGAGTCTCGACGTCCGAATGCATGTAGCGGACCCGGAGGCCGGCCTCGTGCATGAACTCGGTGAGGTCTTCGGCCATGCGCTTGGTGAGCGTCGTGACGAGCGTGCGATAGCCTTTCTTCGCGGTGATCCGGGCCTCGTTGATCAGGTCGTCGACCTGGTCCTCGACCGGCTTGATCTCGACCGGCGGGTCGATGAGCCCGGTGGGGCGGATGACCTGCTCGGCGAACACGCCGCCGGTCTGCTCCAGTTCCCAGGGGCCGGGCGTGGCCGAGACGGCGACGGTCTGCGGCCGCATCGCGTCCCATTCGTTGAAGCGGAGCGGCCGGTTGTCGATGCAGGAGGGCAGGCGGAAGCCGTATTCGGCGAGGGTGATCTTGCGCCTATGGTCGCCGCGCGCCATCGCGCCGATCTGCGGCACCGTCTGGTGGCTCTCGTCGACGAACAGCAAAGCGTTCTCGGGGAGATATTCGAACAGGGTCGGCGGCGGCTCGCCGGGCAGGCGGCCGGTCAGGAAGCGGCTGTAATTCTCGATTCCGGCGCACGAGCCGGTCGCCGCGATCATCTCGAGGTCGAAATTGGTGCGCTGCTCGAGCCGCTGCGCTTCGAGCAACTTGCCCTCGGCGTGAAGCTCCTTGAGGCGTTCGGAAAGCTCGTGGCGGATCGCCTCCATCGCCTGCTTCAGGGTCGGTCCGGGGGTGACGTAGTGGCTGTTGGCGTAGACCTTGACGTAGTCGAGGGCGGCGATCTTCTTGCCGGTCAGCGGATCGAACTCGACGATCTCCTCGATCTCGTCGCCGAAGAAATTGATCCGCCAGGCCATGTCCTCATAGTGGGACGGGAAGATCTCCAGATTGTCGCCGCGCACGCGGAAATTGCCGCGGGCGAAGGCCT
>JAXDPL010000290.1:0-2969 GCA_034668385.1 Sphingomonadales bacterium | reverse complement strand
GATCTTGCCGTTCTTCTCCATCTCGGCGAGCACCCAGTTGCGCCGGGCGATGGCGCGCTCGGCCCGGGTGTCGGGATCGTAATTGTTGGGCGCCTTGGGAAGGATGGCGAGATAGGCCATTTCCGGCAGGGTCAGCTGGTCGACGTCCTTGTCGAAATAGGCGCGCGACGCCGCCTGGACGCCGTAGGCGTTGCGGCCGAGGAAGATCTGGTTGAGGTAGATTTCGAGGATCTGCTGCTTGGTCAGCACATGCTCGATCCGGCGGGCGAGGAAGGCTTCCTTGATCTTGCGGGTGACCGAATATTCGTTGCCGACGAGGAGGTTCTTGGCGACCTGCTGGGTGATGGTCGATCCGCCGGCGACGCGCTCGCCGCTGCCGAGGTGCAGGGTGTAGTTGACCACCGCCTTGATGAAGCCGGGATAATCGAGCCCCCCGTGGGTGAAGAAGGTCTTGTCCTCGGCCGAGGTGAAGGCGTCGATCAACTGCTGCGGGAATTCGTCGTAGGAAAGCTCGACCCGCCGCTCGCGCGCGAAGCTCTGGACCGGCGCGCCGTTGATGTCGCGCACCTCGGTCGGCAGCGGCGGCTGGTAGGTGAGCAGGGTCTCGGCCGACGGAAGTCCGCGGGCGAAAAGCAGCCAGAGCAGGAAATAGAGGAGGATCGGGATGGCGGCGAGGATCGCCAACACCTTGACCCACCATTTCGCCCAGGCCCGGCGGACGGCGCCGCCGAAGCGCCCGCCGGCCTCGCGGTACGATGGAGAGGGGGAGGGAGTCGCGGTCTCGGACGTCATCTGCGGCAAGGCTCTAGCCGATGAAAAGCGGGGGGTGAAGCGGGTCGCATTGCCTTTCGACGGACGTCGGCCTTACATTCCCGCCCAAGCCGGCGGAGGCGCGCACGATGTGGCGGGGGCAGGGCATGAGGGCGGTCGCTCCGATGTTGTGCCTGATTCTCCTTTCGGTGTTGCCCGGATGCGCGGCTCCGGCGGCCCCGGCCGAGCGGGCGCCGCGGCCGGTCGAGCAGGCAAGGCTCGAGGCCCGCTCCGTCGTCATCCCGGCGCCTCCCGACCGCGTCCTGCCCGCGCTGTTCCGGGCGATCGCCGAAGGTCGGAGGCTGGACATCGCGCTGCTCGGGTCGCTCGGCACGGCCGAACGACCGCCGTCGGCCGGAGAGGCCGTCCTCAGCGGCGCCGCCGAGCGCGACGAATATTGCGGCGGCCGCAGCTGGGAGCTGGTCCCGCCGGCCACATGGGCCGCTTTCTGCAAGTCCGAGGGGCCTCTGAGGGGGATCGTGATAGACGGCACGCCGAGCGTGCCGACCGGCTATTCGGAGGTATTGAAACGCGCCGACGATGAGGTCGTGCTCTGCTATTCCTACCGGGTAGAACAGGCCCTGCGCGACGCGGCTGCGGCCGGAATTCCCTTCGAAGACATCACCCAGGCCTATCAAATGAATTGGCCCGGTCATTTCCCATTCATGGAAACGGTCCACGCCTACGTCCGCCCCGGCCAACTCCTGGTTCTGATCTACGGCGAGATCGGGCCGCAGCAGCCCAACGTCACCCGCGTATCGATCTATACGCGTTAGCGCCGCGCCGTCAGCGCGCCGCGAGCTTGACCCGGCGGCGGGCGAAATGGGTTTCGATCGCGCTCTTCATGCCCAGCGCGATCTGGTTCCGGCCTTCGGCCGACTGGATGTAGGCGGCATCGGTCGGGTTGGTGAGGTAGCCGGTCTCGAACAGGATCGAGGGCACGTCCGGCGCCTTCAGAACGACCAGGGAAGCGAAGCGGTGATATTGGGGGCGGAAGGGGAAAAAGGGTGAACCCTCTCGCTTGAGCAGAGCGGCGAAATCGGCCGAGACGTCCATGCTCTCGCGCTGGGCGAGGTCGATGAGGATTCGGTTGACGCCGCTGTCGGCGCTGAGCGCCGCGCCGCCGATCCGGTCGGACCGGTTCTGCTGGTCGGCGAGCAGGGCCGCCTCGCGGTCGGAAGCGACTTCGGAGAGGGTATAGATGGTCGCGCCGCGCGCCGCGTCGCCCTGCGGGGCGGCATCGGCGTGGATCGAGATGAACAGGTCCGCGCCGAGGCGGCGGGCGATCTCGTAGCGGTCCTTGAGGACGAGGAAGCGGTCGTCCTCGCGGGTCATCGCCACTCTGACCTTGCCGGAGGCGGCGAGCGCGTCGCGTATCGCCGCGGCGACGGCGAGGGTGGCGTCCTTCTCGCGCCGGTCGCCGAACGGAGAGATGGCGCCGGGGTCCCGGCCGCCGTGGCCGGGATCGAGAACTACGAGCGGCCGGTCGGCCGAGCGAGCGCCGTAGATGCGCGGCAGCGGCCCGGACGCGCTTCCGGTGGAGGCCTTGTCGAGATCGATCGTGACTCCGTTGCCGTCGGCCGCGCCTTTGCCGCAGGCGGCGAGCAGTGAGGCGGCGAACATGAACGCGAAGCGGCGGCGCATGGCCTTTTCTGCCGCGCCGGCGCTCCGCCGGTCCAGAGAAATCGGCGCTCCCTTGGGCGATGCCGGTTGCCGCTCGGCGGGGCAGGTGCTAGCAAACCGCATCGGCCAATGTTGAAGCGCGACCCCGGGCTTCGCATCTTGGACCGTGAGATTAGCGCCGGCCCCGTCTGCGGCCGGCCACCAAGGTTGACGCTGCATGAGGTATTTCTTTCCCGAAACGCTCCGCCCTCCGATGAGGGGCGCCGCGCCGGGGACGCTGCGGCCCGCGTTCGTCGCCGGCCTGCCTTTCGCAGCAGAGGCACATCCTTTCATTGCAACCCGGACAGTGGGGGCGCGCGCCGGATCGGCCGCGCCTTCGTCCCTATTCGAGCGCGCGCGGCGCCGCCTATCGACGGCAGCGGAGCGCGCGTGGAGTGAACTTAATGACCATGCGCATGTTGATCGACGCGCGCCACCAGGAAGAGACCCGGGTGGCCGTCGTCAAAGGGAACCGGATCGAGGAATTTGATTTCGAG
>JAXDPL010000289.1:0-15018 GCA_034668385.1 Sphingomonadales bacterium | reverse complement strand
CGGAGCGGCCGAAGAAGAGCCCCACCGTCTTCAACCTCGGCTACACGCCGGAAGTGGCGGAGCAATACCCGCACGTGGCGCGGCTGAGCGGCGGAGTGGCGACCGGCCATCCGCGGCAGCGCGAGCGGGCGTCTTAGGACGGATAGGAGCGACAAGCGGATGACCAAGCCGATCGAACTCAAGGTCCATCTCGCGCAGGACGAGGAAACTCACCTTTGGTACGTCGCCCAGTCCGACGTACCCGGCCTGCGGCTCGAGGCGAAGACGGTGCACGAGCTGATGCGCAAGGTCGAGGAAGCCGCCCCGGAGCTCGTCGACCTCAACCGCTCGGAAATCGCGGCGCGCCACGGCGAGGCCCTCGCCGGCCCCGAAGCAGAACGGCCTCCAGTGACGATCCGCCCCCTCATTGACACGGCCTTCGCGATCGCCTGCTGATGCCGCGCGGCTACGGACGCGAGCTGGAACGATTGCTCCGCGATGCCGGCTGCACGTTCGTCCGCCACGGCAAGGGCGATCACGAAATTTGGCGCAGCCCGATCACCAGCCGCCACTTCGTGTTCGACCGTAGCGTGCGTGTGCGGCATACCGCGAACGGCATCCTGCAGGACGCCGGACTGCCGAAAGCGTTCTAAAGAATGACCAACGCGCTGATCGGCGAGGCGCCGCCGGAGCCGGGCGGCGAGTTCGAGGTGATCGGGGTCGAGCGGCTCGGCTGGTTCTCGGCGGACCTGGTGATCGCGGCCCGCCGCGCCTTCACCCGCCGCCGTACCGCCGGCCAGCGCAGCGGCTACGCCCTCCTCTGGTGCCCGCTCGATTCCGAGATCGCGATCCGCAAGGGCGAGACCTTCCGCCTCCTCCTCCCGCGCCGCTGCGCGCAGCCCGGCATGCCCCTCGAATTCGACGCCATCGCCGAGAACCCCGCCTTCGAGGCGCGGTGGCCGGGGGGTGGAGAGGGAGTAGAAATGACTTGGCCCACGTATAGAGAGTCAAGGATGCGCGCCTGACCACCACCGTTTGCCCGCAGCTAATCCAAATGCCGCGAGGGAGTAGTTGAAAATCGTCGCCGGTATACCCACAAGCCAAAGCGACGGAAGAACGAGGCTCTATGGCACGTCTCTCGAAAGCTGAACTGATCCAGACTGCAAAGGACGCCATCGAGAATGCAGGGTGGGACGTCGAGATTCTGTCGGAGAGGGGCGTTCATCCGGCTGAACTTCGGGTCGCCCGCGGTGGAGTGCGCCACCTCATCCGCCTTTACATCTGGAACCTGTCGCACGGCGGAAAATCGCGGTCTGAGGCTGAATTCAGAATACAGGTGAAGAGCGGTGTTACCCAATTCGTGCGGATGACCGGGGAGCGGACCCTTATCCTCGGGTGGGATGACGATCTCGCGGTTTTTGCGGCGTATGATTACAATCGGCATGCGCGAGCTCTCGGATCATCGCCCTCTCTACAGATTAGCATAGATACTCTTAGGGCAGGCGCGGACCGCGGGCTTGCAGCTCGGACGAAGCGAAACAAGGAAATCGTTGTCGCCGTACGGCCCGATTTCCTCGCTTCTTACGTGGAGGAACAAAGCAAACTGCACGACCCGGTTGAGGCTCAGGCCACGGTGGAGGCCTTGCGCATGGGCCGTTTATCTTCTGCCGAAGTCGAAATTCAGCGCCTTGAACGGTTGATCCGTGGCGGGGCAGTTCCCCGTTTCGGCGCCCGCAATGAACAGCTTCAACGACGGGTACTGCTGAACCGGCTGGCCCGGCTGCGGGAGAACATGGACTCTGCGCCTCCGGGGCGGAGCATGATCGGTCACAATCGACCTCCCCCGGAGGATGAGGACATTCCAACATGGCAGGAGGTTCAACAGGCCGCGAAAGAGGTCGCAGAAGAACTTTCCACCCCGAAACCCAATCTGGAACGCATTACTGCTCGCGCACTGATCATTGAAAAAGCCGGCCGGCTCTGGAAGGCGCTGAAGGACGAGGCTCAAAAGCTTGGTACATCGGTGGTGGATGCCGTGCGCGAGAAAGCTGCGGAAGGGCTCACCCTGATCCTGCTCTATAAGGTTTTGGGCGGGATTCTAACGTGGCTGCATGTGACGCTGTCCTAATTCGAATAGGGATTGGGCGAGTTCTCCTCGGTTGGAGCCCTGCCTTAGGGCTTGATACCCTTGGGCCTCTTCATCGGGCTCACCCATCCCCCGGCCCGAGCGGCATGGGCGGGCTGGACGGCTCGCTCAAAAGACCTGGGGACAACTCCCTCAAAGTGGCATGACACCGCCCTGACGCGCCGCTACGCTCAGAGCCGATCGTGACGATGGGGCAAGCGTGACACAGCCGAGACACTATTATCGGACTCCGTACGGCGACGCCTACCTAGGTGACAGCTTGGATCTCATGCGGGCGATGCAGCGCGAGTCGGTGGATCTCATCCTCACGTCGCCGCCCTTCGCGCTAAAGCGAAAGAAAGAATACGGTAATGAGGATGAAGAACGTTACGTAGAATGGTTTTCGTCATTCGCGAAGCTGTTCAAGAAAGTTCTGAAAATGGACGGCTCCTTAGTTATAGATTTAGGTGGGGCTTACAAACCGGGCTTTCCCGTGAGAAGTATCTATCAGTTCGAGTTACTTATCTCTCTCGTCAAAGACCACGGGTTCTTTCTAGCGCAGGAGTTTTACCACTATAACCCTGCACGCCTTCCGGCGCCGGCAGAGTGGGTCAACGTTCGCCGGATACGAGTCAAAGACTCGGTGAATGTAGTCTGGTGGCTTTCGAAATCACAAAACCCCCGAGCCGATAACAGAAGAGTTCTGAGAGAGTACAGCTCTAGCATGAAATCGCTGCTGAAGAACGGCTATAAAGGAAGCCTTAGACCAAGCGGACACGATATATCTCAGAACTTCTCAAAGGATAATGGGGGTGCTATCCCCGCCAATTTGCTTGAGTTAGCAAATACGGAAAGCAATAGTTCATATATGAGGCTGTGCCGTCTGAATGGCTTGAAACCCCATCCAGCGCGCTTTCCCGCTACCTTCGCAGAATTTTTTATTAGATTTCTGTCGGAAGAGGGAGACACTGTGTTTGACCCATTCGCTGGCTCAAACACTACTGGCCGCGTGGCCGAAGACTTAAACCGTCAATGGATAGCCTGCGAAATGTCATCGGACTATCTAATGGGCAGCACTTATAGATTCGATCCGTTCGAGTTAGAGATGTTCGATGGTGACACTTCGGGCCCGGAGGGAGACGACAAACGAAATGGCACGATTGTCCAAGACTCAGCTCCTAGGTATGATGCTCGAGGGGCTAGTTGACGCGGGATGGAGAGCATCCGCGCTAGAGAAAACACACCCGTTCCTTATTTCAACTGAAGATCCGGCTGGGCAAGGGCTCGTCTTTCGAGCGTTCATATGGAATTGCACGCACGGAGGAGGATCGAAGCGGTCCGATAATGAGTACCGAATTCAATTCACAAGCGCGGTGCCAAAAGCGGAGAAACGGTACGAGACGGCACTGCTCGGCTGGCACGATGGGTATGAAGTTTTTGCAGCATGGGACATTAGGAAGCACGATAACCAGGTTTCAAAATCCCCGTCCGCCCAGGTGAAGGAAGAGGCACTTCAAGGGGCTCACGTTAACGGGTTCGCCACTTACGCAAGGCAAAATGGCGAAATAGTTATAGCATTTCGTCGCGAGTTTTTGGGCGAATACCTTCACGCAGCCAGGCGTCTCCACTCAGGCGGCGCGGCCGCGCGAGACTTCTCTATCCTGAATAAGGTTGGCGATCTGCGTCCCAAAGACATTGATGCGATCCATAATATGGAGCGGCGCTGGATTGTCGCAACAATCGCTCGGCGATACCGCGCTGCTGATTTTAGGAGGCGCGTCCTCTCAGCCTACGGCCACCGCTGTGCGGTGTGCGGTCTCCAGTTGGACCTCGTCGAAGCAGCTCACATCAACCCGGTGACGGAACGAACGAGCACGGATGAAACAGCAAACGGGCTTGCGTTATGCCCACTTCATCATGCGGCATATGATCGTCGGGTAATTTCGATTACCGAATCATACAACGTGGAGGTCAGCGAAACCAGGATGGCTACCCTTGCGACTGCAAATCGCGGAGCGGGGGCGGGCGAGTTTCGGGCGAACCTGAAGCCTGCGATTCTACTTCCAGCTGATAAACGCGATTATCCGAAAAAACAGCACCTCCGCCGAGGACGGGTGGCGCGAGGGTGGAACCCATAAGGCCCGACAAGCTCAATTGGGATCGGGATCGCGGAATAGTTTCCCCGCCCCCACCCCCAGCGCATCCGCAATCCGCCGGATGTTGATCAGGCTCACATTCTTCTCGCCGCGCGAGATCGCGCCGAGGTAGGAGCGGTCGAGGCCGCTGGCGAAGGCGGGGGCTTCTGGCTGAGGCCGCGGGCCTTGCGCAGGGCGCGCATGCGGGGCCACAACAGCGCAGCTCTGATCGGCCTAGCCGTCTATCTTCGCCGGATTGATTGGAATATTCGATCAGCATGAGCGTCCATCCGCCCACCCTCAGGCAGCTCCAATATTGGAGCCTGTGCCCCGCCTTCCCCCGGAAGGCGGGCGGACCGTCCGGGGGACGGTCCGAATGACGATTCACCCGCCCACCCTCAGGCAGCTCCAATATCTGGTCGAGCTTCGCCGGCACGGCCATTTCGGGCGGGCCGCGGAGGCGTGCTTCGTCACCCAGTCGACGCTTTCGGCGGGGCTGCGCGACCTCGAGGCGCTGCTCGGAGCCGCTTTGGTCGAACGGACCCGGCGGGTGGTGCGCTTCACCGCGCTCGGCGAGCGGATCGCCGACAAGGCGCTGCGCGTCCTTCGCGAGGCGGACGAGTTGGCCGAGCTGGCGCGGGCCGAGGGGCAGCCGCTGCACGGCGAGCTCAGGATGGGCGTGATCCCGACCATCGCGCCCTTCCTGCTGCCGGCGATGCTGCCGCGGCTGCGCGCCGAATGGCCGGCCTTGAAGCTCTATCTGCGCGAGGAGACCAGCCAGGCCGCCTGCGAGGCGCTTCACCGGGGGCAGCTCGACTGCGTGCTGCTCGCCCTTCCCTTCGGCTGCGGCGAGGTCGACAGCCTGGCCTTGTTCGACGACCCTTTGTTCGTCGCCTTTCCCGGCGGCGAGGCGCCGGCCGGGGCGGGCGTCGAGGCTGGGGTGGACGTGGGGGCGATCGACGAGGCGCGGATGCTGCTGCTCGAGGACGGCCATTGCCTCAAGGACCACGCCCTCTCGGCCTGCAACCGGCCGGACCTGCGCGCCCAGGCGGCGATGATGGGCACCTCGCTCCACACCCTGGTGCAGATGGTCGACAACGGGCTCGGCCTCACCTTCCTGCCGAAGATGGCGATCGAGGCGGGGATCCTCGCGGGCACCAGGATCGATGCCCGGCCGCTCCGCTCCGACCACGGCTTCCGCCGCATCGCCCTGATCTGGCGCCGCTCCAGCCCGCGCGAAAGCGAGTTCGAGCTGCTCGGCGGCGCCATCCGCCGGATCGTCAGCGCGGCCGGCGAGGCGGCGTGACGCCTGTCGCTGGGCAAGACGAGCCTCGCCATTATCGACTTGCTCCCTCCGGTAATGCGCCGCGCGCCCAGGCAGCTTTCTCCTCCAATTCCGCTCTGATACGTTCTTGAGCATCGGGAGGCGGAGATGGACCGTGAAGTGGTGACCGGCATGGTTGAGGACTATTGGCGAGCGTACATCCCGGCCGTGCAAACGGGGGGGGCATGGACGCGGCGATCCAGGTCGCCCAACGCTTTGAGGAGCGCGTCGAGCAGACCGCCGACTTGATGGGACCATTAGAAGGAGCCGCTTTCCGCCAAGCTGTCGAAGCCGAGCGCGAGCGGCTCATTCAGGAATACACGCTCGACCCTGCGGGGCTGAAGACGCGTCTCGGACTCAATCTCGGCATTGATCAGCCGACGAATGCGGCGGCGGGGGCTGGCGGGTTTGGCCGGCTCGCCGTGCGGACCGCCGTACGCGCCACCGTCTGGGAGAGCGTCCGCGCGCTCTTCCGGGCCGCACGCTAGGCAAGGTCAGCCTCGATCTCCCGGCGGGGACCAGACGCCTTCGTCTCCCCTACCGCGCGAGGTCGAAGCGGTCGGCGTTCATGACCTTGGTCCAGGCGTCGACGAAGTCGGTCACGAACTTCTCGCCCGCATCCTCGGCGGCGTAGACTTCGGACAGAGCGCGCAGCTGCGAGTTCGATCCGAAGACGAGGTCGGTGCGGGTCGCGGTCCATTTCTCCTCGTTGGTCCGCCGACAGGTGCCGACGAACACCTCGTCGCCGCTCGGGTCGACCTCCTTCCACGCCGTGCCCATGTCGAGCAGGTTGACGAAGAAGTCGTTGGTGAGCTGCCCGGGCCGGTCGGTGAGGACGCCGTGCTTGGAGCCGCCGTGATTGGCGCCGAGCACGCGAAGCCCGCCGACCAGCACCGTCATCTCCGGCGCGCCGAGGCGGAGCAGGCGGGCGCGGTCGATCAGCAGCTCCTCGGTCGGGACGCTGAAGCGGACCTGGAGGTAGTTGCGGAAGCCGTCCGCCTTGGGCTCGAGCGGCTCGAAGCTGGCGGCGTCGGTCTGCTCCTCGGTGGCATCGCCGCGCCCCGAGGTGAACGGCACCTCGATCGAATGGCCGGCGTCGCGCGCCGCCTTCTCGACGCCGACATTGCCGCCGAGCACGATCAGGTCGGCGAGGCTGACGGAGCCGCCACTGTCGCTCCGGATGCCCTCGTAGACCGCGAGCACTTTGGCGAGCTCGGCAGGCTCGTTGACGTCCCAGTCCTTCTGCGGGGCGAGGCGGATTCGGGCGCCGTTGGCGCCGCCGCGCTTGTCGGAGCCGCGGAAGGTCGCGGCCGAGGCCCACGCGGTCTTGACCAGCTGGGCGACGCTGAGGCCGGACTCGGCGATCCTCCGCTTGAGGTCGGCGACCTCGCCGTCGCCGAGCGTGCGGCCGGCGGGGACCGGGTCCTGCCAGATCAGGTCCTCGTCCGGCACGTCGGGCCCGAGGTAGCGGGCCCTGGGCCCCATGTCGCGGTGGGTGAGCTTGAACCAGGCGCGGGCGAAGGCGTCGGCGAACTGGTCGGGATTGGCGCGGAACCGCTCGGCGATCTCGCGATATTTCGGGTCGACCTTGAAGGCCATGTCGGCGGTGGTCATCATCGTCGGCACGCGGCGATCGGGGCTGTGCGCGCCGGGCGCGAGATCCTCCGGCTTCGGGTCCTTCGGCTGCCACTGAAGCGCTCCGACCGGGCTCTTCACCAGCTCGTATTCGTAATCGAGCAGCATGTGGAAATAGTTCATCGACCATCGGATCGGGGTCGGGGTCCAGGCGCCCTCGAGGCCGCTGGTGATGGTATGGTCGCCGATGCCGCTCTCGTGGCCGCTCTGCCAGCCGAGGCCCTGCTGGGCGATGTCGGCCCCTTCCGGCTCGGCGCCGACCTTGGACGCGTCGCCGGCGCCGTGGCACTTGCCGAACGTATGGCCGCCGGCGGTGAGGGCGAGAGTCTCCTCGTCGTTCATCGCCATCCGGGCGAAGGTCTCGCGGATGTCGCGCGCCGACTGCATCGGGTCCGGGTTGCCGCCGGGGCCCTGCGGGTTGACGTAGATGAGGCCCATCTGGATCGCGGCGAGCGGGTTCTCGAGCGCGCGGCCCGATTGCTCGTCGATCCTCGTCTCGCCGAGCCATTCCTCCTCGGTGCCCCAGTAGATGTCCTTCTCGGGCTCCCAGACGTCGGCTCGGCCGCCGCCGAAGCCGAACACGGGACCTCCCATCGATTCGATGGCGACGTTGCCGGCGAGGATCATCAGATCGGCCCAGGAGAGCTTGCGGCCGTGTTTCTTCTTGACCGGCCAGAGCAGCCGCCGCGCCTTGTCGAGGTTGGCGTTGTCCGGCCAGGAGTTCAGAGGGGCGAAGCGCTGGCCGCCGGACGAGGCGCCGCCGCGGCCGTCGCCGGTGCGGTAGGTGCCGGCGCTGTGCCAGGCCATCCGGATGAAGAAGGGACCGTAATGGCCGTAATCGGCCGGCCACCAGGGCTGGCTGTCGGTCATCAGGGCGGTGAGGTCGCGCTTGACCGCCGCCAGGTCGAGAGTCTCGAACTCGCGGGCATAATCGAACTCGGCGCCGAACGGGCTCAGCGGCGTGTTGTCCTGCTGGAGGATCTCGAGCGACATCTGGTTCGGCCACCAGTCGCGGTTGGTCCGGCCGAGCAGCGAGCGAAGCGCGGCCGGCTCCTTGCCGGGATCGCTGAGCGGGCCGGTTGTCTTCGCGTCCATTGTCCTCTCCTTTGGGGCTTTGCGCCCGCCTAGGCGCGCCGACTGATCGACTGAAACAAGGAAAACCGCTCAGTTTGAGCGGAAAAACCGATCACAGGCGCTGGCGAGACTATTGCGACTGATTCCCGCGCCGGCACCGACTATCCGACCGGGCCCAGGCCTCCAACTGCGATGGACGTCTCCGCCGGGTCGCCGGCGGCGAAGCTTTGCCGCAAGTAGTGTAACCAAAATAGCAAAGAATTAAAATAATATTGTTGACACATGTTAGTATTGAGCAGACGCCTGCTGTAATCCTCACGAGTCGGCGTGGTCAAATCCGGCTCCGTTTCTAGATCGGAATCGCGATGTCAGGGCCCGTCAGGCGCGCCGAGCGAGCGCTCATCTTCTGCCTCATTGCCGCCGCGCCGGCGCTCGCCATCGCCAGCGAGACGATTACCTACACTTACGACGCCAACGGCCGGCTGGTGAAGGTCGAGCATAACGGCACCGTCAACAACAACCTCGTCGCCAACTACACGCACGACAAGGCCAACAACCGAACCAACCTCAACGTCACGGGCTCGCCCAACCCGCCGCCCTAGACGAAGGCTGCCCGGGCGGCGCTCCGCCCGAGTGGACGATCCCGGCCCGGCGCGGGGGCGGAACCGATTTTCAAGGGAGAAGAGGATGAACCGCCGCTTCGCTCGCGCGGGGGCCTATGGCTGCGCCCTGCTCGCCGGCACCGCTTTGGCCGCGCCCGCCGCCGCCCAGAGCGGCCAAACCGCCGAGCCCTACCGGCGCGCGGTCGACGCCAACGGGGTCAACCTCGTCGACGGCTCCTTCCCGTTCGCGTTCAGCGAAGGCACGATCGGCTCCGGCCTCGGCGCGGTCTCGGTCGAGCGCCACGGCAACGGCGCCTACGGGGCGAGCAACTGGCAGAATTACTTCCTCACCCAGACGGTCTCCGGATCGACGACGACCGTCTCGGTGGTGCTCGGCGATTTCTCGGAAAGCTTCACCTCGACGAGCGGCGGCGCCTTCACCGCCGCCTCGGGCGACGGCTCGACCCTGACCGGGAGCCACGGCGACTACAGCTTCAAGTCGAGCGACGGAACCACCGTCACCTTCGGCGCCCCGGCCGACGACCAATATGGCGCGTCGAACCTGTGCAGCCATGCCGGGGCCAACCAGAACGGCTGCGCCTCGCTGGCCGGCTCGGTCACCGCCCCCAGCGGCCTCACCACGACCTTCACCTGGGAAATGGCCTCGCTCTGCTCGAACACGTTCAACCCGGACGGCAGCCTCGACTGCAGCTACGCCTGGCGGCTGACGAGCGCGAGCAACGGCGCCGGCTACGGGGTCGCCTTCGCCTATGTGACGGACAGCATCGCCTTCCACTCGCTGCCCGCAACCAACTGGTACAAGCGCTCCGGCGCCACGCTGAGCAATGCCAACGTCTCGGGCGCGAGCCGATCAATCGCTTACGCCTACGTCTCGTCGACCGTCACCGACGTCACCGACGCCGGAGGCCGGACCTGGCGGATCACCGCCGACAGCGCCAACCGGATCACCGGCGTGCGCTCCCCCGGCTCGTCGTCCGACGACATCGCCGTGGCCTATACGACCGGCGGCACCGTCTCCTCGGTCACCCGCGCCGGAGTCACTACGACCTATTCGCGCAGCGTCTCCGGAAGCACCGCGACGACGACGATCACCGACGCCGCCAGCCACAGTTCGACCGTGGTGGCGGACACCTCGAAGGCCGCGATCGCCTCGACGACGGACGCGCTCAGCCGGGCGACCAGCTACACCTACGACAGCAATGGCCGGCTGACCCGCACCACCTATCCCGAGGGCAATTACGTCAACCTCACTTACGACTCGCGCGGCAACGTCACCGAGACTCGCAGCGTCGCCAAGTCCGGCTCCGGCCTCTCCGACGTGGTCGCCACCGCGAGCTACGACTCGAGCTGCACGAACGTGGTCAAGTGCAACTCGCCGAACAGCACCACCGACGCCCGCGGCAACACCACCGATTATGTCTACGACTCAACTCACGGTGGGCGGACCAGCGTCACCGCGCCGGCGCCGACCAGCGGCGCCACGCGCCCGCAGACCCGTTATGCCTATACCCTCACGGGGGGCGCCTACCGCCTCACCGGCGTCTCCGCCTGCCGCAGCTCGAGCAGCTGCTCGGGCGGCAGCGACGAGAGCAAGGCGACGATCGCCTACGATTCGAGCGGCAACGCCACGTCCGTGACCCGCGGCGACGGCACCGGCGCGCTCGCCGCGACCAGCGCAATGACCTATGACGGCAACGGTGACGTCCTGACCGTCGACGGCCCGCTGTCCGGAACGACCGACACGGTCCGCTACCGCTACAACAGCGCCCGCGAGGCGATCGGCGTGGCCGGGCCGGATCCGGACGGGACGGGGTCGCTCCACAACCCGGCGGCGCGCATCACCTATGACGGCGCCGGCCGGGTCACCAAGGTCGAGCAGGGGACCGTCAACAGCCAGAGCGACAGCGACTGGGCGGCGTTCAGCGCGCTGCAGGAAGTCGATACCGGCTACGATTCCTACCACCGCCCCGTGACCCGGAGCTCGGTCTCGGGCTCGACGACTTATGGCGTCGCGCAGACCAGCTACGACAGCCTCGGCCGAGTCCAGTGCGTCGCCCAGCGGATGAATTCCTCGGCCTGGTCCTCGCTTCCCTCCGACGCCTGCACCCTGCAGACCGCGGGCAGCGACGGCAACGACCGGATCGTCAAGACGACCTACGACAATGCCGGACAAGCGACCTTGGTCCAGTCCGCCTACGGAGTGACGGGCACCCAAGCGGACGAAGTGACGACCGCCTACACGTCGAACGGCCAGGCTTCGAGCGTCACCGATGCGGAAGGCAACAAGTCCAGCTACGTCTATGACGGGTTCGACCGGCTCTATCAGACGCAATATCCCTCGACCACCAAGGGCGCCGGCACCAGCAACAGCTCGGACTACGAGCAGCTCGGCTACGACGCCAACGGCAACGTCACCTCGCGCCGCCTCAGGGACACGCACAGCATCAGCTACACCTACGACGCCTTGAATCGGCTGACCGTGAAGTCGGTCCCCGCCTCGCCGGGCGGCGCCTCGGCCTACAGCGTCTATTACGGCTACGAGCTCGGCGGCCCGATGACCTATGGCCGCTTCAGCTCGACCAGCGGCAGCGGCGTCACCAACACCTACGACGCGCTCGGCCGGCTGGTCAGCTCCGCCACCAACATGGACGGCGCGACGCGGACCCTGACCTCGACCTACGACGCCGCGTCGGGCCGTACCGCGCTGACCGGAGACAGCGGTGCGTGGGGCTACATCGCCGCGTTCAGCCGCGACACGCTCGGCCGGCTCACCGGCACGACCGAGAGCGGCTACTCGACCTCGACCCTCGCCTACGACCAGGCCGGCCGCCGCTGGAGCCTCGGCCTCGGATTCAACGGCACCAGCTCGTCCGACAGCTTCGGCTACGATGCCGTCGGGCGGCTGACCAGTCTGGGGCACGACCTTTCCGGCACGACCTACGACCAGAGCCTCGGGTTCAGCTACAATCCGGCATCTCAGATCAAGCAGAGCACGCGATCGAACGATTCTTACGCCTGGTCGGGGCACTACAACGTGACTCGCTCCTACACTTCGAACGGGCTCAACCAGTACACCGCGTCCGGCTCGGCGAGCCTGAGCTACGACGCCAACGGCAACCTGACCTCGGACGGCTCGACCAGCTACGTCTACGACGATGAGAACCGGCTGGTCAGCGCCTCGGGCGGCCACAGCGCCACGCTGAGCTACGACCCGCTCGGGCGCCTCTGGCAGGTCTCCAGTTCGTCGACCGGCACGACCCGGTTCCTCTATGATGGCGATCATATCGCGATCGAATCCGACGGCTCGGGCAATGTGCTGCGCACCTACGTCCACGGCGACGGCGCCGACGACCCGCTGGTCTGGTACGAGGCGGTCTCCGGCGGGACCAGCCGCCGGTTCCTCCACAAGGACGAGCGCGGCAGCGTCACCGCAGTAGCCGACCAGTCGGGCAATGAGATCGCGGTCAACGCCTACGACGAATACGGCATACCCAATTCCGGCAACCTCGGCCGGTTCGGCTATACCGGCCAGGCGTGGATACCCGAGCTTGGGCTATGGTATTACAAGGCGAGGATCTACTCCCCCACGCTCGGCCGGTTCATGCAGACCGATCCGATCGGCTATGCCGACGGGATGAATTGGTACGGGTATGTGAAAAGCGATCCGGTAAACTTCTCGGACCCGAGCGGACTAGATGATCTGGGTCCCATCGTCGCCGTCGTCACCGGCCATTGCACGGGCTCCTGCAAGAATGGGACTGTTAACTCCAACGGGAGCGCCGGCGTTTCCACCGGCTTTGGATCCGGAACCAACGGCCAGATGGAGTTGGCGGGTGCAGATCCGGAACCGATGGACCCGCCTATCGTCGTGACAGCGGTGCGGCGCACCGCTATTATCGTTGGCAAGGGCGGCATCAGGATCATCTCGTATGTGGGAGAGGTAGTGATAGAAGACATCTTCTTCCCTGATCCAGCGGGTGAAACGGAAGAGACGCTCCAGAGATTGCGAGACCGCAATCAGAAGAAAACAATCGCAACCGTCCAAGATAGGTCTGAGGAGATCAGAAGGCTAAAGGCTCGCGATACTGCCGAAAGGGCCAGAGATCGGGCCGACAATCCGCCGGGATTCTGGACAAACGTAATGAGGGCATATTGCGCGATTTTCCAATGCGATTGATACTCGTAATCAAGATTGCGAGGTATACGACGAAAGCGATGAGGAGTGCCGCTGACGGACTCCTTGGCGAAGCGCATGCATGGATGGACCGATTAGATAGAGTGAGGCCGCTTAATTGGCCGGAAAAGGGCTTTCGCTCGTTGTTATACTTGATGCAGGATGACTACGCGAAGGCAGAGAAGGAGTTTCTAAGCGTTATCGAAGGTACCGCGTCCTCAGATGCCATCGATGATCAATATGCTCATCTGTTTGCCAAAGCCCAAGTAGCGTCTCTCCGCGGGAACGATGACTTGAGGCGCCAGTACGAAAAGGAGGCTGCGCGACTAAACGCAAGCCCATCGGCACGGGATTGGCTTCCGCTTGAGCGGCGGCCATAGCGCCAGCGCGATCTCGGGAGCCGGATGCGGGATAGCGCAGCGGCATTCGGGTTGAGCCGAATGGTCTTCGATCAGGCACTAATTGATCGACCGGGCCGGCGGGCGATGCGCGCATTAAGTCCTTGAGGGCTAGGCTCCTGGGTGGCACGGCAGATCGAGCACCGCGCGAAGCCCCGGCGCATTGTCCTCGAGGCGGAGCTCGCCGCCGTGGAGGTGGGCGACGGCTTCGGCCAAAGCGAGGCCGAGGCCGGCGCCGGCCTTGGTGCGCGAGCTGTCGAGGCGGCCGAAGCGGCGCCGCGCCTCGGCCTGGGCCTCGGGCGGGATTCCGGGGCCGCGATCGGCGACTCCGAGGCGAAGGCGCGGGCCCGCGGCGTTGGCGGCTGCGGTCGCGAACAAGGCGATCTCGCCGCCCGCCGCGGCATAGTTCAAGGCATTATCCATGAGGTTGGTGAGCGCCTGGGCGAGCAGCTGGCGGTGGCCGAAGAAGCTCGCCGGGGCGCTCCCGGCGTCCGTCCCCAGCGCCACTCCGCGGTCCTCGCCGATCGGCTCGTACATCTCGGCGAGCTCGGCGACGAGGCCGGCGGGATCCAAGGGCGCGAACTGGTTGCGGCTGGTCATCGCCTCGGAGCGGCCGATCTCCAGCACCATGGTGAGGATTCGCATGAGGGCGTCCGCCTCGTTGACGACTCCGCCGAGCAGGGCCTCGCGCTCCTCGTCCTTCGCGCCGAGCGCGGCGTCGACCCGGGCGCGCAGCCGGCCGACCGGCGAGCGCAGATCGTGGGCGAGGCTGTCGGTCAGCATGCGAAGCTCGCTCATCAGGGTGCCGATCCGCTCGAGCATGGTATTGATCTGGCGGGCGAGGGCGTCGAAGGCGTCGCCGCTTCCGGAGAGGGGCACCCGGTGGCTGAGGTCGCCGCCGCCGGTGATCCGGTTGGCGACTCCGGCGATCTCGTCGACCCGGAGGCCGACATAGCGGGCGATGGCGAGGCCGCAGACCAGGCCGAGCAGGATCGAGATGATCACCGCGATCACCAGCGAGCGCTCGATCGTCTTCAGCAGCGACAGCCGCTCGCCGTAGAAGCGGCCGCTCAGCAGGAAGGCGCCGCGGCCGAGCGGGCGGACCTGGAAGCCCGCCTCGACCGGGGCGCGGGCGCCGCGAAGCATGACTTCGCCGGTCTGGAGACCTTCATGGAGGTGCTTGGCGGGCGCCGGAAGAGCGGCGACGTTGCCGACCAGCCCGCGCCCCGTCCCGTCGATGATCGCGGCGAGATATTGCGGGTCGCGCACCTTCAAAGTGTCGCCGATCGCCCGGTCGAGCGCCGGGCGGCCGCCCGAATCGTAGACGTCGGAGAGGATCGAGGCCTCCTGTCCGACGGCGACTCGCAGCGCCCGGGCGTCGTCGGTGTGGGTCCGCCAGTAGATGAAGCCGATCACCGCCAGATTCGCGGCGAAGGCGAGCAGCGCCGACAGCAGGGCCACCCGAAGCGTGATGGAGATTCGGACGGTCAGGCGGAGGCTCCGAGCCGGTAGCCGGCGCCGCGAACGGTATGGAGGATCGGCTGGTCGAAT
>JAXDPL010000288.1:0-5105 GCA_034668385.1 Sphingomonadales bacterium | reverse complement strand
CGGGGAGGGCTTCAGCCCCTTGATCCAGCTCTTCAGCTCCTTCGCCTTCTTCCCCGCGGCGATCTCCTGCATGGTCCGGCCGGTTTTGATGCTCGTGAGGTAGCGGTCGGTGAGGCCCATCGTACCGCCGGCATGTTCGTCGGTGACCTTCTTGAGCATCCAGTTCTCGGTCCGCTCGCCGGGGCGGCGCTTGAGACGGAACATCACCCATTCGCCCTTCATCCGCTCGCCCTCGAGGGTGAAGTGGAGATGGCCTTCCTCGAGCGTCTTCCTCGGGTCCTTGCCCGGCGCCGGGGTCCAGGTGCCGCGGTCCCACAGCATCACCGTGCCGCCGCCATATTCGCCCTTGGGAATCGTGCCCTCGAAGGTGGCGTAGGAGAGGGGATGGTCCTCGGTGCGGACCGCCAGCCTCTTGTCGGCGGGGTTGAGGCTCGGCCCGTTGGGGACCGCCCAGCTCTTCAGCGTTCCGTCGAGCTCGAGCCGGAAGTCGAAATGCAGCCGGCGGGCGTCGTGCTTCTGAACCATGAAGCCGTTGCCGTGGCCCCAGCTCAGCTTCTCGTAGGTGCCCGGCGGCTCGGCGGTCTTCGCGAAGTCGCGTTTCTCGTTGTAGCGCGCGAGGGCATCGGTGCGGGCCATGAATCAACTCCTCCCCGGAACGGGGAGGGGGACCAGGTGAAGCCTGGTGGAGGGAGCCCGCCGCCCCGCGGTTTCGACCGTGGGCCCCCTCCACCGTCCTTCGGACGGTCCCCCTCCCCGTTCCGGGGAGGAGCGACGGATCACGCCCGCTTCCTCGCCGGAGCGGCTTTCGCCGGGCCCTTCTTCGCCGCCGGCTTCTTCGCGGCGGCCTTGCCGGTCTGCTCGCCCGGCCGTTCGATCGAGCGCTTCAGCGCCGCCATCAGGTCGATGACGTTGCCGCCGCGCGCCGGAGCCTTTTCCTCCTCGGCGTGGATGGTCTGGCCCTTCATCTTGCGCTCGATGAGGTCGCGCAGCGCCTCGATGTAGCGGTCGTGGAACTTGGCCGGGTCGAAGGCGGCGGTCTTCTTGTCGATCAGGGTCTCGGCGAGATCGAGCAATTCCTCGTCCGGCTTGGCATCGCCGATGTCGCGGAAATAGTCGCGCGCCCGGTTGACCTCGTCGGCGTAGCGCAGCGTCTCGAGCACGATTCCGCGCCCGCACGGCTTGACGCTGACCAGATATTCGCGTCCGCGCAATGCGAGCTGGCCGATGCCCATCTTGCGCGTGCGCCTCAGCGCCTCGCGAAGCACGATGAACGCCTCCTCGGCGAGATCGTCCGCCGGAACGACGAAATAGGGCTTCTCGAAATAGAGGACGTCGACCTCGTCGTAGTCGACGAACTGGGTGAGCTCGAGCGTCTTCTTCGATTCGAGCTTCACCGCCTCCAGCTCCTCGTCGCTGACCACGACGTAGGAGCCTTTCTCATATTGGTAGCCGCGGACGATCTCCTCGGGGTCGACCGGCCCGACGCCTGGCACTACCTTCTCGTACTTGATGCGCTTGCCGGTCGGCTCGTGGATCTGGTTGAACGCGATCTGCGCGCCGCTCTTGGTCGCGGAGAAGATCTCGACCGGGATCGAGACCAAGGCGAGCCTGATCTGGCCCCTCCAATAGGCGCGTGCCGCCATCGATGACGCTCCCGCAAAAAATCGATTCGCGGGCGATTCAATCCGCGGGAGGGGCGGGGGTTCCGTAGCCGCTCAGGCCGGGTCGGGGGCGACCGGCAACAGAACTCGCACGATCGTGCCTTCGCCGAGCCGGCTCTCGATCGACAGGCGGCCGCGGTGGCGTTCGACGATATGCTTGACGATCGACAGGCCGAGGCCGGTGCCGCCCTGCGAGCGGCTGCGGCTGGTATCGACCCGGTAGAAGCGTTCGGTGAGCCGGGGGATGTGCTCGGCGGCGATCCCTTCCCCTTCGTCGGCGACGGTCAGCATGACCTGCTCGTCCGCGAGCGCCGCCCGCACCGTGACCGGACCGGGGCAGCCGTAGCGGACGGCGTTGCCGATCAGATTGTCGAGCAGCTGATGGATTTGGACTCGGTCGGCGAGGACGGGCGGCAGCCCTTCCTCCACTTCGCAAAGGATCTTGCAGCCGCGCTTGCCGGCGTCGCCCTGCGAGTCCCGCACAGCTTCCGCGATGAAGACCGCGAGATCGACCCTGTCGGCCGGCGGCGTGAACCGTTCGGCCTCGATCCGCGACAGCGAGATCAGGTCTTCGACCACTCGCTGCATCCGTCTCGCTTCATCGTGGATGATGGAAGTGAAACGCCGCCGAGTGTCGGCGTCGAGCTCACCGTCTTCGTCGTCGAGGGTCTCCGCATAGCCGAAGATGGTGGCGAGCGGCGTGCGCAATTCGTGGCTCGCATTGGCGACGAAATCGACCCGCATCCGTTCGGCGGCGTGCGCCTCGCTTCGGTCGGTGAGGCGGACGAAGCGCGAGCCGTCGGCGAGCGCGGCGACGCTCATCATCCAGCGCCGCTCCGCGCCGCCGACGCCGACCAGCTCGACCTCGTCGCCGGCGGGCTGCGCTTCGCTCAGTCGTTCGAGCGCGATCGGATGGCGGACGGCGAAGCGGACGTCCTGGTCGACGATATGATCGCCGAGCACTGCCCGTGCCGCCGCATTGGCGACCGCGACCAGCCCTCCCGAGACGATCAGGCTCGGCTCGGGCAGCGCCTCGACCAGATCGCGCAGAGCGGCGGCATCGTCCATGACGCTTCCTAGCCGCCGCCCGCCGCCCGACAAAGTCCGCTGTTGCCGCCGTGCGTCACTTCGGGATTAATATGACAAATGGCTTGTCGCCTTGTTACGGCTTCGATTATTACCGCCGCACGGCCCCGCAAGAGGGCCGCCGACAACGGCCCGCCAGGGGAGGCACTCAATGCGCGTCAAGACCTTCGTGCTCTGCTCGACGTCCGCCATCGGCTTTGCGCTCGCCGCGACGCCAGCCTTCGCGCAGGACACGCCGCCGCCGCCCCCTAACGATACGACGACACAGGGTGGAGCGACTCCCGCCGATGCCAGCCAGGCGGGGACTCCGGCGGCCGATGCCGCAGACACCGGCGAGGCGATCGTCGTGACCGGCCTTAGGCGGAGCTTGCAGTCGGCGCAGAACATCAAGCGGAACGCGCCGCAGATCATCGATGCGATCGTCGCCGAGGATATCGGCAAGCTGCCGGACACCTATGTCTCCGACACCGCCGCGCGCATTCCGGGCGTTCAGGTCGAGCGCGGCGGCGGCGAGGCCGGGCGGGTGCTGGTCCGCGGCCTCCCCGATTTCGAAACGACCTACAACGGGCGCGAGATCTTCACGGCCGAGACCCGCGTCGTCGCTCTGCAGGATTTCCCGGCCGGCGCGATCGGCGCAATCGAAGTGTACAAGACGTCGACCGCCAACCTCGTCGAGCCGGGCCTCGCCGGCCTGGTCAACGTCCGCTCGCACCGGCCGTTCGATTTCGCGCACGGCCAGGTCTCGGGCTCCGTGTGGGGCGTCTATCCGACGGAATCGCGCGATTTCCGCCCGAATGCGCAGCTGTTGCTGACCGACCGCTGGCAGGTGGGCGGCGGCGAGATCGGCGCCCTGATCAATTTCTCCTACAGCCAGCTCCACTATCGCGACAGCACGCGGTCCAACACCGACTTCGTCGCCGGCGGCCCGCAGGGAGGACGCTATCCGGACATCCAGCGGGTGACCTATGGCGAAGGCATAAGGTCGCGCCCCTCGGTCAACGGCGCGCTGCAGTGGCGGCCGGCTCCCGGCCTCGAATTCTATGTCGAAGGCCTCTGGCAGGGCTTCCGCAACAAGCTGTCCGACCGGGAATTGAGCGCCGCTCTATGGGGCGGCCAGCAATATACCAACATCCAGTTCCGCAGCGGAACCAACCTCATCCAAAGCGGAACGGTGGTGAATCCCTTCCGCCCCGAAGGCTTCCAGGGCGGCACCTACAACAAGACCAACACCACCCAGTTCGCCGTCGGCGGCAGCTGGGACAGCGGCCCCCTGAAGATCTCCGCCGACGTCGCCCGGACCAACAGCAAGTTCACCGGCTCGACCGAGAGCGTCGACTATAATTTCGCCCAGCCGCAGACGATCGACTTCGTCACCAACGTGCCGGGCAGCAGCGGCCCGACCTTCAGCATCCGCGGCTTCGACCCCGCCAACCCGGCCAATTACGTCTATCGCGGCTTCTACGAGGAGAACCAGGTCGCCAAGGGCGACGACTGGCAGGCCCGGTTCGACGCCGAGTTCGAGACCGGAATCCCCCTGCTTCCCAAGCTCCAGGCCGGCCTTCGCTACGTCGACCGCAACGCCAACCGCCAGTTCGGCAACCGCTACAGCACGCTTCACGGCGGGACCCCGATCAGCCAGGTGCCGCTCGACTACGAACTCTCCGCGCCCGGCTTCCGAGGCGACGACAACGCGCCCTTCCCGATCGTCTGGATGGCGCCGACCTACGACAGCATCCGCAACAATGTGGAGCAGCTGCGCACCTTCGCCGGCTACCCGTCGGGTGTCCCGCCCTTCGATCCGGTGCAGGCGACGGTCGCCAACGAGAAGAGCAAGGCGGCCTACGCCCAGATCAACTACCATATCGGAATCGTCGACGGCCAGATCGGCCTCAGGGTCGTCGAGACCCACGACATGCTCGCCGGCAACCAGTTCTTCTTCCCGCCCGGCGGCGGCCCGGGCTCGGTCCAGGCGGTCAGCGTCGACCGCAAGTACACGGACTGGCTTCCGAACTTCAACGCGAACGTCCGCCTCACCGACAAGCTGCAATGGCGCCTGGCCGTGACCCGCACCCGGACCCGGCCGACCTTCCGCGACCTCAGCCCCTCGGAATCGATCGACCGGCCGCCGAGCTGCTTCAACACCACTCCGATCCCGCAGGGCTGCACGCTCACCGGCGGCGGCGGCAATCCCTATCTCGAGCGGCTGAAGTCGACCAACTACGACACCAGCCTCGAATATTATTTCTCGCGCAGCGGCTTCGTCGCCTTTGCCGCCTTCCGGCGCGACCTCAAGGGCTTCATCGAGGGCAACATCACCGACGTCACCGATCCCGCCTCCGGCCGGCCGCTCCGGCTCGG
>JAXDPL010000287.1:0-15715 GCA_034668385.1 Sphingomonadales bacterium | reverse complement strand
ACAGCTCCGCCATGTTGAAGCTCTCGTAGACCTGGCCCTGGTTGGCGGCGCCGTCGCCGAAATAAGCGAGGCAGACTCCGCCGTCGTTCCGGTATTTGTGGGCGAAGCCGAGGCCGGTGCCGAGGCTCACCTGGGCGCCGACGATTCCGTGGCCGCCGTAGAATTTGTGATCGACGCTGAACATGTGCATCGAGCCGCCCTTGCCCCTGGAGATGCCGACGGCGCGGCCGGTCAGCTCGGCCATGATCAGCTTGGGATCGATGCCATAGGCGAGCATGTGGCCATGGTCGCGATAGCCGGTGATGACGCTGTCCTTGCCCGGCTCCATCGCCGACTGGAGGCCGACCGCGACCGCCTCCTGGCCGATATAGAGGTGGCAGAAGCCGCCGATCAGGCCGAGCCCGTAGAGCTGGCCGGCGCGCTCCTCGAAGCGGCGGATGAGCAGCATCTGGCGGTAATATTCGAGGAGCTCGTCCTTGCTCGCCGCGTAGCGCTTCGGCTCGGGCGGGCGCTCGCGATTGGCGGTGGGAGGCGGAGCGGAGGCGGTTTTGGTGCTGGCGCGCGTGCTTGCTGCCTTGGCCACGTTTTTTGGCTTCCTCAGGTTCGGGTGGGCGGCTCTATGACGGCAAACGCCAGCCCGCGCAACTTGTGCCCGGCGGCCCGAACGACCGGCCTATTGCGGGATCTGGAGAATGACCTCGTCGGGGCGGACGACGCCGAGCTCGCGGCGGACCAGCTCGTCGGACAGGTCCGGATCGGCGCTGCGCGGATCGAGCAAAGCGACCCGGTGAGCGAGCCGCTGCTGCTCCTGCTGGAGGCCGGCGAGCTCGACCAGCTTCGCCTCCTTCTGCCGGCGATAATCGCCCCAGCTCAATATGCCGTTGGCGCCGACGATTGCGTAACCCAGGAAGTTGGCGATGATCAGCAGCGCGACCGCGGGCCAGAAAGCCCGCTTGATGATGTCGACCGAATGCAGCCCCCGCGCGACCATGGCCGTTAAGAATCAGCAAAAGCGCGAAGAATCAAGCCTTTTGCGACGATGGGTGCGAAATTGTAACCTTGCGGTCATCGGGCCGGACGCTTGGCGAAGACGTCGCGGCCGGCATAGCGCGCCATCGAGCCCAATTCCTCCTCGATACGGATCAGCTGATTGTACTTGGCGAGGCGGTCGGAGCGGGCGAGCGAGCCGGTCTTGATCTGCCCGCAATTGGTCGCGACCGCGAGGTCGGCGATGGTCGTGTCCTCGGTCTCGCCCGAGCGGTGCGACATGATCGCGGTGTAGCCGGCGCGCTGGGCGGCCGAGACCGCCTCCAGGGTCTCCGAGAGCGTGCCTATCTGATTGACCTTAATGAGGATCGAGTTGGCGACTCCCGCCTCGACGCCGCGGGCGAGGCGCTTCGGGTTGGTGACGAACAGGTCGTCGCCGACCAGCTGGACCTGACCCCCGAGCCGGTCGGTCAGCGCCTTCCAGCCGTCCCAATCGTCCTCGGCCATGCCGTCCTCGATCGAGCGGATCGGATAGTCGCGCACGAGGCCGGCGAGATAGGCGGCGTTCTCCTCGGAGGTGAGGGTGCGGCCCTCCCCTTCCATGCGGTAGGCGCCGTCGCGATAATATTCGGTCGCCGCGCAATCCAAGGCGAGGACGACGTGGTCGCCGGGGGTGTAGCCGGCTTCCTCGACCGACTTCATGATGAAATCGAGCGCGTCGCGGGCCGACGCGAGGTTGGGCGCGAAGCCGCCTTCATCGCCGACCGAGGTGGAGAGCCTGGCGGCGTGCAGGCGGCCCTTCAGCGTGTGGAAGATCTCGGCGCCGCAGCGGACCGCCTCGGCGAGGCTCGTCGCGCCGACCGGCATGACCATGAATTCCTGGAAGTCGATCCTGTTGTCGGCGTGGACGCCGCCGTTGACGATGTTCATCATCGGCACCGGCAGCAATTGCGCCGAGACCCCGCCGACATAACGGTAGAGCGGGAGGCCGCGCGCGTCGGCGGCGGCCTTGGCTACGGCAAGGCTGACCCCGAGGATGGCGTTGGCGCCGAGCCGCGACTTGTTCTCCGTCCCGTCGAGGTCGATCAGCAAAGCGTCGATCTCGCCCTGGTCCTCGGCGTCGAGGCCCTGGATCGCCTCCGATATCTCGCCGCGCACGGCGTTGACCGCCTCGCACACGCCCTTGCCGCCGTAGCGCTTCTTGTCGCCGTCGCGCTTCTCGACCGCCTCGTGCGCGCCGGTCGAGGCGCCCGAGGGCACCGCCGCCCGGCCCATCGAGCCGTCCTCGAGCAGCACCTCGACCTCGACCGTCGGATTGCCGCGGCTGTCGAGTATCTCGCGGGCGTGGACGTCGAGGATGGCGGTCATTGTTACGGCCCCGTTCGAAACTATATGCAAGGTTCGGGCGCGGCTTATCGGCGCGGCGCTCGGGGCGCAACTTTCGTCGCTCCGGCCGGAACGCGAGCGAAGGCCCGCCGTTTCGAGTCCGAACATATTTCAAACCAGGAGATGCACGCCATGCCCCCTCGCCCCGATGAGCTGCCGGAAGGGACCGACCACATCATCAACGGCGCGATGGAGGCGGACGAGGGCGGCGGCGGCTTCGTCGCCTCGGCCGGCGGCGACGACACGGGCGGAACGGCTTCGGGCGGAGGAGGACAGACGATGGTGCAAGCTTCGCAAGCTTCGGGCGACGAGGGCGACGGCCAGGCCGGCGGAGTCCGCGACCAGCTGCGCGGCCAGGTCTCGGCGCTGCGCGACCAGGCGGCGGACCGCGCCCGCGATTTCGCCGAGGGCGGCAAGACCCGGGCCAGCGACGCGCTCGAGGAGCTGTCGCGGGTCGTCGCCGACACCGCCGAATCGATCGACGAGCGCCTCGGCGGCCAATATGGCGAATATGCCCGCCGCGCCTCCGATGCGGTCTCCAACTTCGCCGACACGCTTCGGCGCACCGACGTCGACGAGCTTTACGGCAACGTCCGCGACGCGGTCCGCAAGAGCCCCGGAGTCGCCATCGGAATCGCCGCGGTGGTCGGCTTCACCCTCGCCAGGCTGATCAAGTCGGGGCAGCCGGCCGAGGGCTCCGGCGACGATTCGTCCGGCGCCTGAGCCATGGACGCACCGGCGGGGAGGACCGGCGATAGCTCGATCGGCGAGCTGTTCGGACGGCTTACGGAGGACGGACGCAGCTTCGTCGAGGCCGAGATCGGCCTCTACAAGGCCGTGGCGGCGCGGCGCGCGGGCCTGGCCCGCAACGGGGCCATCGCGCTCGTCGTGGCGCTTTTCCTGGTCAATGCCGCCCTCGTCGCTCTCCTGGTCGGTTTCGCCATGCAGCTGGCGACATGGGTCGGGCCCGCGCTCGGCGGGCTGATCGTCTTCCTGATCGTGGCCGGAATAGCGTTCGCGCTGGTCCGCTACGGCGCCGGCAAGCTCGGCGCATTGGCCGGCGACCCGGACGAGCGTGCGGCCCTGCGCGGCGGGAGCCAGTCCGCATGAGCGCCCCCGAACTCGTCGCCGCGAGGGCAAAGGCCGACGCGGCCCGCGCCCGGCTGATGGATACCGTTGCGGAGCTTCAGCAAAGGCTGAAGCCGGCGACGATCGCCGGTCAGGCCTGGGAAGGAGTCAAGGAGAAGACGGGAGACATGGCCGGCGACGCGGTCGACGCGGTCAAGGCGCGGCCGGTCGTCGTTTCGACAGCCCTCGCCGCTTTCGCCCTGTTCCTCGCCCGCTCGCCGATCAAATCGGCCGTGTCCCGCCTGTTTTCGAGCGACGAGGACGGCGACCTCGTCACCACCCGCCTCGCCGACGGCGACGGCCAGTACGATCTGACGGCCCCGCAAGCCGAGCGGCCGCGCAAGAAAGGAGCGAAGAAATGAGCACCACCACCGACCGGCCGGGCACGAAGCCACCCTCCAAAGGTGGGGCCCCGGACAATGGCGAAGGCTCGGGCGGCGTTCTGTCGACGGCGAGCAGCGCCGCGGCGGACGCCTATCGCTCGGCGCGCGAGCGTACCTCGGCGGCCTACACCGCCGCGCGCGAGCGGGCCGGAGCGGTCGGCCAACGGACCGCCGAGAGCTTCGACTCCGCGCCCATGGCGGCCGTGATCGGCGGGCTCGCCCTGGGAGCGATCGCCGGAGCCCTGCTGCCGCGGACCCGCCGTGAGGAGGAATTGTTCGGCTCGGTCGGCCGGCGGATCAACGACGGCGCCCGCGACGCCGTCCGAGCCGCCCGCGACGCCGGACGCGACCAGCTCGACGGCTTCACCGACCGCGCGGTCAGCGCCCTGCGCAGCTCCGCCGGCGCCGCCGCCGATTCGGTGCGGAAGCGCTGATCGGCGGCATATCCGGACGACCGCAAGGCATGAGCAAGCTCCACCTCGTGTTCGGCGGACGGGTCAAGGATCCGCAGGGCCTCGATTTCGACCTCGCCACGATCGATCTCGTCGGCGTCTATCCCAATTACGCCAGCGCTCTGGAGGCGTGGCGCGGCGCGGCGCAGAGGACGGTCGACGACGCCGAGATGAAATATGTGGTCGTCCACCTCCACCGGCTGCTCGAGCCGGAGCTCGGCGGCGTGGGGGCTTCTAGCTCACCGTCACCGTAACCGGCGCGGACGCGATTCCGTTGGCGACCACGGCGAGGGTGGCGACGCCCGTCTCCGCGCCCGCCGACACGTCGAATCGGGTCGAGACCGGCATCGCCCCGGTGGCGACGCCCATCGCGCTATGGTCGTGAGTCCGCAAGTATGAGACGTGGCCCGTCGCCGCATAGGTCAGGCGGACCAACGGATAGTTGGTCGCGGAGGTGTGCTCGTCGCCGACCTGCGCGGCTTCGCTGAGACCGTTCAGCTGGGTTCCGGTCAGCGTATAGGTCTGCCCGCGCACGAGGCCGGTCGGCACGGCGCTGATCGTCGGGGCCCAGGACAGCTGCGGACTCCCCACGGGCGTGTAGAGCCGCGCGAAGGTGGCGGTGTACGGCGAGAGGACCAGTGTCTGGCCCGAAGGCAAGGGCAGCAGGAACACGGGCCCGTTGCCCTGGGTGCTCGTCGTGACGAGCCCGAAGGTCGTGCCGTTGAACGCGTAGAGCCTGCCGTGCGCACCCGAGACGAGGACATCGCCGCTGGGCAGCAGCGCCGCCGACGCGTCGTCGCCGTCGTCAACCGCCGGGAAGTCGGGACCCGCCGCCCAACTCCCCGGCAGAGCGGGGGTGGGGCCCGGCGTGTAAATGGCCGTGTGCGCGGCGCCCGACGCGGCGGCGCCCACCGCGAACACGGTTCCGTTCGGCCGAAGGATCGCCGGTCCGATCTCTCCGGGCGGGAAGTAGGTTCCCGTCGGGCCCGGCCCGTAGGTTATGCCGCCCACCGTCTGAACCGGCGCGGGCCCGTAGGTCAGGCCGCCGGGAGTCCCCGTGGGAGAGGTGAGGACCACCGGCGTCAGCGGATCCTGGACCCAGAGGCTGGAAGCCGGCACGAAATGCTCGGATCGGGGCGTCGTCGTGAGATCGATGGTGAAGACGATGCCGCCCGGCAATTGAGTGAAGCCCTCCTCGGCGAAATTGTCGTTCTTCCCGGTCGCCGGGATCGCCGTCCAGGTCAGGGTCGCCGGATCGAGCGACCACATCTGCTTGTCCAGCTTGCTCCCGAAGATGAAGCGCCCGTCGGGCAGGATCGTCGAGGGGACGTCGCCGATATAGGGGAAGCCCGGCGGAGGCGCGATCATGGTCCACTGGTTGGCGACCGGATCGAAGACCGCGGACATGTTGGTGAGCGCCGTCGGTCCGAACGGCAGGCTGTAATCGTCCTGATTATATTCGCCGCCGACGAACAGCACCCGCCCATCGGCCAGCACGGCCTCGGCGGACGCATAAGGGGCGTAGCCGGCCGGCGGAGAGGCGAGCTTCGACCAGGTGCCCGCGGCGTAATCGCCGTTGGGGCCCGGCGTGAGGCGGTAGAAGTCGCCGGCCGATTGCCCCGGCCCATTGGCCGGCGCCGCCTGGGCCATCACCGTCCCGTCGGTCAGCAGCATCGCCAGATAGACGGGCACCGGAGGCTGGTGCGCCAAAGTCTGGAGCGTAGGCGCCGGCGGTGGGGGCGGCGGAGGCGGCGGGGGCGGAGGCGGCGGCGAGGGCGTCGGCGTCGGTGTCGGACTCCCCGATCCATCTCCTCCGCATCCCGACAGCACAAGCACCGAGGAAAGAAGGGCGATAGCGCTCGCTCGTCCCAGGTGACCCCACTTCATCCGGCACCCCCCTAAGTGATTGGGAGTAGATCACAGCTGCCGGCCGGCAGCAAGCCACCGGCGCCGCGCGCGGGCCCTCAGGCCTTGCGCCAGTGCCAGAGGAACATCGGCTGCGCCAGCGCCAGGCCCACGAGGAATCCGCCGACATGGGCGGCGACGGCGACGTCGATCCCGTCCATCCTCAGCATCAGCCCGATTAGATACTGGATCGCGACCCAGGCGACGGCGAGCCACAAGGCGTTGAGCGCGACCGCGAGCCGCGGATTGGCCACCGCCACGCGGTTTCGGCCGAACAGGATGGCGTAGGCGCCGATCACCGCCGAGATCGCGCCGCTCGCGCCGACCATCGGCGCGGTGACATGCGGCCCCACCGCATATTGGGCCGCCGCCGCGGCATAGGCGCCGACGACGTAAAGAAGGACGAACAGCCGCGGCCCGACGATCGCCTCCACCGCCCGTCCGCAGAACAGCAGCACCATGAGGTTGAGGAGGAGGTGGAGCAGGCCGCCGTGGATCTGGGTCGCGGTCAGCGGCGTGAGGAACAGCGGCGCCAGCGCCATGTTGGCGGTGGCGCCCGAGACTCGGGCCGGGATGAAGCCGCCCCAGGTGGCGATCAGCCCTTCGTATCCGCTCGCCGCCGCCAGCGCCCAGGCTATCGCCGTGACGGCGGCTATCGCGAGGGTGACTCGGGCCTTCTGCCAGCTTTCCGGCGGGCGCACCCTAGATGAACTCGACCTTCTCGATCGCGTAATAACGGTCGCCCGAGGGGGTCGACACCTCGACCTCGTCGCCGACCGTGCGGCCGATCAGCGCCCGCCCGAGCGGCGAATTGTACGAAATGCGGCCCACCCTCGCGTCGGCCTCGGTCTGGCCGACGATCTGATAGGTGATCGGCTTGTCGTTCTCGTCGATCAGGTGGACGGTGGCGCCGAACACCACCTTGTCGCCGGAAAGGGTGGTCGGATCGATCACCATGGCGCGGCTCAGCCGGTCCTCGATGTCGGCGATCTGCGCCTCGACCTGGCCCTGGCGCTCCTTGGCGGCATGGTATTCGGCATTCTCGGACAAATCGCCGTGGCCGCGGGCGACCTCGATCGCCTCGATCACCGCTGGCCGTTCGACCATCTTCAGGTGGCGGACCTCGCTCGTCAGCTTCTCATAGCCTTCGGCCAGCATCGGCATCTTGTCGACGGTCGCCATTCTTGTTGCCTTTCGTCAAAATTCTTTCGGGGACGGCTCCGAAGAAGCCGCCTCGGTCACGTTACCGATGTGAGGGTCATGCTCTGGAGGCGGAATAATAGTCCTGGAGGGAGCGGACTTCAAGTTTGTGCTCCCGAAGCGCCGCGATCGCGCGGGTCACGGCGGCGCTCGAGGCCGCGGTGGTGAAGTAAGGCACCTTGCCCATCAGCGCCGAAGCGCGGATCGAGGCGGAATCGCGGTGGCTCTGCCAGCCCTCGGTGGTGTTGAAGATGATATCGACGTCGCCGTCCTTGATCCGGTCGACGATATGGGGCCGGCCCTGCGCCACCTTGTTGACCCGTTCGACTGCGATCCCCTCCCCCGCCAGAAAGTCGGCCGTGCCGCCGGTGGCGAGAACGTGGAAGCCCATTTCGGCCATGGCCCTCACCGCCGGCGCGGTCAGCGGCTTGTCGCTGTCCTTGACCGACACGAACAACGTCCCCTCGACCGGCAGGCTGAGGCCGGCGCCGAGTTGCGACTTGAGGAAAGCCTTGGCGAAATCGTCATCTATCCCAATGACTTCTCCGGTAGACTTCATTTCCGGCGAGAGAACGGGATCGACCCCGGGGAAGCGGGCGAAGGGGAAGACCGCCTCCTTGACGGCGATATGGCGGACGTCGCGCCGGATCGGCAGGAAGCGCATCAAAGGCTCGCCGGCCATCACCCGGGCGGCGATCTTGGCGATCGGCGTTCCGATCGTCTTGGCGACGAACGGCACCGTGCGGCTCGCCCGCGGATTGACCTCGATCAGGTAGACGATCCCGTCCTTGACCGCGAACTGGACGTTCATCAGACCCTTGACCCCGAGCGCGTGGGCGAGCGCGCGCGCCTGGCGCTCGATCTCGGCCACCACCTCGTCGCCGAGCGTGTAGGGCGGAAGCGAGCAGGCGCTGTCGCCGGAATGGACTCCGGCCTCCTCGATATGCTGCATGACCCCGGCGATGCAGACGTCCTCCCCATCGGAGATGGCGTCGACGTCGACCTCGATCGCGTCGCGCAGATACTGGTCGATCAGCACCGGGCTGTCGCCGGAGACCTGGACGGCGGTGACGATATAATCCTCGAGCTGGGCCGGTCCGTCGACGATCTCCATCGCCCGGCCGCCCAGCACGTAGGACGGCCGGGTCAGCACCGGATAGCCGATCCGCTCGGCGACCGCGATCGCTTCCTCCCGCGACCGGGCGATGCCGTTTTCGGGCTGCTTGAGGCCGAGCCTGTTGACCAGCGCCGCGAAGCGCTCGCGGTCCTCGGCGAGGTCGATCGCGTCGGGCGAGGTGCCGAGGATCGGGATTCCGGCCTTCTCGAGCGCCGCGGCGAGCTTGAGCGGGGTCTGGCCGCCGAACTGGACGATGACTCCGACCAGCTCGCCGCGGGACTGCTCGACGTGGAGGATCTCGAGCACGTCCTCGACGGTCAGCGGCTCGAAATAGAGGCGGTCCGACGTGTCGTAGTCGGTCGACACCGTCTCCGGGTTGCAGTTGATCATGATCGTCTCGAAGCCGGCCCCGCCCTCGTCGGACCCGAGCGCATAGGCGGCGTGGCAGCAGCAATAATCGAATTCGATGCCCTGCCCGATCCGGTTCGGCCCGCCGCCGAGGATGACGACCTTGCGGCGATCCGACGGCTGCGCCTCGTCCTCGGGCTCGCCGAAGCTCGGCGCCTCGTAGGTCGAATACATGTAGGGCGTCTTGGCCTCGAACTCCGCGGCGCAGGTGTCGATCCGCTTGAAAACGGGGCGGACTCCGAGCTTGTGGCGCAGCCGCCTGACCTCGTCCTCGGTGGTCGCGCCGATCATCGCCTTGACCGCGTCGTGGAGGAGGCCGTGGCTGCGGGCGCGGGTCTTGACCCCCTCCCCCCGGATCCCGGCCGAGCGCAGCGCCAGCTCGGCGAGGCGGCGGTCGCAAAAGCCCATCGCCTTCAGCCGCCGCATGCCGGCGGCGTCGTTAGGAAGGCCGTCCGTCTCGATAGACTTCTCCGCCGCGACGATCTCGGCGAGGCGCTCGAGGAACCAGGGATCGTAATGGGTTATCGCGTTGATCTCGGCGACGGTCAGGCCTTCGCGGAGCGCCTGGGCGGCGACGAGCAGCCGGTCAGGGGTCGGCCGGGCCAGCGCCGCCTCGATCTCGGAGCGCGGCGCACCGTAGAGCTCGCGAATGCCGTCGAGGCCGATCAAGCCGGTCTCGAGGCTGCGCAGCGCCTTCTGAAGGCTCTCGTGGAAGCTTCGGCCGATCGCCATCGCCTCGCCGACCGACTTCATCGCCGTCGACAGCAAAGGCTCGGCGCCCTTGAACTTTTCGAAGGCGAAGCGGGGGACCTTCGTCACCACATAATCGATGGTCGGCTCGAACGAAGCCGGGGTGACTCCTGTGATGTCGTTCTGGATCTCGTCCAGAGTGTAGCCGACCGCCAGCTTGGCGGCGACCTTGGCGATCGGGAAGCCGGTCGCCTTGGAGGCGAGCGCCGAGGAGCGGCTGACTCGCGGGTTCATCTCGATGACGACGAGCCGTCCGTCCTTCGGATTGACCGCGAACTGGACGTTGGAACCCCCTGTTTCGACACCGATTTCGCGCAGGCAAGCGATGCTCGCGTTGCGCATGATCTGATATTCCTTGTCGGTCAGGGTCAGCGCCGGCGCGACGGTGATCGAATCGCCGGTATGGATGCCCATCGGATCGACATTCTCGATCGAGCAGACAATGATCGCATTGTCCGCGCGGTCGCGGACCACCTCCATCTCATATTCCTTCCAGCCGAGCACCGATTCCTCGATCAGCACCTCGGCGGTCGGCGAGGCGTCGAGGCCGCCGGTGACGATGTCGACGAATTCCTCGCGATTGTAGGCGATGCCGCCGCCGGTGCCTCCGAGCGTGAAGCTCGGGCGGATGATCGCGGGCAGGCCGACAGGGTCGAGCGCCGCGACCGCCTCTTCGAGGCTGTGGGCGATCCGGCTCTTCGGGCTTTCGAGGCCGATCCGCTCCATCGCCTCGCGGAACTTGAGGCGATCCTCGGCCTTCTCGATCGCCTCGGCATCGGCGCCGATCATGCGCACGCCGTATTTGTCGAGCGTGCCGTCCTTGAACAGGGCCAGAGCGATGTTGAGCGCGGTCTGGCCGCCCATCGTCGGGAGCACGGCCCAAGAACCTGGATAAGCCGCCGTCTCCTTCTCGATGATCAGGCGGACGAATTCGGGCGTGAGCGGCTCGACATAGGTGGCGTCGGCGAGCTCCGGGTCGGTCATGATCGTCGCCGGGTTGGAATTGACCAGGACGATCCGATACCCTTCCGCCTTCAGCGTCTTCGCCGCCTGGGTCCCCGAATAATCGAACTCCGCCGCCTGCCCGATGACGATCGGGCCGGCGCCGATGATGAGGATCGAGGAAATGTCGGTGCGGCGGGGCATCAGGCTGGCCCCGTCGTCCGGCAATCGGCCTTCCCGGGAACGCCGTCTGCGAAGGTCTGCCGCCCGGTCATGACCACCGCGGCCGTGCCCCGGCGGCGGAACACCGGGTTCTCCGGCTGCACGGCGATGTCCAGTTTCCCGTGGCGGTCGAGCGGATCGTTGAACGTCAGCAGCTCGAACCGCTGCGCGCCCGGAACGCTGTAATAGGCTCCCGTAACCGCTTTCTGGACATGGTTCGAGCCTTCGCCATAGTCCACGATGCCCTCGAGGTGCCGGGCCCCGTCGGAGCCCGCCCCCGAGAGCTCGGCGGAGAGTCGGAATATCGTGCCCGGCGGAGCCTGCTCCCGGATCGTGCAGGCAAGACGATCGGAGGGCGCGGCCGGCCCCGAGCAGCCCACGGCCAGGGCGCAGCCCAAGACGAGGATGGACCAGCTATCGGTACGGCTGGGCATCAGCTGCCTTTTCCGGGGGCGTAGGCCTCGTTGCCGACGAAGCCGACCTTGAAACGCACGCGGCTCCTGTCGATCTCCCTCAGCATGCATTCGAGAGCCTCGAATCGCTCGTGGGGATGGGGCTGGATGCGAAGCCCGATCGTTCCAAGAAGCTCCCATCCCGAACGCCGGTAACCGCATTTGCGGCCCATCGCCTCCAGCTGGGCGAGATGCGCGGCACGAACGTCGCTTCGCGGCCCCGCGGCGAGCAGGAGAAGGAGCGGCAATATCATGCCGCGAGCATCCGGACGAACTTCTCGAACAGGTAGGTGCTGTCCTGCGGCCCGGGGCTCGCTTCCGGATGATATTGGACGCTGAAGGCCGGACGGTCGGTGAGCTCGAGGCCGCAGAGGCTGCCGTCGAACAGGGAGATGTGCGTCGCCTTCGCATTGGCGGGCAGGCTCTCCGCCTCGACCGCGAAGCCGTGGTTCATGCTGGTGATCTCGACCCGGCCGTCGGCGAGGCGCTTGACCGGGTGGTTGGCGCCGCGGTGGCCCTGGTGCATCTTCACCGTCCTCGCGCCGACGGCGAGGCCGAGCAGCTGGTGGCCGAGGCAGATGCCGAACAGCGGCTTGCCCGTCTCGAGCAGCTGCTTGATCACCGGTACGGCATATTCGCCGGTCGCGGCCGGGTCGCCGGGGCCGTTCGAAAGGAAGATTCCGTCGGGCTCGTGCGCCATGACCTCGTCGAATGTGGCGATGGCGGGCAGCACGGTGACCCGCGCGCCGGCGTCGGCGAGGTTGCGGAAGATGTTGCGCTTGGAGCCGTAGTCGATGGCGACGACATGGGGGCGTTCGTCGCCCCCCTCCCCTTCGCCATAGCCTTCGCCCAGCGTCCAGCGGCCGCCCGACCAGCGGTACATCTGGCGGCAGGAGACCTCTTTCGCCAGGTCCATCCCCTCGAGGCCGGGCCAGGCCTTCGCCTTCGCCAGCAGCGCATCGAGGTCGAAGACTCCGTCGGCCCGGTGGGCGATCACGCCGTTCGGAGCGCCGCCGGTGCGGATCCGGCGGGTCAGCGCCCGCGTGTCGACCCCGGAAAGACCGATGCGGCCGTTCGAACGCATCCAGGCGTCGAAGCCCTGGACGGCGCGGAAGTTGGACGGCTCGGTGACGTCCTGGCGGACGATGGCGCCCAATGCCCAGGGGTTGTCCGCCTCGACGTCCTCGTAATTGGCGCCGACATTGCCGATGTGCGGGAAGGTGAAGGTGATGATCTGCGACGCGTAGGAGGGATCGGTCATCACCTCCTGGTAGCCGGTCATCGCGGTGTTGAAGCAGACCTCGCCGACCGCCTCGCCTTCCGCCCCGAAGCCGCGGCCCCAGACGATCGTCCCGTCGGCCAGGACCAGCACGCCCGTCGCTCCGTTCGGCGCGGGCGCGGGCTTGGCGTCGGCCATGGTGGCGGGCACTTTCGTCTAGGGTTCGGCGATGTCGCTAAGCGCCGACCGCTAGGGCGCGGGGGGCGCAGCGTCAATCTATTAAAGCGGATCGGGGCCCGCTAAAGTCGCCGCTTTCCCGCCCGTAATATCCGGAAAGTTCGGCATGATTCGCGACGACATCAAGGCTGCCCTCGTCACCTCGATGAAGGGCGGAGACAAAGCGCGGACCGCCGCCATCCGCCTCATCCAGTCGGCGATCAAGAACCGCGACATCGAGCTGCGCACAAGCGCCGCGCCGGCCGACGATGACGCCATAGTCACCGAGGTGCTCCAGAAGATGGTCAAGCAGCGCCGCGAATCGATCGCCCTCTACGAGCAGGGCGGGCGGCAGGAGCTGGCCGAGGCGGAGAAGGCCGAGGTGGCGGTGATCGAGGGCTTCCTTCCCGCCCAGATGAGCGAGGAGGAGGCGAAGGCGGCGATCGAGGCGATCGTCGCCGAGACCGGCGCCTCCTCGGTCAAGGACATGGGCCGGGTGATGGCCGAGGCGAAGTCCCGCTACGCCGGCAAGATGGACATGGCCAAGGCCAGCGCGCTGGTGAAGGCGCGGCTGAGCTAAAACGTTGAACTAACGGTAATATCTGCAGCCTCGTCCTCCACTCGGATAGGCTTTGGAAATATCGCTTTGACGTTGCGCACCCCCTTTTTGTGCTTATAGGAACATGGAGCCTAGCGCCCTTCCCGGGAATCGCCCCACGGCGGTTCGCGCGCCTTTGAGTGCGCGACGTGGTTTCGCGCTGCTCAGCCCTGCCTTCCTGGACGAGCTTCGTTCAAGAATAGTCCTCTCGACGTTGGTCGGGAGGACGGTCCCGCTGCGCAAGGCCGGCAACGAGTTCAAGGCCTGCTGCCCCTTTCACCAGGAGAAGACGCCGAGCTACTGGGTGAACGACCAAAAGGGCTTTTATCACTGCTTCGGTTGCGGCGTTCACGGCGATGCGATCAGATGGCTCACCGACGAGCGCGGCATGGCCTTCATGGACGCGGTTCGCCAGCTTGCCGACGAGGTCGGTCTGGAGCTTCCCAAACCTAGCGCCGAAGAGGCCGCACGGCAGGAGCAGGCAGCAGGTCAGCTCGACTTGCTTGAGGCCGCTGCCCGGCATTTTCACGCGGCGCTCTATCAGATCGAAGGATCTGGAGCGCGGGAATATCTCAGTAGGCGCCAGGTGACGGATGCGATGATCCTTGAATTCGCGCTGGGTTACGCAGCCGACAGCCGGTCGAACCTCAAGCGCGCGCTACCCCAGTTCACCGAAGATCAGTTGGTCGAAGCCGGTCTACTCATACGGATCGAAGGCAAGGAGGCTTACGACAGGTTTCGAAACCGCTTGATGGTCCCGATTCGCGATCCGCGAGGGCGCATCATCGCCTTTGGAGGACGAATCCTCGGCGACGGGGAACCCAAATACCTGAATTCGCCCGACACCTCGCTCTTCGACAAGAGCCGGATCCTCTTCAATCTCGACCGCGGAGCTCCGGCAAGTCGGCAAGCCGGGCGCCTTATCGTAGTCGAGGGTTACTTCGATGTGATCGCCCTCGCCCAAGCCGGGATCCGGGAGGCGGTCGCACCGATGGGAACGGCGCTTACCGAGGCTCAACTTGAGCAATTGTGGCGGCTGGTAGACGAACCCATCCTCTGCTTTGACGGCGATCGTGCGGGCCGCGCGGCTGCGGAACGAGCGAGCGTCAGGGCAATGTCCAATCTGCGGCCGGGAAAGCAATTGCGAGTTGCTCTGCTGCCGAGCGGCCAAGATCCCGACGATCTCGTACGCAACAAGGGCCGCGAGGCCTTCGAGAACGTCGTGGCTCGGGCAACGCCGCTCGTCTCCTTTCTCTATGAGACAGAGCGCAACAAGATTAACGGCAACCGTCCCGAGCAAAGGGCGAATCTGCGCAAGTCGTTGGAGGATTTGGCACGATCGTGCACCGATCGGCTCGTGGCTGACGAATTCGCCCGCTCCCTTAGAGACTTGTTTTTCGAGGAGTTCGGCTGGAAGAGAAAGCAGAGCAAGACCGTTTTCGGCGCTGCAGTGCGAACTTCGCCTCGCGTCGCTCCAGACCTATACCCCCTCTACGTTCGCTCCACGCTTTACGGCCTTACGCGATTTCCACAGGTGGCAGCCGCCCACATGGAGGAACTCGGCTGGATTCAGGTTGCGCATCCGGAACTCGAACGCTGGCGCGACGCGATCGGAGAGGCCATAATTCTCGATCCTCATCTCGGCGGGGACGGTCTCCAGCAGCATCTCGACCGAACCTTCCAGCCGGAGACGCTCAAGTCCGACGTGACCCGCGATCTGCGATTTGGTTTCACCCGCCGCTCCACCCTTGAGAGCCGGGCGCTCGCCCAGCTTGAAACCATGGTCAGGTTCCTGGCACAGGAACGAATGCTGAAAGACGAGATGGAGGAGCAGGACCGGCGCGCGGTAGCGGCCCTGCGCGACGAGGTAGACGCCTATAGCGCCATCGAAACGTCGCGGCAGAAGCTCAGGGAAGCGCGGGCGAAGCTGTTCGAAGGCGGGGCGACCTGGGAAGAGAGCGTCCAATAACGGCCCTGCTCCACGGCGCGCTTGATCCGGAAGGGCTCGATACCATATTGACCTCGGCCGGCATGGGCGCTCTCGCGGCCAGGCTGCGCAATGCAAGAGGTCTGTCTTTCTCCTTCACCCGCCGTGACGCGGACCCGGAACGTGCCTGTCGCGACCTCGTTCTGGTCATAGACACGTTGGCGGCCCAGCCCGGCCTCGAGGCCGCACTGGACTCGGCGACGGCGCGGCTGAAGGAGCAGGGGGACGAAGCCGCGTTCCTGGAGCAGCAAAGGCTCCGGGCGGCGCGGGACGAGGCGGAACGGCGGCTGGCGGCGCTGATCGAGAGCGGCGCCGGCTGATCCGGTCCACACAGAATGCGAAGGCTTTGATGGCGAAGACGAA
>JAXDPL010000286.1:0-6378 GCA_034668385.1 Sphingomonadales bacterium | reverse complement strand
GGGAAGTTCATCAGCATCGCGAAGCTGGCGAAGAGCTGCAGCCCCTCGGTGAAGCCGCCGAACATGGCCAGCGTCCTGGCGATGTCCTCGTCGGTATCGACCCCGAAGGTGGCGAGGTAATCGTGCTTATCCTTCATCTCCTTATACTGCATGAACATGCCGTATTCGCTCTCCGGCATGCCGATCGTGTCGAGGAGATGGCTGTAGGCGGCGATGTGGACCGTCTCCATGTTGGAGAAGGCGGCCAGCATCATCTTGATCTCGACCGGCTTGAACACGCGGCCGTATTTGTCGTGGTAGCAATCCTGCACCTCGATGTCGGCCTGGGTGAAGAAGCGGAAGATCTGGGTGAGAAGCGAGCGCTCGTGCTCGGTCAATTTCTGCGCCCAGTCGCGGCAATCCTCGCCGAGCGGCACCTCCTCCGGCATCCAGTGGATCTGCTGCTGGCGCTTCCAATATTCGAACGCCCAGGGATATTCGAACGGCTTGTACTGCTTGGAGGCGGTGAGGAGGGACATGGGCGTTACTCCGGCTTGATCAGCGATTGGCGGCGAAAAGGGTGTAAAGGGCGATTGCGGCGAGCATCAGGGCCATGGCGACCAGGGCAAGGCCCGACCGGCGGGTGCGGACTCGGTGGTCCTCGCCCTCGTCCGTTTCGTAGCGCTCGGGAAAGCGGGCCATCCGAACGCCGGTCCAGCCGAAGCTGAGGCTCATCAACAGCCAGATCAGATCCTGGGCCGCCGGCTCGCCGAATCGGCGCTCGACGAGCCAATAGAGTGCGAAGAAGGCGGCGAGGGTCAGAAGCGCGAGGGCGATCCCGCGCCACGTCAGCCCCTCGGGGCGATAGCCCGAGCCGGGCTCGTAGCCGCCCTCGGGGCCGAGCAGGCTGGAACGGTCCACGCCCTCAGCCCCGCTTCAGCAGATAGAGGAGGAGGATGGCGGCGAGGACGGCGAGGATCGCGGCGGCGGCCGGGATGACCGGGCTGGTCGGAGCGCCGCGGCCGGCGCCGGACGCGACCCCCGCCTTTCGGCGGTAGGAGGCCGCGGCGATGACGATGACCAAAACGGCGCCGCCGAGGATGATGAGCGGCCCGAGCATCAGCAGGCCTCGCCAGGAGCGATCGATCCGGTCATTTTGAGCCCTCCCTTTCCCCGCCCGAAACCGCTTCGAAAGCTAGGGGAAAGACGGCCGCCAGGCTACACCAAAAGCGTCCACAAGGCCAGCAAAACTGGGGATAAAGGGAAGATGTAGAGGGTGGGAAGGGCGCGCAGCCGCAACATGCTGAGGCTGCGGAACGGGGCAGGAACGGAAATTCGCGTGCCCGCCAGCCGGCAAAAAGGCGGGGCGGGGAGGCGGCCGCTACGCGGGCGCTGGGCGCGGGTCGCGGTCCCCGCGCGGGCCCTGGTCCGTCTCCCCGCCTCGCCAGACCCCGCGCCGAAGGGAGCCAGGCGCGGGCCCCTCCCCCCGCTCGGGGAGGCGATCGTTCCGGCGATCTCAAATACCCTGGGCGCCATTCTAGGCGCGAAGCCGCGGCGCGGCCACCGGGGGAGCCGCGAAACATGGGGATAAGCGCGATTTGTTGTGGACGGCGCGGTGGACGGGGGGCGTTACCCGGAGGGCGGTGCGGGATGGGACACGTACCTTCCCGCCCTTCGGACAGGAAGGAACATGTCCCTAAGCGGCTTCGGACTCGAACTCGTCTTCGGCGACCGGGCCCGAATCCTGGCCCTTGGCGGAGACGTCGCGGTCGACGAACTCGATGATCGCGATCGGCGCCGCGTCGGAGGCGCGGATGCCGGCCTTGACGATGCGGGTGTAGCCGCCGTCGCGGCCCGCGTAGCGCGGCCCGAGGACGTCGAACAGCTTCCTCAGCTGCGCGTCGTCGAGCAGCCGGGCGTGGGCGAGTCGGCGGTTGGAGAGGCCGCCGCGCTTGGCGAGCGTGACCAGCTTCTCGACGTAGGGGCGAAGCTCCTTCGCCTTGGCGGTGGTGGTGGTGATCTGCTCGTGCTTGATCAAAGCGGCCGCCATGTTGCGGAACAGGGCCGCGCGGTGGCTCGAGGTGCGCTGGAGCTTACGCCCGCCGACGCGATGACGCATGGGTCTTTCCTTCCGTTCGTCCGAAAGCCGTGTCAGGAACTTTCGGCCAGGCGGCGAAAACGGGGCACCGCCCAAACCCAAAAAAGAGCGCGGAGCCTTGCAGCCCCGCGTACCAGCGCGGCTCAAGCGGAAAAGGCGCCGCGAGTCAAGCTGGAGCGGCCCCGCCGCGCGCAGGGAGCGACGCGGCGGAGCCAACCCACGCGCCCCCAATCAACGCGAGTCGAGTCGACGATAGCATTGATACAGATCAATCTCCAAGCTTCTCGATTACGGTGCCGGCCGCCCGGCCACGAAACGGAGGCGCGCGCAACAATCGGAAAAGAAACGAGTTAAATCGCCGACCTAATCTAGGTAAACGCGGCGGCGGCGGTCCTTGCCTATGCCAACGCCATCGGGAGGGGGCTCCACCGCGTGAAGTGGCGCGTGAGCGGCGGCCCCGCCTTAGTGACGAGGAGAGGGCGTGCCGGACCTGCATCCGACCTTCGCGAGAGTCATCGCCCGCCTCGAGCGCCGCTCGCCGCTCGGCGAGGCGGGGCGCAGCGCCCTGCTCGGCCTGCCGTTCACTTTCCGCAAGCTCGCCGCCGGGGCCCATATCGTCCGCGACGGCGACAAGGTCGAATATTGCGCGCTGCTGCTGACCGGTTTCGCCTTCCGCTACAAGATCACCGGCGAAGGCGGCCGCCAGATCATCTCGATCCACATGGCGAGCGAGTTCGTCGACCTCCAGCACAGCTTCCTCAGAGTCGCCGACACCAGCGTCCAGACTCTGACCGAGAGCGAGGTCGCCCTGATCCCCCGCGGCGCCATCGAGGAGCTCGCTCTGACGCAGCCGGCGGTGGGGCGGGCGTTGTGGATCGACACTCTGATCGACGCCTCGATCTTCCGTGAGTGGGTGGTCAATGTCGGCCGCCGCGACAGCCGCGCGCGGATCGGCCACATCCTCTGCGAATTCTCGCTTCGGCTCGAGGCGGCCGGCCTCGCCCGAAACCACCGCTACGAGCTGCCGATGACCCAGGAGCAGCTCGCCGACGCGGTCGGCCTCACCTCGGTCCACGTCAACCGGGTGCTTCGGCAATTGGGCGAAGAGGGGCTGATCAGCCGCGACAAGCGCCACATCGTCATCGAGGACTGGGCGCGGCTGCGCGACGTCGGCGACTTCAACGAACGCTATCTGCATCACGACGCGGACGCGGCGGCTCGGGCCGAGGCCTGATCCAGTTGGTTGCAAGCCGCCACCGACTCGACCATCATCCCCCTTCCACCCAGTAGAGTTCCACCCCGAATCGGGGCGACCCACATGTCCAGGCAAGAGCGCATCAACCACCACGCCGAGCGGGCCTTCCAGGAACTCGACCGCGCGCGCGCGGCCGAATCGACCGAGGCGGCGATCGCCCACCTGGAGCTGTCCGAGCTTCATCTGGGACAGGTAAAGACCCTGAGCGACGCTCCGCGGCCACTCCTCCAGCTCGTCGAAGACTGAAAAAATCCGAAGCGGATCAATTGTTTGGCGGCGAGTTGATGCACGTCAAGGCGTGGGCCCCGTAATTCTACCATGATCGTGCCTTGCCGCTGGCGATTCGGGGGCCGAGGTGCAGGACGAGATCAAATTCCATTCCGACCGGGCAATGAGCGAGCTCGATCTCGCCTCCCGTTCCGCCGACATGCGCGCCGCCGAGGCGCATCTGCGCCTTTCGGCGCTCCATCTCGAGCGCATGCGCCAGCTCGCCGAGTCGGCCCCCTCGCCGCTCCACCAGCCGGCCTAGCAGCCCCTTACAGGTCAACGACCTAGCGGCCTTTGCAGCGACTTCTGCAAGGTCGTGCGGGCCGCCGGCCTTGTCTCGGCCGGACGATTTCGCCACTAGCGGCGCGAGCCTATCCGGGAGCCTTGCCATGCGCCGCGCCGCCCTCCTCGCCTTCGCCCTCGTCTCCGCCTGCGCGGCCCCGTCGGCGGCGGACCGCAGCGAACCGAAAGCGAGCCCGCGCTACGCCTTCTGGCGGCCGGCGCCGGTGCTGGGGGCGGAGGAGCCCTCGAAGATCGTCGCCGCTGCGCCGGCCGAGGCGTGGCGGCCGATCGACCCGGACAATCTGCTGGTCGTCGAATTGAAGGACGGCGGGCGGGTGGTGATCGAGCTGGCGCCGGACTTCGCGCCGATCCACGTCGCCAACGTCAAGGCCTTCGCCCGCGGCGGCTGGTGGAACGGCTCGGCGGTCTACCGGGTGCAGGACAATTACGTAGCGCAATGGGGGAATAACGAGGCCAAGATCCCCTTCCCCGCCGGAGTCGCGCCCAAGCCGCCGGCCGAATACGACCGGCCGCTGACCGGGCTCAGCGTCCGGCCGCTGGGCTATCCGGACGCCTACGCGCCGATGGTCGGCCATGCCGCCGGCTGGCCGGTCGGCTACGATCCGGAGCGCGGCCGCGCCTGGCTCACCCATTGCTACGGTTTCGTCGGAGTCGGCCGCGACCTCGCGCCCGACACCGGCGCCGGCGGCGAGCTCTACGCCGTGATCGGCCACGCGCCGCGCCACCTCGATCTCAACATCGCCCTGATCGGCCGGGTGATCGAAGGGATCGGCCTGCTCTCCGCCCGGCCGCGCGGCACCGGCAATCTCGGCTTCTATGAGGATTCGAAGCAGAATATCGCCATCGCCCGCGCCCGCCTGGCGAGCGACATGCCGCCGGCCGAGCGGCCGCGCTACGAGGTGATGCGCACCGAGAGTCAGAGCTTCAGCGACTATGTCACCGGCCGCGCCAATCGCGGCGGCGACTTCTTCCAGCGGCCGGCGGGCGGCGTGGACCTCTGCAACGCTCCCGTGCCGGCCCGAAAGGCGCCCTCATGAAAGCGCCGGCCCCGCCTGGTGGCGGGACCGGCGCACGGGAGGCACGCGAGGGCGCCTAACCGAAAGGAAGGGTCTCAGGCCGCGTAGGCATGCTCCGCGTCGTAGAGGGGGCGGCGGATGGTACGGACGATGGCGCCGCCGGCGATCATCGGCGCGTTCTCGAGCGGCAGGGCGGTGGTGCAGAAGGCGCATTCGGCCATCGAGCGGCCGATATACCAGTGGGTGCGGCCGCAGCCGGGGCAATAGTTCGTCTCATGCTCGCGATAGACGATGTGATAGCCGCGCTGGTCCGCCTGCGGGATGATGCAGCCGCCGCGCGCCTCGAGGATACTCGTCGCCATAACTCCTGGCTCCTTTCACAACACTTGAGCCCCAAACGAGCGACGAGTCTGAAGAGTTTCATGGCTTTGGGATGAACGGTCCGGTTACGGACCCGCACCGGCCGGCGCGCGACGTTGAAAAAGCGCGGAAATCCGCCGCGACGAGCCGTTTTCCCGGGCCGACGAGCCGATCGTGCAACAGTCGAAAAATTTTTGCGGCGGCGGAGGGAACCGGGTCAGTTTTCCTCGGTCAGCCGGATCTTGTCGGTGCGGCGCATGCCCATCTTGCGGTTGCGCCGACGCTCGCGGCGCCGGTGCACGACGAGTGCGACGATCGGGAAGGTCGCGGCGGCGACCACCCCGATCGACAGAGCGATGATATCGTCCACTTGAGGTCGCTTTCCTCCTGCTGCGTTTCTTAACCTCGATCAGGTCCGTCGTCACGCTTCGGCAATATCGCAAACATGATTCATGCCTCGGTCAGCAGAGGAGGTTATGATCGCGCCATGACCCGAACGCCGCTCCTCGTCGCCGCCCTCGCTTTGCCGCTCGGCGGCTGCCTTGCCAAGACCGCACTCGACGTGGTGACGCTGCCGGTCAAGGTCGCCTCGAAGACGGTCGACGTGCTCACCACCAGCCAGAGCGAGGCCGACGAGAAGCGCGGCCGGGCGATGCGCAAGCACGAGGAATGCCTCGGCAAGGAGGAACGCGACGCGCGCAAGGCCGGCCGCGAGCCCGATCCGAGCCGATGCCCCGAACCCAAGGCGCGCTGATCAGAGCGCGATGGCGACCGTCTTGAGCTCGGTATAGGCTTCGGCGCCGTAGCGGGCGCTCTCGCGGCCGAAGCCGGATTGCTTGAAGCCGCCGAACGGCAAGGCGACGTCGGCGAGGGCGGGGGCGTTGCCCCAGACCATCCCGGCTTTGAGCTTGGCGGCGAGCCGGTGCATCGCCGAGACGTCGCGGGTCCAGATCGACGCGGCGAGGCCGTAGGTCGTGTCGTTGGCCGCCTTGGCGACCTCGTCGAGATCGTCGTAGCGCTGGGCGGCGAGCACCGGGCCGAATATCTCCTCGCGAACCACCGACATTTCGGGCTTCACGTCGACGAGGATGGTCGGGTTG
>JAXDPL010000285.1:0-7725 GCA_034668385.1 Sphingomonadales bacterium | reverse complement strand
TCGAGGACTTCACCAAGCTCAGCCACGCGATCGCGCCGGAGCGGCTCTCGCAGCTGCTCAACCGCTATCTCGACCTGCTCAGCGAGACCGTGCTTCGCCATGGCGGAACGATCGACAAGTTCGTCGGCGACGCGGTGGTCGCCTTCTGGGGCGCGCCGATCGCCCGGCCCGACGATGCCGACCGGGCGGTCCAAGCGGCGATCGCGATGTACGAGGCCGGAGAGGAATTCCGCCGCGCCGCCGCGCCGGGCCTTCCGCCGATCGGCCGGACCCGCGTCGGGCTGCATAGCGGCGAGGCGGTGGTCGGCAATTTCGGCGGCGAGGGCCGTATCCAGTACACCGCGCTCGGCGACGGAATGAACACGGCCTCCCGGCTGGAAGGCGCCAACAAGGCGCTCCATTCGACCGTCCTGGTCAGCGCCGAGGCCAAAGCGGCGTCTACCCTCGACCTGTTCCGCCCGCTCGGCCGGGTCGTCCTCGTCGGCCGGGCGACTCCGGTCGAGGTGTGGGAACCGGTGCCGCAGATGGACCCGGCCCGGCGGCGGCGCCTCACCGAGCTGTGGCAGCGCTTCGAGCGAGGAGACACCGAGGCCCTGGCCGAACTGGAGACCATGGCGGCCGAGACGCCGGAGGATGCGGCGCTCGCCGACATGGTGTATCGGTTGCGGATCGCCGGTCCCGGAGGTCACTTTGTCCTTGCGTCCAAATAGTTTCGTCCGCGGCCTTGCCGCCCTGTCCCTGCTCGCCGCGGCCTCCGCGGCCGCCGCCGACATCCTCGTCGTCCGCTCGATCGGCCCCTCGTCCGCCAGCTATCCGCCCGGCAAGCGCCTCCCGGACAATGCGCGGCTGACCCTGCAGGCGGCCGACCAGGTGATGCTGCTCGACGGGCGCGGCACGCGCATGTTGCGCGGCCCGGGCACCTTCTCCGCCGGCGCCGCGCCGCGGCAGGTCGCCTCGGTACAGCCGGTCCTGCAGCGCCGGGCCCGGATCGGCGCCGTCCGCGGCGTCGAGGGCGGCGCGCTTCGCCCGCCCAGCCTCTGGCACGCCGACATCGGTCAGGACGAGACCTTCTGCCTCGCCGATCCGCCCGCGATCACCCTCTGGCGGCGGGATACGGCCGCGGCCCTCCCTCTCACCGTCACCCGCGTCTCGGACGGCGCCGCCCGCCGCGTGGTCTTCGAGGCCGGCGCCTCGACCGCCGCCTGGCCGGCGGACATGCCGCCCGCCGACGGCGCCCGCTTTCGCCTGTCCCGACCCGACGCGGCGCAGCCGACCCAGATCGCCTTCCGGGGTCTCGGCCGAACGCCGGCCGCGCTCCGGGATCTGGCGTCGAGCCTGATCGCCGCCGGCTGCAACGCCCAGCTCGACCTGCTGGTCGAGACGGTGCGCGCGCCCGATCGCGCCCCGCGCGGCTGAGCGCAGGCTTTTCCGCCGGCCGGAGAAGGGCTAGCGACGGCGCATGAAGATCGCGCTCTGCATGCCCGTCCACTCCAGCCTCACCAAGAGGTTCGCCCTCAGCGCGTTCAACATCCTGATCGAGACGCTGACCAACGGCGTCGAGCGCGGCGGCGAACGGACGATCCCCGAGATCCGGCCGTTCATGGCCTCGTCCGCCGACACCGGCTTCAACCGCAACGTCCTCACCCGCGACGCGCTCGCCTGGGGCGCGGACTTCCTGCTGTTCGCCGACGTCGACCATCATATCCCGGCCGACGGGCTGGCCCGCTTGCTCGCGCTCGGTAAGGAGGTGGTCGGCCTCAACTTCCGCCGTCGCGGCGAGGGCGACGCTCTGCCGACCGTCGCGCGCCGGGTCGGCGACGATCGCTACGAGCCGGTCTGGACCAATGCGGAAAAGGCCCGCGCCGGCCTGGTCGAGCAGGTCGACGCGATCGGCTTCGGCTTCTGCCTCGTCGCCGCCGGAGTCTTCGCCAGGCTGGAGGCCCAGGCGCTGGCCGAGGGGCGTTCGAGCGTCTGGCCGATCTTCTACTTTGCCCCGATCGAGGGGGCGCTTCATTCGCTCAGCGAGGACAGCGCCTTCTGCCGCCAGTGCGCGGCGGCCGGAATCCCGATCTTCGTCGACCACCGCCTCTCGTTCGAATCGGCCCACATGACCGAAATCCCGCTGATGTTCGATCCTGGCCCGCCCCCCGGCGGCATCGTTTCCAGCCGAGTCTCGGGCCGGTAGGAGCTTCGCGCTCGTTTCGGCCCGGAAAGGGAATCGTTCGGCGCGATAAGGCGTTTGTACCCATGGCCTTGCGCCGCGCGCCGGGGCAGCTTCGCCGCATCCGCCAGGTCGGGGAGGGCCGCTTGCTGAACATCCTGATCGTCGAGGACGAGCCCTTGCTGGCCGACACGCTCCGCCGACTCGTCGAGCTCAATCCGCGCTTCCGGGTGACGGCGATCGCCGAAGATACCGCCAGCGCCGTCGCGGCGGTGGACGAACAACGGCCGGACCTCGCGCTCGTCGACCTTCAGCTTGCCAACGCGACCAGCGGCTTCAGCGTCGCCGCCAAGCTCCACGAGCGCGGCGTCGCCTGCCTGTTCACGACGGCCCGCGTGCCAACGTTCCCGCTCCCCGACCTCGCCATCGGCTGCCTCCAGAAGCCGTTCCGCGAGGAGCATCTCGTCCGCGCCCTCGCCGAGGCGGAAGATATTTTGAAGGGCCGGCCGAAGGTGGTGCTCCGCCGGCGGCTCCCGGAAGAGCTGCAGCTTTATTCCGAGGCGGAGGTCGAGCCCGCACCCGCCTGGCTGCCGGCCGTGCGCCGCCGCACTTCGCTCGCCGCCCGGCTGTGGAAGCTGGTCCGCCGCCCGTCGAGCTTCAGGAGCGCCGCGGCCTGATCAGGGCCGGCGGGATTCCCGCCAGACCATGATCGCGAGAGCGCCGGCGACGATCGCGGCGACGCCGCTCACCCAGAGCGGAACAATGTGGCTGCCGAAGACGACCTGGATTCCCCGGATCAGCCGAAACACATGAACGAGCGCGACCAGCGCCAGGACAAGGACGGCAAGAGTGGTGAACGGCTTCATGGCAATCTCCTCCCCGATAGATAAGCGGCCGCCTCGGCCGCCTTGCACGCCACATCCAGGCGCCCATCGGGCGCCCGGGATCATTCCCCCATCGCCTTGAGCGGCGGGCCGGTGTCGCGGCGGCGGATGACGAGGTTCCTGATCTCGGTCATGTCCTCCATCGCGAAGCGGACGCCCTCGCGGCCCAGGCCGCTGTCCTTGACGCCGCCATAAGGCATGTTGTCGACCCGGTAGGAGGGCACGTCGTTGACGACCACGCCCCCCACTTCGAGCCGGTCCCACGCCTCCAGGACCTTGAACAAGTCGCGGGTGAAGATGCCCGCCTGAAGGCCGAACTTGCTGTCGTTGACTTCGTCCAGCGCGGCGTCGAATTCGGCGAAGCGCGAGAGGATCGCGACCGGCCCGAACGCCTCCTCGCGATACAGCGTCGCCGAGCGGTCGACATCCTCGAGCAGGGTCGCCTCGAGCATCGCGCCGTCGCGCTTGCCGCCGCAGAGCAGCTTCGCTCCGCCCTCAAGCGCGGCGCGAATCCAATTGTCGAGGCGCTGCGCTTCCTTGACGTCGATCATCGGCCCGATGAACGTGTCGCGCTTGTGGGGATTGCCGGCGACGAGCGACCGCGTCTTCGCGACGAGGCGCTTCCTCAGGTCGTCGTAAATGTCCTCGTGGACGATGATGCGCTGGACGCCGATGCAGCTCTGGCCGGACTGGTAGAAGGCGCCGAAAACGATCCGCTCGACCGCGTCGTCGAGGTCCGCGTCCTTGTCGACGATCACCGCCGCGTTGCCGCCGAGCTCCAGCACCACCTTCTTCTTGCCGGCCCGCGCCTTCAGGTCCCAGCCGACCGCCGGCGAGCCGGTGAAGCTCAGCAGCTTGAGCCTTTCGTCGGTGGTGAACAGGTCCGCCCCCTCGCGATGGGCCGGAAGGATCGAGAAAGCGCCCTTGGGAAGGTTGGTCTCGGCCAGCACCTCGCCCATGATGATGGCGCCGAGCGGGGTCCGGCTCGCCGGCTTCATCACGAACGGGCAGCCGACCGCGATCGCCGGAGCGACCTTGTGGGCGGCGAGGTTCAGTGGGAAGTTGAACGGCGAGATGAAGCTGCACGGCCCGATCGGCACCCTTTTCCAGATCCCCTGGTAGCCGCGGGCGCGGGGGCTGATGTCGAGCGGCTGCACCTCGCCCGTCATCCTGACCGATTCCTCGGCGGCGATCCGGAACGTGTCGATCAGGCGGGTGACCTCGCCCTCGCTGTCCCTGATCGGCTTGCCCGCCTCGACGCACAGGGCGAAGGCGAGCTCGTCGAACCTTTCCCGGAACCGGTCGACGCAATGCTGCAGCACCGCCTGCCGCTCGTACGCCGCCATCCGCGCCATCGGCTCCGCCGCCTCGACCGCGGCCGCGATGCCGGCATCGATCGTCGCCGCGTCGGCCATCGCCACCCGGAACGCGACCTTGCCGGTATATTTGTCGGTGACCTCGAGATCGGCGTTCGGCTGCTTCGCCGCGTTGGCGAGGTAGAGCGGGTAGGTGTCCTTCAGCTTGGTCATAACGCAGCGCTCAGCGCCTTGATGTCGCGGTTGAGGATCCGGTTGTTGTCGGCATAGTCGATCGGGCAGTCGATGACGTGGACGCCGTCGCTGCCGAGGCATTTGGCGAGCAGATCCGGCAGCCCTTCCGCGCTCTCGACGCGATGGCCGTGCGCGCCGTAGCTCTCGGCATATTTGACGAAATCGGGGTTGCCGTAGGTGAGCCCCCAGTCCGCAAAGCCCATGTTGGCCTGCTTCCAGCGGATCATTCCGTAGGCGTCGTCGCGCAGGATCAGGACGGTGAGGTTGAGGCCAAGGCGGACCGCCGTCTCGAGCTCCTGGCTGTTCATCATGAAGCCACCGTCGCCGCACACCGCCAGCACCTTTCGCCCCGGATAGACCATCGCCGAGGCCATGGCCGAGGGGAGCCCCGCCCCCATCGTCGCCAGCGCATTGTCGAGCAGCACCGTGTTGGGCCCGCGCGCCGGATAATTGCGCGCGAACCAGATCTTGTAGACGCCGTTGTCGAGGCAGAGGATTCCGTCGGCCGGCATCGCCTCGCGAACGCATTTGACCAGGCAGGCCGGGAAGACCGGGAAGCGCAGGTCATCGCAGAGCGAGGCGGTGTGCTCGGCCTCCGCCGCCCGCGCCCGCATCATCGCCGAGAAGTCCCAGTTCGGCGAGGGGACGATATCCTCCTTGATCTGCCAGATGGCGTTGGCGATGTCGCCGATCACCTCGATCTGCGGGAAATAGACCGGGTCGACCTCGGCGGTCTTGGTCGAGACGTGGATCACCTGGTCGCCGCCCGGCTTCATGAAGAAAGGCGGCTTCTCGATCACGTCGTGGCCGATGTTGACGATGAGGTCGGCGGCCTCGATCGCGCGGTGGACGAAGTCGCCCGCCGACAAGGCGGCGCAGCCCAGAAACTTCGGATGCGTCTCGTCGACCACGCCCTTGCCGAGCTGGGTGGTGATGAACGGGATCCCGGTCTTCTCGATGAACTGGAGAAGCATCCGGCTGGTCATCTTGCGGTTGGCGCCGGCGCCGATGACGAGGACGGGCGAGCGCGCCCCCTCGATCGCCCGGACGGCGGCGCGCACCGCTTTCTCGTCCGCCGCCGGCCGCCGCACCAGGCTGCGCGGGATCGGCCGAGCCTCGGTCTGTTCGTCGGCGATGTCCTCGGGAAGCTCGAGGTGCACGGCGCCCGGCTTCTCCTCCTCGGCGAGCCGGATCGCCTCGCGCACCCGGCTCGGGATATTGTCGGCCGAGGCGAGCTGGTGGGTGAATTTGGTGATCGGCCCCATCATCGCGACGACGTCGAGGATCTGGAACCGCCCCTGCTTCGATTTCTTGATCGGCTTCTGGCCGGTGATCATCAGCATCGGCATCCCGCCGAGCTGCGCGTAGGCGGCGGCGGTCACCAGGTTGGTCGCGCCCGGGCCCAAAGTCGCGAGGCACACCCCGGTCCGCCCGGTATGCCGCCCGTAGGTCGCGGCCATGAAGCCGGCGCCCTGCTCGTGACGGGTCAGGATCAGCCGGATCTTCGTCGAGCGCGACAGGCTGTCGAGGAAGTCGAGATTCTCCTCGCCGGGAACGCCGAAGACATGCTCGACGCCTTCCTCTTCGAGGCACTCGACGATGAGGTCGGACGCCTTCGCCATCAGCCTCTCCCCATGCGATTGAGGCCGACTGCCTAAACGGCTTTCCCTTGCCTGTCATCCGCTTGCAAGCCGCGGCCAGTTCGGCTCTTATCCGCCACAGGAGGGGCGTGATGGTGCGTAGCCGAGGCCTGGGGATCGCCGCCGCCGCGACCGGCCTCGCCTTTTTCCTCCTTTCCCTCGTCCATGCCGGGACCGCCGGCGCCGCCGGGGAGCCGGCCTCCGCCTTTGTCGGGGTGGCGAGCTGCGCCGGCTCAACCTGCCACGGCCGCTCCGAGCCGACCGGCGCCGTGGTCCGCCAGGACGAATTGATGATTTGGCAGAACGCCTCCTCTCCCACCGGCGCGCACAGCCGCGCCTGGGTGGTGCTTCGCGAGCCCAGGGCGCGGTCGATCGCGGCGCGCCTCGGCATCGGCGAAGCCTCGTCGGCGCCGCTCTGCCTCGGCTGCCACGCCACCCCGGCCTCGCCCCGCTCGCGCCTCTCCGACGGAGTCGGCTGCGAGAGCTGCCACGGCGCCGCCTCCGGCTGGCTCGCCAGCCACTACGCGGTCGGCGGCACCCACGCCGCCAACGTCGCTCGCGGCATGGTCCCGCTCGACGACCCCAGGGTACGCGCCTCGCGCTGCCTCGACTGCCACTTCGGCTCGGCCCGCGACGGCCAGTTCGTCGACCACCGGATCATGGCCGCCGGCCACCCCAGGATCAGCTTCGAGCTCGACCTCTTTTCGACCCTCCAGCAGCATCACAACGAGGATGCCGACTACGCCCGCCGCAAGCGGCGCACCGACGACGTCGCGACCTGGGCCATCGGCCAGGCGATGGCGCTCGACCGCTCGCTGTCGCTCTGGTCGAACCCGTCGCTCGGCACCCAGGGAATCTTCCCCGAATTCTATTTCTTCGACTGCCACACCTGCCATCGCCGCATCTCGGACGATCCCGCCTTCGAGCCGCGCGCGGCGGCCAATCCGGGCCGTCCAATCCCCTCCGGAATGCCGGCTTATAATGACGAGAACATGATCATGCTCGCCGCCGCCGCGCGGGTCGCCGCTCCGGCGCTGGCGGCGCGGTTCGAGCGCGATTCCCGCGCCTTCCACGTCGCCCTCGCCAAGGACCGGCCGAGCGCCGTCGCCGCCGCGCAGCGGCTTCGCGAGAGCGCCACCGCTTTGGGCGACGCGTTCGCCCGCGCCGGCATCGGCCGCGGCCAGGTGTTCGCGATCATCGACGCCATCGCCGGCAACGCGATCAGCGCCCGCTTCACCGATTACGAGGGGAGCGTCCAGGCGGTGATGGCCGTCGACACCCTGCTCTCGGCCCTGGTCAATTCCGGCGCGGTGACGACGGCCTCGGCGACCGCGATCCGCGGCGACATCAACCTCGCCTACCGGGCGGTGCGCGAGCCCTACGCCTTCGAGCCCGCCGATTTCCGCGCCAGCCTCGGCCGCGCCGCGGCCGCGATCCGGAAGCTCAAATGAGGAAGCGCGCCGCCGCCGCGATCTGCGCCCTGATCCTCG
>JAXDPL010000284.1:0-3651 GCA_034668385.1 Sphingomonadales bacterium | reverse complement strand
CAGAAGCCGACCTGCCGCACCTGCTTGGCGACCGCGAGCTTGTCCCCCTCGGCGAGGCGCTGCGTGATCACCGGGGCGAGGATCGGATCGAAGCTGGTCTTCAGCTTTTGCGGAAGCGAGGCGACCTGCTGGGCGACGTAATAGACGCCGACATAATAAGGCGCGACGAACAGGCCGAGAATGGCGATGTCGAGGCGGCGCGAGCCCCATTCGATCGCGTCGGCGGCGGCGAGCGGGACGTTTTTGCGGGCGAGGTAGAGGAGCTTGGTCGGATGCGGCTTCCAGCCGCTCGGAAAGCCGTAGGTCCTGACCAAAGGCCACAGCGAGGCGACCAGCCCGGCCACCACCGAGACGACATAGGCAACGATCAGGCCGTCGCGCGACCGCGTTCCGTCAGCGGCGGCCTGGAAGAAGAAGATGCCGGCGCCGGCGGCGATGCTGATCACCCACGGCTCGACGACCGCGCGGGCCCTGACTGTTGCCGCGACGTCGTGGCGATAGGCCAAAGCGGCGAGCGCGACGTCGGCGCCGGCCACGCCGAAGATGACCAGAGGCAGCAGCCAGTCGGCGCCGTGGACTCCGCCCGCCGGGAACATCGCCCGCGGGTAGATGACCAGGATCGCGCTCGCCGCGGCCGAGGCGATGAAGGCGGCGAGCACGGCGTCGGCGACCGTGCAGGCGTCCGGCTCCTCGGCCAGCGACAATTGCTGGGCGAGCCCGCGCTTGAGGCCGAGCGTCGAGATCTGCGCGGCGAACTCGATGACGATCACCGCATAGGCGAAAGCGCCGAGCGCCTGCGGCCCGTAATAGCGGCCGGCGATGAACAGGAAGGGGAGGCGGGCGGCGAGCCGGATCAGGAAGCCGAAGAAATTGGTGCGGCCGCCCTTGGCCAGAGCCGCGATGTCGTCGGCCGGGGGCGCTGCCGCGGCCTCGGTCAATGCGCGGCGCCCCAGTTCGGGCCGGTGCCGATCTCGACGCCCAGCGGCACGTCGAGCTTGATGGCCGGCTCCGCCGCCGTCTCCATGACCCGGCGGATGACGGCGCTCGCCCCGTCCACCATCCCCTCGGGCACTTCGAAGACCAGTTCGTCGTGGACCTGCATCAGCATCCGAACCGCGCCCAGCCCCTCGCGTTCCAGCGCCGGGCGGAGGCGGGTCATGGCGCGCTTTATGATATCGGCGCTGGTGCCCTGGATCGGAGCATTGATCGCGGCGCGCTCGGCGCCCTGGCGCTCGCCCTGGTTCTTGGCGCGGATCGAGGGGAAATGAGTCTTGCGGCCAAACAATGTGGCGGTGAACCCGGCCTCGCGGACTCTCGAAAGCGTCTCGGCGATGTAGGACTGGATGCCCGGGAACCGCTCGAAATAGCGGTCGATCATCGCCTGCGCCTCGTCCGCCGTGATCGACAGGCGCCCGGCGAGGCCCCAGCGCGAGATTCCGTAGAGGATCGCGAAGTTGATCGTCTTGGCCGAGGCGCGGGTGTCGCGGTTGACCTCGCCGAACAGCTCCTGCGCGGTCATCGCGTGGATGTCGTGGCCCTGGGCGAAGGCGGCCTTCAATTGCGGAACGTCGGCCATGTGGGCGGCGAGGCGAAGCTCGATCTGCGAATAATCGGCCGAGAGGATGACGAAGCCCGGCTCGGCGATGAAGGCGTCGCGGATCCGCCGGCCGATCTCGGTGCGGATCGGGATGTTCTGGAGGTTGGGGTCGGTCGAGGAGAGCCGGCCGGTCTGGGCGCCGGACAGCGAGTAGCTGGTGTGGACCCGCCCGGTCTCCCGGTTGATCTGCTGCTGCAGAGCGTCGGTGTAGGTCGACTTCAATTTGGAGAGCTGGCGCCATTCGAGCACGAGCGCGGCGATCGGCACGCCCTCGCGCGACAGCCGCTCGAGCTCGTTGACGTCGGTCGACCAGGTGCCCGACTTGCCCCTGCGCCCGCCCTTGAGGCCCATCTGGGTGAACAGCACCTCGCCCAATTGCTGCGGGCTGCCGATGGTGAAGCGGCACCCCGCCTCGCCGCAGATCCGCTCCTCCAGCTCGGCGATCTGCAGGGTGAATAACTGGCTGAGCTTGTTCAGCTCCTCGCGGTCGACCTTCACCCCCTCCCGCTCCATCCGCGCCACCACCGGGACGAGCGGCCGGTCGACCGTCTCGTAGACCCGGGTCACCCGTTCGTGCGGCAGCCGCGCCTTGAAGCGCGTCCACAGGCGCAGGGTGACGTCGGCGTCCTCGGCGGCATATTCGGTCGCCCGGTCGAGCGGCACCTGGTTGAACTTGATCTGCTTCTGGCCGGTCCCGCAGACATGCTTGTAGGCGATGCATTCGTGGTCGAGATGCTTCTTCGCCAGGTCGTCCATCGCATGGCTGTTGAGCCCGCCGGCGTCGAGGTCGAAGCTCATCACCAGGCTGTCGTCGATCGGCGCGACGCAGATTCCGCGGCGGTCGAAGACGATCCAGTCGAACTTGAAATTGTGGCCGATCTTGAGGACCGCGGGGTCCTCGAGCAACGGCTTCAGCCGCGCCAGCGCCTCGGCGGCGGGGATCTGCTCGGGCCGCTCGGAGAGCAAATCGTGGCCGCCATGCTCGAGCGGGATGTAGCACGCCTTGTTGCACTCGGTGGCGAGGCTGATCCCGACCAATTTGGCGGTGACGCAGTCGAAGCCGTCGGTCTCGGTGTCGACGGCGACGAAGCCGTTCGCCTTGGCCTCGGCGATCCAGCGGTCGAGGGCGTCGAGGCTGGTCACCGTCTCGTAGAGCGAGCGGTCGATCTTCGGCTCGGGCCGAACCTCGCGCTGCACCGGCGCGGGCAGGTCGGACGGCGCCTTGACCTGCGAGGTGCCGTTGAGGCGGTTGAGCAGCGAGCGGAAGCCCTGCTCCTCGAGGAACTCGCGCAGCGGCCCGTCCGGAATGCCCTTCATCTCGAGCGCGTCGAGCGGCTCGGGCAGCGGCGCGTCGCAGACCAGGGTGACCAGCTCGCGCGACAGCCGCGCCGCGTCGGCATGCTCGATCAGATTCTGCTTGAGCTTCGGCTTCTTGATCTCCCCCGCGCTCGCCAGGACCGTCTCCAGGTCGCCATAATCCTGGATGAGCTGCGAGGCGGTCTTCGGGCCGATGCCGGGCACGCCCGGGATGTTGTCGACGCTGTCGCCCATCAAGGCGAGCACGTCGCCCAATTTCTCGGGCGGAACGCCGAACTTCTCGATCACATAGTCGCGGCCGAGCCGGCGGTCGTTCATCGTGTCGTAGAGGTCGAGCCGGCCGTCCTCAATCAGCTGCATCAGGTCCTTGTCGGACGAGACGATGGTGACCTTCCAGTCCTCGGCCAGCGCGGCCTTGGCGTAGCAGGCGATGATGTCGTCCGCCTCCAGCCCGTCCTCCTCGATGCAGGGCAGCGAGAAGGCGCGGGTGGCGTCGCGGATCAAGGGAAATTGCGGGACGAGATCGGGCGGGGGCGGCGGCCGGTTGGCCTTGTACTGGTCGTAGCGATCGTTGCGGAAGGTGTGCGAGCCGGCGTCGAAGATCACCGCGAGGTGGGTCGGCCCCTCCTCCTTGTGCAGGCTCTCGGCCAGCTTCCACAGCATCGTGGTGTAGCCGTAGACCGCGCCGACGTTGAGGCCGTGGCGGTTGGTGAGCGGCGGCAGCCTGTGATAGGCCC
>JAXDPL010000283.1:0-2692 GCA_034668385.1 Sphingomonadales bacterium | reverse complement strand
TGGTTCCTCCGGAAACGTGTGAGCAAACGAGCCTTCTCGGCCCGGTTGCCACCGGACGGCCTTTTGAGCCATGTTTCCGTGTGAGATGGGGGCTATATAGCGGGATTTTCGCGAGAAGCAAGGAAATAGGGGCGGTTTTGGCGAGCCGCCCCAACCGTTGCCTGGAGCGGCGATCAAGGCTCAACGCGGCACTTTTTGAAAGTATCTGGTCGCTTTCCACGGGCGGGCAACGCCGGCGATGGCACAACACAACAATCCGGTGAGCCCCCCGATTGCGATCTGACCAGTTCCGTTTTCAACATCTGGGGGCGTCAGGCGGGCATTTCTTGGCGGCAGCGGGCGGCGCTGGCCGGGGTGGCGGCGGTGGCGGTGGCGCCGGTCGGACGATCTGGGGCACCGGCCTCGGCGGAGGCGGCGGCGCAGCCTGAGGCGGTGGCGGCGCTGGCCTCACGATCTGTGGTGCCGGGCGCGGAGGCGGCGGGGGTGGAGGCGGCGCGGGCCTCGCTATCTGGGGAGCCAGGCGCGGCGGTGGCTCAGCGCGGCGGATCTGCGGCTCGATCTGAGGCTTCGGCATGGCCTGCGGAATGGGCCTGGTAGGCGCTATCGCAGGCTTGGGCGGTGCGGGTGGCAGTGTAACCAAGTTCGGCCTTCGCGCCCCTTCCGGAACGACTGGTTTTGCTTCGGGGGTCTGAACTGGACCGGCGGGCCTCGTCGCTGCAAGCGGCGGCGGCGGTGCTCCCTTGGCGCCGGGGACCGGCAGGGCATTACCCCTCGGCAGCGTCTGGCCCGGAGGCAGCGCATTCGGAGAGACATTGGCGGGCACCGGGACGGTTGGCGCAGGTGGCGGACCGGACGGCCCCGCCGGAGTCGTGGATTTGGCGGCGGGGTTGATCGCGGCGCTCGGCGGCACCGGCAGTCTGCCCTGCTGAATCAGCGAGGCTTTTTGCGCGGCCGCGGGCGGCAGTGCCGGACCGGCTCCAACCGGTACCATACCGCCCACCGCTCCCCCGACCCGGCCCGTCGATGCTGGCGGTGCAGCCGCGCCCGGATCGCCGCGGCCAGCTGGCGCAGGAGGTGGCTGAGGGGGCTTGTTGATGACGTTGTTGATGACGGTGGTGTTGTGGATGTTGGCGAAAATGATGTTGTTGGGCGGCGGCGCGACATAGACCGGGGCGACGACGTACACTGGGATCGGCACAAAGAACGGCTGCGGCAGGATGAACAGACCGATCGGCGGCGGTGGCGGCTCCAGGATCACAAAATCCGGTGGCGGCGGCGGCAGGAAGAACACCGGCGGCGGCGGTGGCGGCACAAAGTCGAAATCGGGATCGCTGAAGATGAACACGGGACGATCGACATAGACGATTTCTTCGTATGGCGGCGGCGGCACGTCGTACTCGATGACCGCGAAGGCCGGCGGCGGCTCCAGCGGAGCGGTGAGAATGGCAAGGCGGCGGTGGGCGTCGGCGGCATGAGGCCCGCGCGGGTAGCGCCGCAGATACGACCAGTAGGCCTGCGGGGTGTCGACCCGGTAGCTGCGAAGCCATGTGATGGCTTCGCGCCGCGCGGCGACAATCGCCTGTACCCGTTTGGCCAGCGGATCGCCCGGATAGGCCGCGAGAAAATCCTCATAGCCTCGCATCGTGTCGCGTTCGAGGGCCGCGGCGTAGGCATCCCCCACCCCGACATCCCGCATCGGCCTGCTCCTGACGGCGGCGGCCTGATCGGGCGGCGCCGGCGGGGGGGCATCCGGTGCGCGATCAAAGAACATGAACGGCACATCAATCTTGTCGGCGTTCCACGGCACCTGCGCGCCTTTGCTGGCTTCGTTGACGCGGAGCCGCAACCGGTTGAATAGCTCCGGCAGCGGCAGTCCGCCGGTGCGGATCATCTCGGCGAGCGATTGCGCGTACGCGCCGTAGGGCCCCTGCTCATTCGGCGCCACCGTCCCGGGCGCGGCATTGAACGCGACCAGCATGTGCGCCTCGGGTTCGACCAGCGCGAGACCGCTCGCGATCGGCTGGCCGCTGGCGATGAAAGGCTGCGCCCTCGCTGCGTCCAGCACGACGATGCTGGCCTTCAGCGACAATGATGCAAGCTGCCGGATGTAGTCGCTGATCCGCAATCCTTCGATCGGGATGTCGACGTCGCGGCTGAGCGAGGAATCGACGGGAATGAAATAATTCTCGCCGGCCAGCTGCATGCCATAGCCCGCGAGGTACACCATCGCCACGGTGCCGGGACCTGACGCCTCGGCCTTCTGGATGAAGTCGCGAAAACTCCGGCGCAGCGTGTCGCCATCGAGGTCCCGGGCCCCGACCACGTCGAAACCCGCCGCCTGCAAGGTTTGCGCGATGAGGCCGGCGTCGTTGGCCGCCGTGGCGACCGGCGACTTCGCGTAAGCGCCATTGCCGAGCACCAGCGCGATCCGCTTTTCCGGCTGCTGCGCGGCAGCGTAGCCCAGAACACCCGGAAATCCCGACAGCAGGATCAAGCAGACTGTAACGATGGAAAACGTTCTGGTCGCATGCATGGCTTGCCTGCCCGCTCAACGTTGACGGCCGACGTCCGCGCATTGGACCTCCGGCTAGCTGAACATGGCTTGAACAGAACAGCACTGCCGATCCGGCATCGTGCCTGGCACGCAGGATGGCCGCCAGCGCCGGTCAACCGTTAGAGCGTCTGCACATCA
>JAXDPL010000282.1:0-3246 GCA_034668385.1 Sphingomonadales bacterium | reverse complement strand
AAGGACGATCTGGTGAGGAAAGACGTGCTGCTGACGCTGGCGGCGCAGCTCAACCAGCGGCTGGACTTCGAGGAAAGCAACATGGTCTCCGCCGCGACCGGCGACGGCGTCGCCGATCTCAAGCAGGCGCTGGCGGCGCGGGTGCCGGAAGGGCCGTGGCACTTCCCCGAGGACCAGGTCTCCGACGCCACCGACCGCATGCTCGCCGCCGAAGTGACGCGCGAGCAGCTCTACCTCCAGCTCCACGCCGAGCTCCCCCATGAAAGCGCGATCGAGACCGAGCGCTACGAGGAGCGCAAGGACGGCTCGGTCGCGATCCACCAGCAGATCCTGATCGGCCGCGGCAGCCAGAAGGCGATCATCCTCGGCAAGGGCGGCACCCGCATCCGCGCCATCGGCGAAGCGGCGCGGACCGAGCTGGCGCAGCTGCTCGGCCGCAAGGTCCACCTCTTCCTCCACGTCAAGGTCAACCCGAAATGGGAGGAGGACAGGGGGCTCTACCGGGAAATCGGGCTCGACTGGGTCGAGTGAAGATTTAGCGGTCGCCGGTCATCCGTCCGGGTATGTCCATCGTGCGGTGGAAGACGTGGACGACCTTCACGGCATCACCTTCGAACCTGAAAACGATGATGTGGGATTCGTATCCACACCGCCGATAGTCGCCGCCGATCTCGGCGTCGCGATGAGAGGCCGTTCCCGCAGCGATCTCCTCGAAGCGTCTGCCGAGGCCGCGGAGATACGGGTCCGCTTGGGCGGCTCCCCAACGCTTGCGCGTGTAGAGCCGGATTTCAGCGATCTCGGCCCTCGCCTGCGGCGTGAGACGGACCTGCTTCACGCGGCGCTGTCGAGCCAGTCCTGCTCTTCGAGCCATGCCGCCATGTCGAACGGGGTGGCTTCTCCGCTCCCCTCGCTCTCTGCGACGGCGCGGCGCAGGCGGGCGAGAGCCGCCTCACGGGTCTCCACGAGACGAAGCCCTTCGCGCACCACCTCGCTCGCCGAGCCGAAGCGGCCCGACGCTATGAGCGAGTCGATCATCGCCGCGAAATGATCGCTGAGGTTCACAGATGTGTTCTTGCTCATCGGGTTACCATATCATGGTAGCGGTTCCTGCCCAAGTACCTCCTCGACCCAGGCCGGGACCAGGGCACTCGCGGGCCCCGTGCGAACCTCGTCGAACCAGACGCTGCCAAGGCTCGGCTCGAGGTTCATCTCGAGGGTGCGGGCGCCGACGTAGCGGGCGGTCTGGACGAAGCCGGCGGCGGGGTAGACGGCGCCCGAGGTCCCGATCGAGACGAACAGATCGCAGTCGCGCAGCGCCGCGTCGATGCGGTCCATCTCGTACGGCATCTCGCCGAACCAGACGATGTCCGGGCGAAGCGCGCCGGCGGTGCCGCAGGCGGGGCAGGCGGGGCCGCCGGAGAGGTCTTTGTCCCAGGCCAGGCGCGCGTCGCAGGCGAGGCACCAGGCCGAGCGCAGCGCGCCGTGCATGTGGAGGAGGCGGCGCGCGCCCGCCCGCTCGTGCAGGTCGTCGACATTCTGGGTGACGATGAGGAGCTCGCCCGGCCATTGTGCGTCGAGGCGGGCGAGGGCGCGGTGGGCGGCGTTCGGCTCGACCTCACGCAGGCGGCCGCGGCGGGCGTCGTAGAATCGCTGGACGAGATCCGGGTTACGCGCGAACGCCGCGGGCGTCGCGACGTCCTCGACGCGATGCCCTTCCCAGAGCCCGTCGGGGCCGCGGAAGGTGGCGAGGCCGCTCTCCGCCGAGGTGCCGGCGCCGGTCAGGATGACGATCCGCTCCATCTTTTCCCTTCAGATCTCGCGCCGGAGCGCCTCGGCGAGATCGCCCTTCCTGTCCACCCGGATTTCACCGAGTGCGAGCCAGCCGGCCATCAGCCGAAGCTCGGCGGCGAGCGCCTCCTCAGTGTCTTCCGGCGCGCCCGGCTCCCGGTGCGCCGCCTTGACGAGCAGGCGTCCGCCCTTGCGGTCCGCCTTGAGGTCGACGCGGGCGGCGATGCGGTCGCGCAGCAGGAAGGGGAGGACGTAATAGCCGTGCACGCGCTTCTCGGCTGGGGTGTAGATTTCGATGCGGTAGCGCAGGCCGAACAGCCGCTCGGCGCGTGCGCGCTCCCAGATCAGCGGGTCGAAGGGCGCCAGGAGCGCGCGCGCCTCCAGCCGGCGGGGCCGCGTCGCCTGGCGGTGGAGATAGGCCGTGTCGCGCCAGCCTTCGACCCGGACCGGCTGCAGCAGGCCGTCCTCCACGAGCTCGGCGATGCGGGGCGCGGCCTCGGCGGGGGAGAGGCGGAAATAGTCGCGCAGGTCTCGCGCCGTGGCGACGCTGAGCGCGCGGGCGGCACGCTCCAGCAGCGCCCGCTGCGCGTCGGCCTCGGAAGGGGTGGGGAGGGCGAGTATCCGCGCGGGGAGAACGCGTTCGGGAAGGTCGTAGACCCGCTCGAAGCTGCCGCGGCGCGTCGCCGTGGTGATGCGGCCGGACCAGAACAGCCATTCGAGGATGCGCTTGGCGCCGCTCCATTCCCACCAGCCGGTCCGCCCTTTCTCCAGGTCCGAGGCGGCGAGCGGGCCTTCGGCGACGATGCGCTCGAGGATCGCGTCCGCCTCTCCGCGCCGCTCGTGCGCGAAGGCGCGGAGCGAGCCCCAGCCCGCCTCCCCCCGCTCCGCCCGCGCCATCCGCCAGCGAAGCAGCGGGTGGAGGTCGAGCGGGAGAAGCGAGGCCTCGTGCGCCCAATATTCGAACAATCGCCGCGGCTTTCCCCAGGCGGCGCCGTCGAGGAGGCGCGTGTCATAGGCGCCGAGGCGGGCGAAGGCGGGAAGATAGTGCGCCCGCGCAAGCACGTTGACGCTGTCGATCTGGAACAGGTTCAGCCGCTCGGCCACGGCGAGCAGTCGGCGCTCCGTCACCGGGCCCTGCGGCCGCGGCCGCGCGAGCCCCTGCGCGCCGAGCGCGATGCGGCGGGCCTGTTTCGGGCTGAGGTGCGGCAGGGCGTCGGCCATGCCGCTTCCTAGCTCATTCGGCGGCGAGCGCGATCCTGCCGCGCCACAGGCGCTCGCGATACGCCTCGTAGCAGCGGGCGCCGCAGGCGAGGCGGATCAGCGCCCCTTCCGCGATGGCGCGGGCGCGGCGCGGGTCCTCCTCGACCAGCGGGCGCAGCGCCTCGGCGTTCCAGGCGGCGCTGTGGCGCACGTCGAGGCTGGCATGGAGGTCGAAATAGCGCCGCATCTCGGGCGGAA
>JAXDPL010000281.1:0-8584 GCA_034668385.1 Sphingomonadales bacterium | reverse complement strand
CTCCCCTGCAGGGAGAGGGTTTAGGAGAAAAGATGGTTTCCCATTCCGGACTGATCACGGTGATGCAGAAGGCGGCGCGCAAGGCGGCGCCGCGGCTGAGACGCGATTTCAACGAGGTCGAGCTGCTGCAGGTCAGCCGCAAGGGCCCCGCCGACTTCGTCTCGATGGCCGACCGCCAGGCCGAGCAGACGATCGTCGACGAGCTTCGTCACGCCCGTCCCGACTGGCGGCTGACGCTCGAGGAGGGCGGAAGCATCGAGGGCGATCCGGACAAGCCGCGCTTCATCGTCGATCCCCTCGACGGCACCACCAACTTCCTCCACGGCCTGCCGCATTTCGCCATTTCGATCGCCGTCGAGGACCCGCGCGGGGCCCAGGGCAAGCCCGAGATCACCCAGGCCCTGGTCTACCAGCCGCTCACCGACGAGAGCTTCTGGGCGGAGAAGGGCCGGGGGGCGTGGCTCAACGAGCGGCGCCTCCGGGTCTCGGCCCGCCGCAACCTCGACGAGGCGCTGATCGCGACCGGAATCCCGTTCATGGGCCACGGCCATATGGAAAGGTTCGAGAAGATCCTCGCGGCGGTGGCGCCCGAAGTGTCCGGCATCCGCCGCTTCGGCTCGGCGGCGCTCGACCTCGCCTGGGTGGCGGCCGGCCGCTACGACGGCTTCTGGGAGGAGGACCTGCAATATTGGGACCTCGCCGCCGGCCTGCTGCTGGTGAGGGAAGCGGGCGGCTTCGTCAGCGACTTCCGAGGCTCGGACGCCGGCCTCGCCAAGGGCCAGGTGATCGCCGCCAACGCCGACCTCCATTCCAAGCTGCATCGCCTCGTGGCGAACGCGCTCAGGGCCTAGCTTTTCCTCCCCTGCATTTGCAGGGGAGGGGGACCGTCCGCAGGACGGTGGAGGGACCCCTCCACCACGCTTCGCGCGGTCCCCCTCCCCTCGAAATCGAGGGGAGGATTTTCACTTCCTATACCCGATATGCTGCTCGAACTTGCCGAGGATGGTCGACCAGAATTCGATATTGTCGATGAACAGGAGCGGCGAGAGGCCGCCGTCGTCGAGATCGACGTCCATCTCGAGGATCGGATCGTTCTCCTTGTCGAGATAGGCGCGGCCGAAGCGCTGGCTGCGGTTCCACTCGTTGATCGTCTCGAGCGGCGGGGCCGTATTGAGGTCGTAGCCCGAGTGGAACTGGACCGTCGCGCATTCCTTGTGGTTGGTGCAATTGTAGAAGAAGATCTGGAAGGTGGTCCCGCCCACCGCGCTGGTGACCATCGGGTCGCCGACCTTGTCGACTCCGAGCTTGGCGGAATAGCCGCCGCCGATCAGCGCGCGCACGATGGTCGACGGGTCCTGCGCGTGGACCAGGTAGGTGGCCGCGGGCGCGGCGCGGCGTACGGCGGGCGCGGCCCACACGGGAGAGGGCACGGCGCAGCCGGCAACGAGAAGGGCCAAGGCGGCCCGTTTTGTCTTCGAATTCATCGTTCGTCCCCCTCCGTTTGGGCGCCGTAACGATGCCGCCCGCGAACGCCGCCGTCAACGTCCTCTGGATGGTTGCGGCGCGGCGGAGGCTGGCCTAGAAGCCGCCCAACTCATCGCCCCGGAGAGTCTCCCATGGCGTCCGTCGCCGCCGGTTACCTGCCCATCCTCCTGTTCCTCGCCGTGGCCCTGTCGATGTCGCTGTCCTTCGTCGTCCTGCCGATGGCGGTCGCAAAGCTGACCGGCGCGTCGAACCCCTATCCGGACAAGCTCGCCGAATATGAATGCGGCTTTCCGGCCTTCGAGGACAGCCGCGCCCAGTTCGACGTCCGCTTCTACCTCGTCTCGATCCTGTTCATCGTCTTCGACCTCGTGGCGGCGTTCCTGTTCCCGTGGGCGGTGTCGCTCGGCAAGATCGGCCTCGTCGGCTGGGCCGCGATGATGCTGTTCCTGGTCGAGCTCGTCTTGGGCTTCGTCTACGCCTGGAAGAAGGGGGCGCTCGAATGGGAGTGATCCTCGACCCACGCCACGAGAATGAACGCCCGTCGGACCTCCAGCCGCCCGATCCGCGCTTCTTCGGCGAATTGCAGAGCGAGGTCGTCGACAAGGGTTTCCTCGTGACCTCGACCGAAGACCTGTTCCAGTGGGCGCGGACCGGCAGCCTGTGGTGGATGACCTTCGGCCTCGCCTGCTGCGCGGTCGAGATGATCCACGCCAACATGCCGCGCTACGACCTTGAAAGATTTGGAGTCGCGCCGCGCGCGAGCCCCCGCCAGTCGGACGTGATGATCGTCGCCGGAACGCTCTGCAACAAGATGGCGCCAGCGCTGCGCCGGGTCTACGACCAGATGTCGGAGCCGCGCTACGTCATCTCGATGGGCCGCTGCGCCAATGGCGGCGGCTATTACCATTACAGCTATTCGGTGGTGCGCGGCTGCGACCGCATCGTGCCCGTCGACATCTATGTGCCGGGCTGTCCGCCGACCGCCGAGGCGCTGCTCTACGGAGTCATGCAGCTGCAGCGGAAGATCCGCCGCGTCGGCACGATCGAGCGGTAAGTCGGTGGAAAAGGCCGCACTCTCCAACCCGCTCATCCTGAGTAGGGACCGAGCTTGGCGAGGGCCCGTATCGAAGGACGGCCCTTCGATACGAGGCTTCGGCTTCGCTCAGCCTCTACTCAGGATGAGCGGCAGGGGGTGTCAATGAACAACTCCGCTCCCCGAATCGCGCCCCGCGAGGGGCTGCTCGACGAGGTCGGCGCCGTGCTCGGCGAGGCGCTGCTCGAGACGAAGGACGCGGTCGGCGAGGTGACCCTGACGGTTCGGCGCGAGAGCATCGTCGAGGTCTGCAGCACTCTTCGCGACCGGTTCGAATACCAGCAGCTGATGGAGATCGCCGGGGTCGATTACCCCGAGCGGCCCGAGCGGTTCGAGGTCGACTATCATCTTCTGTCGGTCACCCGGAACCACCGCATCCGGGTCAAGCTCTCGACCGACGAGGACACGCCGGTCCCCTCGGTCACCTCGCTCTGGCCGGTGGCGGGATGGCTGGAACGCGAGGTGTTCGACCTTTACGGAGTCGTGTTCGACGGCAATGACGACCTGCGCCGGATCCTGACCGACTACGGCTTCCGAGGTCATCCGTTCCGCAAGGACTTCCCGCTGACCGGCTATGTCGAGCTGCGCTATTCCGAGGAGCAGAAAAGGGTCGTCTACGAGCCGGTGCGGCTGCCGCAGGATTTCCGCACCTTCGACTTCCTAAGCCCCTGGGAAGGCGCCCGGTACATCCTCCCCGGTGACGAGAAGGCCTCGCCCGAAGCGCCCGGCGCTCCGACGCCCCTCAAGGCCGACGAGGTGAAGAAGTGACCCTCGACGCACCCGCCGTGGGGACGGCCGACGAAGTGGCGCGGACCGGCGCGACCCAGTCCAAGATCGCCAATTACACGATCAACTTCGGCCCGCAGCATCCGGCCGCGCACGGCGTGCTCCGGTTGGTCCTCGAGCTCGACGGCGAGATCGTCGAGCGGGTCGACCCGCATGTCGGCCTCCTCCACCGCGGCACCGAGAAGCTCTGCGAATACAAGACCTACATCCAGTCGGTCCCCTATATGGACCGGCTCGATTACGTCTCGCCGATGTGCATGGAGCACAGCTACGTGCTCGCCATCGAGAAATTGCTCGACCTCGAGGTGCCCGATCGGGCGCGGTGGCTCCGAACCTTCTTCGCCGAGCTGACCCGAATCTCGAACCACCTGCTCAACATCGGCAGCCACATCATGGATGTCGGAGCGATGACTCCGAACCTGTGGCTGTTCGAGCCGCGCGAAGACATCATGAACTTCTACGAGCGGGCGTCCGGCGCCAGGATGCACGCCAATTACTTCCGCCCCGGCGGAGTGCACCAGGACGTGCCTCAGGCTTTGCTCGACGATATCGGCGAGTGGATGGTGACCAAGCTCCACCGTCTGTTCGAGGATTCGATCAGCCTCGTCGCCGACAACCGCATCTTCAAGCAGCGCAACGTCGACATCAGCGTCGTCTCCAAGGCGGACGCGCTCGCCTGGGGCTTCTCCGGGCCGATGATCCGCGCCGCCGGAATTCCCTGGGACATCCGCAAGGCGCAACCCTACGACATGTACCACGAAGTCGATTTCGACGTTCCGGTGGGGACCAGGGGGGACTGCTACGACCGGATGATGGTGAGGGTCGAGGAGGTCCGCCAGTCGGTGCGGATCATGCGCCAGTGCCTCGACAGGATGCCGCAGGGAGAGATCGCCAGCCTCGACCGCAAGGTAGTGCCGCCCAAGCGCGCCGAGATGAAGCAGTCGATGGAAGCCTTGATCCACCATTTCAAGCTCTACACCGAGGGCTTCCACGTCCCGGCGGGCGAGGTCTATGTCGCGACCGAGAGCCCGAAGGGCGAGTTCGGAATCTATCTCGTCGCCGACGGCACCAACAAGCCCTACCGGGTGAAGATAAGGCCGACCGGCTTCTCGCATCTCCAGGCGATGGACTTCATGTCGCGCGGCCACATGCTGGCCGACGTCACCGCCATCCTCGGCTCGCTCGACATCGTGTTCGGGGAGATCGACCGGTGAGCGTGGGCCGCCGCAATCTTGCCGCCGGGACCGCGATCGCGGTGCTGGCCGCGATCGCCGTGCCGCTGTTCGCCGAATTCTTCGAGCCGCGCGCGCTCGGCTGGGACCTGTTCCTCGGCCTGTTCCTGGTCGCGTTGGTCGCGGCGGCGGTGGGCCTTCGGCGCTTCTTCGCCACCCATGCCGGCGAGCTCGGCGAGGCGCGCTTCGACACGCGCAACGAGGGGGACTTGCGTGGCTGACATCCTCCCCAATTCGATCCCCGACCTCGACGAGGTGCGCGCGCGCTGGGGCGGGTTCGCCTGGACGGCGGAGAATGAGGGGAAGGCGAAGACGATCGTCGGCCGCTATCCGCCCGGGCGTCAGCACAGCGCGATCATCCCCTTGCTCGATCTTGCCCAGCGGCAGGTGGGGGTGGAGACGCAGACCCAGGGGTGGCTGCCGATCCCGGTGATCGAATATGTCGCCGCCTACCTGTCGATGCCGTACATCCGCGCCTACGAGGTCGCGACCTTCTACACGATGTTCAACCTCGTTCCGGTCGGCCGCTACCACGTCCAGGTGTGCGGAACGACGCCCTGCTGGCTGCGCGGCTCCGACGAGGTTTTCCGCGCCTGCGCCGCCAAGGGGCTGAGGAAGGGCGGAACCACGGCGGACGGGCTGTTCACGCTGACCGAGGTCGAATGTCTCGGCGCCTGCGCCAACGCGCCGATGGCCCAGATCAACGACGACAATTTCGAGGACCTGACCTTCGAGACGACGAGCGCCGTGCTGGAGGCGCTGGCGCGCGGCGAGACGCCCAGGCCGGGCCCGCAGATCGACCGCCAGACCAGCGCGCCGGAGGGCGGGGTCACGACCCTGCCGGAGATGGTCGGTGAAAATCACGACTACCGCCCGCTCTGGGGCCAGAAGCAGGATGTGCAGGCATGAAGGACCTCGGCTCGCTCGCCGTCGCCATCCTCGTCGGCATCCTCGTCCTCTGGCTGCTGGTGAAGCTGGTCTTCTTCACCTTCAAGCTGATCGGGCTCGCCATCGCCGTCGCGGTGGTCGCCGCGGTCTTCTTCGGGGTCCGCAAGCTGATCGAGGGTCCGCGCTGATGCTCGACGACAAGGACCGTATTTTCACCAACGTCTACGGCTACCAGGATTGGGGCCTGAAGGCGGCGCAGGCGCGCGGCGACTGGGACGATACCGCCGCCTTGATGGCGCGCGGGCAGGATTCGATCATCGACGTGATCAAGGCGTCGGGGCTTCGCGGCCGCGGCGGCGCCGGCTTCCCGACCGGCCTCAAGTGGAGCTTCATGCCCAAGGAGCCCAAGCCCGGAAAGCCCAACTTCCTGGTCATCAATGCCGACGAATCCGAGCCCGGCTCGTGCAAGGACCGCGAGATCATCCGCCACGATCCCCACAAGCTGATCGAGGGCGCCCTGATCGCCGGCTTCGCGATGCGCGCGCGGGCCGGCTACATCTACATTCGCGGCGAGTTCATCCGCGAAAGCCAGACTCTCGAGGCGGCCGTGCAGCAGGCCTACGACGCCGGGCTGCTCGGCAAGAACGCGGCCAAGTCCGGCAACGATTTCGACCTGTTCGTCCATCGCGGCGCCGGCGCCTACATCTGTGGCGAAGAGACGGCGATGCTCGAGAGCCTCGAGGGCAAGAAGGGCATGCCGCGCCTGAAGCCGCCCTTCCCGGCCGGGGCCGGCCTCTACGGCTGCCCGACCACGGTCAACAACGTCGAATCGATCGCCGTCGTCCCGACCATCCTTCGCCGCGGCGCGGCCTGGTTCGCCGGCTTCGGCCGGCCGAAGAACGAGGGCACCAAGCTCTTCCAGATCTCGGGCCACGTGAACAAGCCCTGTGTCGTCGAGGAGGCGATGTCGGTGCCGTTCCGCGAGCTGATCGACCGCCATGCGGGCGGGATCCGGGGCGGCTGGGACAACCTGCTCGCCGTCATCCCCGGCGGCTCGTCGGTGCCGCTCGTCCCGGCCGCCGAGATCATGGACGCGCCGATGGACTTCGACGGCCTCAAGGACCTCGGCTCCGGCCTCGGCACCGCCGCCGTCATCGTCATGGACAAGTCGACCGACGTGGTGAAGGCGATCGCTCGAATCTCCTATTTCTACAAGCATGAGAGCTGCGGCCAGTGTACCCCCTGCCGCGAGGGCACCGGCTGGATGTGGCGGGTGATGGAGCGCCTCGTCGAGGGCAATGCGGCTGCCGAGGAGATCGACCTCCTCTGGGACGTCACCAAGCAGGTCGAGGGCCACACCATCTGCGCGCTTGGCGACGCCGCCGCCTGGCCGATCCAGGGCCTCATCCGCCACTTCCGCCCCGAGCTCGAGCGCCGCATCCGCGAGAATGCCGGCCTGACGCTGGAGGCGGCGGAATGAGACGGGTCCTGACCGTCCTTCTCTCGGTCGCCCTCGTCGCCGCCCCCGCCGCCGCGGCCCCCGTCGATCCGGCGCTGGCCGGCGCGCCCTGGGCGGCCAAGCCGCCGCCCAAGCTTCCCGACGGCATGTTCCTGACGCTCGACCGCTTCCGCTTTCTGATCGACTGCATCGCCAGCTCGCAATGGGACGTGGCGCGGCCGCTGTTCGACACGCGGATCGGCTCACGGGAGGAAGACGCGATCCTCCGCCGCCTCGAGGGCGGCAGCGAGGGCAGCCCCTGTTCCTACGCGATGCTGATGAAGCTGACCTCGATGATGATGCGCGGCGGGATCGCCGAGGCCCGCTATCGCTACGTCTATGCCCGCAACGCGCCGCCGCCGCCGGTCGCCGCCGACATCGCGCCGGCGCCGGAGGGCGCTTCCTTCGCCTGGGTGGGCTTCAACCAGGAGAGCGCGCCCGGCCGGCTCCATGCGTTCGCGGTGTGCCTCGTCGAGCATGAGACGGGGGGCGTCGATGCCGTGCTCCGAAGCCGCTGGGGCTCCAAGGAGGAGCGGGCGGCCTACCAGGCGCTGAGCCGCCGAGTGGGTCCCTGTCTGCATCCCGGCGAGAGCCTCAAGGCCAACAGCCTGACGCTGCGCTCGTGGCTCGGCGATGCGATGTACCAATATTCGCGAAGGCTGAAGCCCGATGTCTGAGGCGGGATCGAAGCGGATCGCGCGCGGCCTCGCGGCCGCGGCCCTGGTCGGTGCCGTGCTTTGCCCGCCGGCGGGCGCGAAGAACCCCGGCGGCGGAGCGCGCGCGATGATGAACCGGTTCGCCGCCTGCGCGGTGCAGCGGCGGCCGGACTTCGCCCGGAGCTTCGTCCTGGCTCCGGCCGTTCGTCCTTCGTCGGCGGATCTGGAGAAAGTCGCGCCGCCCGAATGCCTTCGGCGGGCCGGCGAGGATATCATCGAGCTTCAGATGCGCGACACCCTGTATCGCGGCGCGCTCGCCGAGCAGCTGATCCGAGTCGAGCTGTCGGGCGCCGCGATCATCGACCCGAGCCTGGTTCCCGCCCTCGAATGGCCCGAGCCGGAGCGGCCCTCGACGGTCGACGAACATGGCAGGGCCCTGGCCGCTGCCGCGCAGAAGCAGCGCGAGCACGGCTACGCCGTCGCCGTGGCCGACCAGGACGTCATGCGCCTCGGTGAGTGCGTGGTCCGCGCCGATCCCGGCGGTTCCAGGGATGCGGTGCTGACCGAAATGGATTCCCCGAACGAACTCGCGAGGTTGCGGGCCATGGCCCCCACCATCGCCCGCTGCGTGGCCCGGGGCCAGACGTCCAAATTCAATCGTACGACGCTTCGGGCGGCGCTGGCGGTCAGCTATTATCGCCTCGCCGCGGCGGCGCGCGCGCTGCGCACCGGAGGCGCCTGATGCCCAAGGTCAAAGTCGACGGGGTCGAGATCGAGGTTCCGCAGGGCGCGACCGTGCTTCAGGCCTGCGAGCTGGCGGGCAAGGAGATCCCGCGCTTCTGCTATCACGAGCGGCTGTCGATCGCCGGCAATTGCCGGATGTGCCTGGTCGAGGTGAAGCCCGGCCCGCCCAAGCCGCAGGCGTCCTGCGCGCTGCCGGCGGCGG
>JAXDPL010000280.1:0-8259 GCA_034668385.1 Sphingomonadales bacterium | reverse complement strand
CGGAAGCATCGAATTCGAGGACAATAAGGGCGGCGGCACGCTCGTCCGCCTGGTCTTCGATGCCGAGACGCTGGCCCGCCTCGGCGGCGGCGCGGCGGAGTTGAACACCGGCAAGGCGGCGAACGGGTAGGGCATGGCTCTCGACATCCTCATAGTCGACGACGAACAGGACATAAGGGAGCTCGTCTCCGGAGTCCTCCAGGACGAAGGCTATTCGTGCCGGGCGGCGGCGAACAGCAGCGAGGCGCTGCAGGCGCTGGCCGACCGCCGGCCGTCGCTGGTGCTTCTCGACGTCTGGCTTCAGAATTCCAAGCTCGACGGTCTGCAGCTGCTCGAGGAGATCAAGCGCCGCGACCCGTCGCTGCCGGTGCTGATGATCTCGGGCCACGGCAATCTCGACACCGCGGTCGCGGCGATCCGGCAGGGCGCGGTCGACTTCATCGAGAAGCCGTTCGAGGCCGGCCATCTGCTCCATCTCGTCGCCCGCGCCACCGAGACCGACCGGCTTCGCCGCGAGAATGCGAGCCTCAGGGCCCAGATCGGCCAGGAGACCGAGCTCACCGGCTCGAGCGTCGCGATCAACGCGGTGCGCGCCACGCTGAAGCGGGTGGCGGGGACGGGGAGCCGGGTGCTGATCACCGGTCCGGCCGGGGTCGGCAAGGAAGTGGCGGCGCGGCTGCTCCACGAATGGTCGAACCGGGCGCAGGCGCCGTTCGTCGTCGTCTCGGCGGCGCGGATGACTCCAGAGCGGGTCGAGGAGGAATTGTTCGGGGTGGAGGAGGGGGGCGAGCTCGCCCGGCCCGGCCTGCTCGAACAGGCGCACGGCGGCACCCTGTTCCTCGACGAGATCGCCGACATGCCGATCCCGGCCCAGGCCAAGATCCTGCGCGTGCTCACCGACCAGAGCTTTACGCGGGTCGGCGGCCAGCGCATCGTCAAGGTCGACATGCGCGTCGTGTCGTCGACCTCGCGCCTGCTGGCCGAGGAGATCGCCGCGCAGCGCTTCCGGGAAGACCTTTATTACCGGCTGAACGTCGTCCCGGTCCACCTGCCGGCGCTTTCCGAGCGGCGGGAGGATATCCCCGAGCTGGTCGCCCATTTCGCCGCCCGCTACGCCGCCGAGCAGCGCCTGCCGACTCCCAATTTCACCCCCGACGCCATCGCCGCCCTCCAGGCCTATGACTGGCCGGGCAACGTCCGGCAGCTGAGGAACGTCATCGAGCGGACCATCATCCTCGCCCCGGGGGCCCGCGTCGGTTCGATCGAGATCGACATGCTGCCGCCCGAGATCCTCAACGAGCAGGCCTCGCTGAGCCCGTCGGAAGCGGTCAAGGCGATCATGGGGACCCCGCTGCGCGAGGCGCGCGAGACGTTCGAACGGGAATATCTCAAGGTCCAGATCCGCCGCTTCTCCGGCAACATCTCGCGGACCGCGACCTTCATCGGCATGGAGCGCTCGGCGCTCCACCGCAAGCTGAAGGCCCTGGGCATCGGCGACACGCGGGGCGACGGCAACGGCGAGTGAGCGCGTGGCGCTTCCGCGCCGGCCGTGCTATGGCCCCGCCGCACGACGCCCCTAGCGGGCGCCTAAGCGGACAACGATCCGCCAATAAGGAGAGTGGGCGATGGCCGACAAGGTCAACAACCTCCAGGACATGTTCTTGAACAGCCTCAGACGGTCGAAGACTCCGGTCACCATGTTCCTGGTCAAGGGCGTCAAGCTTCAGGGCATTATTACCTGGTTCGACAATTTCTCGGTGCTTCTGCGCCGCGACGGCCATGCCCAGCTTATCTACAAGCACGCCATCTCGACGATAATGCCCTCCCACCCGCTCGACCTCGCCGAGATCGAGCGCGCCTTCGCCGATCAGCAGGAGAAGAAGAAGCCGACCCTGCTCCAGGAGGTGTTCCTCGGGGCCGTCCGACGATCGGGCGGGCCGGTGACCATGTTCCTGGTCAACGGCGTGATGCTGCAGGGCGACATCGTCGCCTTCGACCTGTTCTGCATGCTGCTTCAGCGCGACGGCCTGTCCCAGCTCGTCTACAAGCACGCCGTTTCCACCGTGCAGCCCGAACAGCCGGTGAGCTTCCACGAGGCCGAGGACGAGGAACCGGCCTCCTGAGCGTCTTCCAACGCGACGATTCCGGCGAGTTCGCCCGCGGCGCCAAGGCGGTGATCGCACTGCCGGAGCTCGGCCGCGAGGGTCGCCGCGACAGCGACGCGCGGCTCGAAGAGGCCGCGGGCCTCGCCGGCGCGATCGGCCTCGACGTCGTCGAGCGGCTGCGCTTCCGGATCCGCCAGCCGCGCTCGGCCACCCTGTTCGGCTCCGGCCAGGTCGAAGAGATCGCCGAGGCGGTCGAGCGGGCCGGGGCCGAATTGCTCGTCGTCGACGCGCCGATCAGCCCCATCCAGCAGAAGAACCTGGAGACCGCCGCCAGGGCCAAGGTGATCGACCGCACCGGGCTCATCCTCGAGATTTTCGGCGAGCGGGCGGCGACCGCCGAGGGGCGGCTGCAGGTCGAACTCGCCCATCTCGACTATCAGGCGGGACGGCTGGTCCGCTCCTGGACCCACCTCGAGCGCCAGCGCGGCGGCTTCGGCTTCCTCGGCGGCCCCGGCGAGACCCAGATCGAGGCCGACCGCCGGCTGATCCGCGACCGCATGGCGAAACTGCGCCGCGAGCTCGACCAGGTGACCCGCACCCGCGCCCTCCACCGCGCCCGGCGCCAGCGCGCGCCCTGGCCGGTGATCGCGCTGGTGGGCTATACCAATGCGGGCAAATCGACCCTGTTCAACCGACTGACCCGGGCCAAGGTCCTGGCCGAGGACCTTCTGTTCGCGACCCTCGACCCGACGATGCGCGAGGTGGCGCTGCCCGGCTTCGACAAGGCGATCCTCTCCGACACGGTCGGATTCATTTCGGAGCTGCCCACCCAGCTCGTCGCCGCGTTCCGGGCGACTCTCGAGGAAGTAATCTCGGCCGACCTCATCGTCCACGTCCGCGACATCTCGCATCCCGACAGCGATGCCCAGCGTGAGGACGTTGAACGGGTGCTCAAAGAGATCGGCGCCGGGGGGGAAGGGGCGATGATCGAGGCCTGGAACAAGACCGATCTGCTCGCCGGCGAGGCGGCAGAGCGCGTCGCGGCCGAAGCGGCGCGGCGCGAGGACGTGGTGCCGATCTCGGCGCTGACTAAGGCCGGGGTCGATGACCTGCTCGAGCGCGCCGCCGCGCGCCTGCGCAAGGGCGCACGGCTGCGCACCGTCCGCATCGCGGCATCGGACGGCGAGACAATCGCCTGGCTTCACGCCAATGGCGAAGTGGTCGAGTCGCGGCCCGACGGCCTTGAGACGGAATATGAGGTGCGGCTGTCCGAAGCCGATTGGGCGCGGTTCGAGGCGCGCCGTAGCGAGCGGGCCTAGCTTTCCCGCTTCGCGCGCTGCCACAAGGCTTCAAGCGCCTCGATATCCATATCCGACAGCGGCTTGTCGGTTAGCTCTTCCACCTTTCGGAAACGCGTCTCGAACCGCTGACTGGCCTCGCGGAGCGCCGATTCCGGGTCGATTCCGAAGTGGCGGGCGAGGTTGACGACGCTGAACAGAAGGTCGCCGAGCTCGTGGACCCGCTCGGCCTCGCTCGCCGACGAGTCGAGCTCGGCCAGCTCCTCGTCGATCTTGGCGCGCGGGCCGCTGGAGTCGGGCCAGTCGAAGCCGACCCGCGCGGCGCGGCGCTGGAGCTTCTCGGCCCGCTTCAGCGCCGGCAGCGCCAGGGCGACATGCGCGAGGGCGCTCCGGTCTTCGTGCGCGCCGCGCTCGGCGGCCTTCAGCGCCTCCCAACCGGGGTTTTCGGCGCCCTCGCCGAAGATATGCGGGTGGCGTCGGATCATCTTGGCGCAGATCGCCGCCATGACGTCACCGATCGAGAAGGCGCCAATCTCCTCGGCCATCCGGGCGTGGTAGACGACCTGCAGCTGGAGGTCGCCGAGCTCGTCCTTCAGATCGGCCAGGTCGCCGCGGCGGATCGCGTCGGCGACTTCATAGGCTTCCTCGATCGTGTAAGGCGCGATCGACTCGAAATCCTGCTCGCGGTCCCATTCGCAGCCGGCGACCGGGTCGCGGAGCCGGGCCATGATCTCGACGAGGTCGGCCAAAGTGGGGGCGGAAGGTGGCAAAGGTGGCAAAGTTCCCGCGTTCTTAAAGTGCGATAATATACATTATGTAAAGTGCTAAGACGGCCGAGGGGCGTTGGGGGCCCCTCACGGCTTCAGCACCAGGACGTTGCCCTGCACGCCCCAGGCCGACAGCGACGACAGGAAGTTCATGCCGAGCACGTTTGTATCGCCGGCGGTTTCGGCGGCCAGATGCACGTCGAAGTCGCGGCGCTCGATCGAGCCCACCCGCAAGGTCGCCGTCGCGCGTCGCTCGAGCGCCTGGCCATTGGCGGTGTCGACCAGCACCGGAAACCCCGCCGACGGCTCGACTCCTGCGTCGCGCGCCGCCTCGGACGACAAGGTGGTGACGGTCGCGCCGCTGTCGATCAGGAAGCGGACCCGAACCCCATTGACCCGCGCATTCACCCAGAAATGGCCGTCCTCGGCCTTGGGTATGCGGATCTCGGCGCCAGCGGCCACCGCCTCCCCTTCGCCCCGGTTCGCAGCGAGCACCCGGCGGCCGAGCGCCAGGAAATCGTCCTTCAAACTGAAGGCGATAAAGGCCGCTCCGAAAATCAGGAGCCAGCCCGCCAGGATCTTGAGACCGTGCGCGATAGGGATTCGCCGGACCATCAGGGCGCTGATCACGAGGACCAGGCAGCCGATAAGATAGAGGAAGTTCAGCGCCTGATCGCCCCCGGGCCCGCTCACCAGGCGATCTCCTGGCCGTCATAGGCCGGCTCTACCCCCTCGGGCAACTCGGCCAGCAGGGTCTCGTAATCCATGCTGTTGTCCATGTGGGTGAGCAGGGCGCGCGCCGGGGCGAGCTGCCTTATCCATTCGAGCGCCAAAGCGAGATGCGGATGGGTAGGGTGCGGCCGCCGCCGCAACGAGTCGACGATCCACAGATCGGCGCCCTGGAACGAATTCTCCATTTCCTGCGTCAACCCGTTGAAATCGGTCGAATAGACGATGGTCTTCCCGCCCGCGTCGAAGCGCAGGCCGGCGGTCGTGATCGGCCCGTGCGGCTGGTCGACAGTGCGCACCGAAATGCCGCCGAGGTTGATGTGATCCGGCAGCAGCCTGAGGTCGACCACCGCCGGATAGCCGTCCTTGCCGTCGAACGCGTAGGCGAAGCGGGCCTTGAGGCTGTTCACCGTCTCCTGCCGGGCGTAGCCGGTCACCGGCCGGCCGCGGGCGTGGTAGAGCTGCCTCAGATCGTCGATCCCGTGGCAATGGTCGGCATGGTCGTGGGTCCAGATCACCGCCTCCACTTCGGCCACATCCGCGTCGAGCAGCTGCTCCCGCAGGTCCGGCCCGGTGTCGACGAGGATCCGGGTCTTGCCGTAGCTGACCAGGATCGAGACCCGGCGGCGGCGGTTCCGCGGGTTGTCGCGGTCGCACTGCCCCCAATCGTTGCCCACCCGCGGCACGCCGGACGAGGTGCCGCAACCGAGGATCCGGACGCGCATCACCCGACTTTCGCGAACAAGGTGCGGAAGTTGGCGGCGGTGCGCTCGGCGAGCGTCTCGACGGGCAGGCCGCGCAACTCCGCGACGAACCGGGCGGTGTCGGCGACGAAGGCAGGCTCGCAGGGCTGTCCGCGGTGCGGAACGGGAGCGAGGAAAGGCGAATCGGTCTCGATCAGCAGCTTCTCGAGCGGGACGGCCTTGGCGGTGTCCTGCAAGTCCCTTGCGTTCTTGAACGTCACGATCCCGGACAGCGAGACGTAGAGGCCGAGCGCCAGCGCGCGCTCGGCAAAGGCCGCGCTCGCCGTGAAGCAATGTATGACTCCCGGAAAAGCCCCCTTCCCCATTTCGTCGGCGAGGATCGCGGCGGTGTCCTCTTCGGCGTCGCGGGTGTGGACGATGACCGGCAGGCCGGTCTCGCGCGCCGCGGCGATATGGGCGCGAAAGCTCGTCCGCTGCCGCTCGCGGTCGCTGTGGTCGTAATAATAATCGAGGCCGCTCTCGCCGATCCCGACCACGCGCGGATGCGCGGCGCGTTCCACGAGCAGGGCGGTGCCCACGTCGGGATGGCCGTCCGCCTCGTGCGGGTGGATTCCGATCGAAGCCCAGACGTCCGGCTCGCGCTCCGCTACGCCGATCACGTCATCCCATTCCGAACGGCGCGTCGAGATATTGAGCATGGCCTCGACGCCGGCAGCGCGGGCGCGAGCCAGGACTCCGGCCTGATCTTCGACCAGGCCTTTGTAGTTCAGGTGGCAATGGCTGTCCGCGAACATCGCCGAAGCCTCTAGGACGTTGAGCCGCGGTCGTCATCGGGGAATGCGCGGACTCGCGCGTCATTCGCACCGAACGCTTCGCCGCCTTTCCACGAACCGTCCTTGGCGTTCTGCAAACCGCCCGCGGAGAGGTTTCGGCCGGAGCGAAGCGCGGCTAGGCTGCCCGGACAATGAGGGAGACGTGCTTCGTGCCCCAGCCGGCCCCGGCCTCGCGCCCAGACGCCGCCCCGCACATCGCGGCGTCGAGCGTCCCCGACGACATCAAGATCATCGCCCAGTTCCTCGCCGGGCGAGACGGAGCGGGCATTCACTGGAGCGCGTTCACCCGCGACGCGGCCCGGCTGCGGCGGGCGCTGAAGGCGCGCGGCCGCTTCCGGCTGATCCGCGGCTGAGAGGCGCGATCAGAAGCGGCAGGTCCAGGAAGCCGCCGCCCTGTCGACCTCGCCGCCGAACGCCAAGCTCACCAGCCTCCCGTCGACCCGCGCCAGCGCGGGCGAGCAGAGCCAAAGCGATCGCGGTACGCCGGCGGAAAGGTCGATGATGCGAGTCCATTCCGCCTCCGTCGAACCGCCCGGCAACGTGGGCCGCGGGCGGCGGTTCCGGGCGTCAGCTGCAGGCGCAGCGTGCCGGCTTCGCCCGAGTCTTCGGTTTGGTCTCGGCGAACTCGGCAGGCGTCAGCCAGCCCGAGCGGTCGCTGTCCGCTTCGGCGAACCTCTCCTCGGTCTTCGCCGCCCATTCGTCGAAGCTCAACTGGCCGTTGCCGTCCTTGTCGAGCTTGGCGAACGCCTTGCGGCGCGGCTCGAGGATCTCGGCGAGCGCGACCTTGCCGTCCTCGTTGCGGTCAGCGCGGGCGAAACGTTTCTCCTCCTTGCTCTTTTCGGACGCCGACGGGGGCAGGCTCAGCCCGCGCCGTCCGGACGAAGGCGAATCCTGGACGAAGGCCGCGGCCGCGGTCGCCGCAGGGGCGGACGGAAGCCCGCTTTCGGCGGTCGCCCTTCCCTTCCAGATGAAGAAGCCGGCCAGGACCAGCGCCAGCGCCGCCGCGGCGCCTCCTACGATTCGAAGCATGTCCCTCTCCTCCTTTCGTTGCGGTGGAGTCGGTACAGTCCTCGAAAACCGCCATTTCGGTCGGAAAAAATATCGAAAACGGATCAAAGCCCGCTGAGGCGATGGCAAAGCATGCGAAGCATCCGCCTGGGCGAGCCGGGCTCTTCCCAATGCGGACGTCCCGCCTCCGCGTCGCGGCGGGCAAGGGCGTCCAGCATGCCGAGCGGCCGCAGGCGGGGCGGTGCCCTTGGTGGAGCAGGCAGAGCACGGGCGGCGGCGAGGGCCGCGTCCCGGTCCTCGGCATTGCCGCAGTGGCGCGCGAGATCGACCAGGGACCAGGCCTCGCCGCCGGCCGCCTCTTCGCTTTCCAACAGTCGGGCGGCGCAGGCGAAGAGCAGCGCCCCGCGCTTTCGCGCATAGATCGCCAGATCCTCGGCGGACAGCGGTGCGTCGGACAGCAGCACCGCCCAGCCCTCCCCCATCTCGGCGAGCTCGGCGCCGGCGATTCCGGCCGGCAGGACAGTCTCGGCGAGCGCCTGAAGCACCGGCTCGGCGGGCGGCGCCTCGCGGTCGAGCCTCTCGAGCGCCTCGCGCCACCAGGCGAGCCTGATCCGGGCGATCATCGGCTCGCGCCCGCCGGCGACGACGGCGCCCAAAGCGGCGTCCAGCGCGAAGAGGGCTTGAAGCGCCGGGCGGCGACGCGCGGGGACATAGGAGAGCGCGAGAATGAGATCGCGGTTGTGGTCGGCCATCGATGACAGGCCTATCGGTTCGGCCCCGTATTTAATACGGGGCCGTCAACCCTCATCGACCCG
>JAXDPL010000279.1:0-4668 GCA_034668385.1 Sphingomonadales bacterium | reverse complement strand
CGCAGGATCGCTGCCCGCTTGCTCTCGTCGATCACTTCCATCCTCATGTCGGCTAACCTAGCGCCTTGCGAGCGGGTACCAACCCCGTCTGTCTGGTACCCTATCGGTCGATCCCATTCCGCCGCGGCGACAATGCGAAGCCGAGCTGATGGTTCGCCCTAAAGCCGATCAGCTTTGTCTCGTAGCCTAGAATGTCCGCAATGGGTCGAAAGCGGACTTCGGCTAGCGGCCGATTGAATCTCAGGGTCTAGCCCAGCCGTCGCCGTTCCAGCGCGCCTTCGCTTCGCGCCGGACGGGCGCAGGCGAAGGGCTCCACCGTCACCTTCTGCGCCTCGTGGCTCACCTGGATCGCCATTCGGTCATCGACCATCATGCCGACATGGTCGTCGCAGAAGAGCAGGTCGCCGGGGCGGAGCGGCGCCCCTTCCGGCAACGGCTCGCCGATCGCGCGCTGCTCCGCGGTGTCGCGCGGACAGGGAACCCCGCAAAGCTGCAGTGACAGCTGCACGAGGCCGGAGCAGTCTATGCCTTGGCAGCTCCGTCCACCCGGCACATAGGGTGCGCCGATGAGGCGGCGCGCGACGGCCACCGGATCCTCTTCATGCTCTTCGACTGCGCGCAAATAGCTCAAGGGCACGAAGCCGCCTTCGAACTCGAGCATCGCCCCTTTGACCTCGCCGTGGAGCCGCGAGCCCATCGGCAGGAAAGACAGGGGCGGGGAGAGGGGATCGGAATTGGGCTGGATCGGCGCGGTCGGCTCGACGACGACGTGGGTCGCCTCGAGCGGCTCGGTCAGCTCGATCGCCTCGACATAGCCGACGCGGTGGTCCGCGGTGCAATAGCCCCAGGCCCAGCGGGCGGCGTTGTCGATCATTGCGAAGCCCTCGCCGGGGTGGAGCTGCGAGACGGCGGGCGCGCCGTCGGCCGGCTCGCTTCTCACGAAGGTCGGGATCAGGCCGCAGGCGCGGACCAGGGCCTTGGCGTAATGGGGCGCGAAGAGCCGCCCGGCCAGGGCGATGTCGGCGATGTCGTTGCGCCAGGCGTTGAGGCGCGGGTCGAGCGTCACCGATCGGCCCTCGAGCGCGAAATGCCTAACCGTGCTGGAGGAGAAGTCCCCGTTCCCTTGCGGCGCCGCTGCGGCGGCCGGAGCCGACGCCTTCCTGCTGCTCGATGTTGCGTTCGAAGCGCTCAAGGAACTCCTGCCCTATGCTGGTCTTGGCGACGAAGACATTGCGGCGATCCGCCTCGTCGCGCACGCGGCGCAGATAGCCGAGCGTGCCCAGCGTATTCAAGGCGCGCGTGATCACGGGCTTGGATACGCCCAGAATGTGGGCCAGGCCGCGCACCGTGTGCGGCCCGGGGGTCAGGTAGACGAGCAGCAGGAGGGCCATCTGGCGGTTGGTGAGGTCCGGCTGGCCTGACCGTACGTAGCCGATCAGCGTCTGCATCCAGCTCCTGAGAGCGCGCTCCGACACTGGCTTCTCTCCAATTCAGCTGCCGCTTATTTCGGTTGCTAAACCAATCAGGACCGCTTTCGTTTCTTAGCTGTTGAGATTTCGGCGCAAAAATGTGGCGGCCGGTCAGCGGCCATAGCGCGCGGCGAGCATCGCAAAGGCGGCGCGGAGGCCGAGCGCGTCGCCGCCCTTGGGCCGCCCGGGCTTCGCCGAGGGCCGCCACGCGAAGGTGTCGAAATGGGCCCAGGGCAGCCCTTCCGGCACGAACCTGGCGAGGAACAGGGCCGCGGTCACGGCGCCCGCCTGGCCGCTCTCGTCGGCGTTGGCGAAATCGGCGACGTCGGAGGCGAACATCTCGTCGTACGGCCTCCAAAGCGGCATGTGCCAGACCGGGTCGCCGGTCTCTGTTCCCGCTCTGACCAGGTCGGCGGCGAGCGCTTCGTCGTTCGCGAACAATGCCGGCAAATCGGGGCCCAGCGCCACCCGCGCGGCGCCGGTCAGGGTCGCGAAATCGAGGACCAGCTCGGGGTCGCCCTCGGCGGCGCGGGCGAGCGCATCGCCGAGGATCAGCCGGCCTTCGGCGTCGGTATTGTGGATCTCGACGGTAAGCCCCTTGCGGCTCTTCAGGATGTCTCCGGGGCGGTAGGCGGCCCCGGAGACGGCGTTCTCGACGGCCGGGATGAGCAAATGGAGGCGGACGGGAAGCCCGGCCTTCATCACCAGCTGCGCCAGGGCCAAAGCGTGGGCCGCTCCGCCCATGTCCTTCTTCATCAGGCGCATCCACGAGGCCTGCTTGATGTCGAGCCCGCCCGCATCGAAGCAGACGCCCTTGCCGACGAGGGCGATTCGGGGATGGCGACGGTCGCCCCAGGCGAGTTCGATCAGCCGCGGGGCGCGCGCTTCGGTGGCGGCCCGGCCGACCGCGGCGATCATCGGGTAGCCCTCGTCGAGCGCGGCGCCCGAAGTGATGGTGAACTCCGCCCCGCATTCCTCCGCCATCGCGCGCGCCGCCGCTTCGAGCTCCGCGGGGCCGAGATCGCCCGCAGGCGTGTTGACCAGGTCGCGCACCAGGAAGGTCGCCTCGGCCAGGCGCACCGTCTCTTCGATCCGCGCCGGCTCCTGGGAGAGCAGGATCCGCGGACCTTTGGCCTCCTTGGGCGCCTTGTAGCGGTCGAAGGCGTATTGCCCCAGCAGCCAGCCGAGCGCCGCCGGCCCCGGTCCACGGCCTTCGACCCGATAGCGCCCCTCGGGCAGGCTCTCCGCCGCTTTGGCGAGGCACCAGGGGCTGAGCGCGTCGACGTTGGCGACTCCGAGCGCCGCCGACCAGTCGTCGGCCCGCTCGCCGAGCAGAATCGCGAGCTGGTAGCCTTCCGCCTTGAAGCCTTGCGCGGTCGCCGCCTGGCGAATGCGCGCCGGCTGGCCCTTGAGCCAGGCGTCGAAGCCCTTCTTGTCGACGAGGCGGAGGAGGGTGGCGGGCTCGCCCTTGTCGGGCTGGAGGAGGGAGGAGAGGTCGGGCATGCGCTTCCCCTAGCCGAAAAGCGCCGAGATGGGAGCGGCAAAGCGTCGGTTCAGCTTTTGAAGCCTACGCGGCCGGCACTTGATTCGCCGGCCCTTCCTCCGCAAGGGCGGCGGTGAACCGACATGCGTTCGAGGAGAGAGAGATGAGCCCCAGGAACTGGCTTGCGACGACCGCCGTTGCCGCGTCCTTCGTCATGGTAACGTTGCCCGCCGCTTCTGCACCCACCCCGGCGCGCAGCCCGTTCGCGACGGCGAGCAATTTGCCGTTCCAGGCGCCGCGCTTCGACCTCATCAAGGACAGCGATTACCAGCCCGGCTACGAGCAGGGCATGGCGATCCAGCGCGCCGAGATGCGGCGCATCGCCGACAACCCGGCGGCCCCGACGTTCGACAACACGATTGTCGCGATGGAGCGCTCGGGCCGGATGCTCGAGCGTGTGGGCCTCGCCTTCTCCGGAGTGGTCGGCGCCAACACCAATCCGGTGCTCGACAAGGTGCAGGAAGTGGAGGCGCCCAGGCTCGCCGCCCATCAGGACGCCATCTACCTCGATCCCAAGCTGTTCGCCCGGGTGAAGGCGCTTTACGACCAGCGCGCGCGCCTCAGGCTCGATCCAGAGCAGCGCCAGCTGCTCGAAGTCTATTACCACCAGTTCGTCCATGCCGGCGCCCAGCTCTCCGAGCCCGACAAGGCCAAGCTGAGGGCGCTCAACGGCCAGATCTCGACCCTCGAGACCGCCTTCCAGCAGAAGCTCGTCGCCGCCGCCAAGGCGGGCGCGCTGGTCGTCGACAGCCCCGCGAAGCTGGCGGGCCTCGATCAGGGCGCGATCGCCGCAGCGGCGCAGGCGGCGAAGGACCGCAAGCTGGACGGCAAGTGGGTGATCCCGCTCCAGAACACGACCCAGCAGCCGACCCTCTCTTCGCTCAGCGACCGCTCGACCCGCGAGGCCCTGTTCAACCAGAGCTGGAACCGCGCCGAGAAGAGCGACGCCAACGACACGCGCTCGACCATCGAGCAGCTCGCCCAGCTGCGCGCCCAGAAGGCGGCTTTGCTCGGCTATCCCAATTGGGCGGCCTACGTCCTCTCCGATCAGATGGCGGTGACGCCTGAGGCGGTGCAGAACTTCATCGCGAAGCTGGCGCCGGCGACCGCGGCCGAGGAACGGCACGAGGCGGCGATCATCCAGGCCGCGATCAAGGCGGGCGGCGAGGATTTCCGGCTCCGCCCGTGGGACTGGGACCGCTATGCCGAGCGGGTCCGCAAGGCCAAGTACGATCTCGATGAATCCGAGATTCGCCCCTATTTCGAGCTGAATCGCGTGCTCCAGGACGGCGTTTTCTACGCCGCGAACCGGCTCTACGGCATCAGCTTCAAGGAGCGGAAGGACATCCCGGTCTACCAGAGCGATGTCCGGGTGTTCGAGGTCTACGACAAGGACGGCTCCGAGCTCGGCCTTATCTATTTCGACTATTTCAAGCGCGACAACAAATCCGGCGGCGCCTGGATGTCGAACTTCGTCAACCAGTCGAAGCTGTTCGGAACCAAGCCGGTCGTCTACAACGTCGCGAACCTGCCCAAGCCCGCGCCCGGCCAGCCGGCGCTGCTGAGCTTCGACGACGTCACCACCCTGTTCCACGAATTCGGCCATGGCCTGCACGGGCTGTTCGCGAGCCAGGTCTATCCCACCCTCTCGGGCAC
>JAXDPL010000278.1:0-8926 GCA_034668385.1 Sphingomonadales bacterium | reverse complement strand
CCCCCCCGCCATGCTTCGCACGGTCCCCCTCCCCGTTCCGGGGAGGAGAAGGTGGAGGTCTTCTCTTCCCCCTGCTCGATGCCCGAGATCGAGCCCCTCGAAGCGCCCGCCGTGCCCGCCGCCTTCGTCGAATCCACGCTGAAGCCGCTCTGGGCCTGCTGGCGGGCGTTGTACAAGGCGCGCGAGCAAAGGGGGCCGCTGGAGCTCGACCTTCCCGAGCGGCAGGTGACGCTGGACGAGAAGGGCCGGATCATTTCGGTCGCGCCGCGCGAACGGCTCGACGCGCACAAGCTGATCGAGGATTACATGATCGCCGCCAACGTCGCGGCGGCCAAGGCGCTGGAGGCGAAGAAGGCGCCGGTCATGTACCGCGTCCACGAGCCGCCGGGCCGCGAGAAACTGGTCGCGCTCAAGGACTATCTCGCGACCTTCGGGGTGGAGTTCGCGCTCGGCCAGGTGGTCCGCCCGGCGACCTTCAACCGCATTCTGGAGCGGATCGGCGAGGCGGATTTCCGGCCGCAGGCGATGGAGCAGATCCTTCGCACCCAGACCCAGGCTTATTATGCCCCCCGGAATGCCGGCCATTTCGGCCTGGCGCTCGGCTCATACGCCCATTTTACCAGCCCGATCCGGCGCTATGCCGACCTTATCGTCCACCGCGCGCTCGTCCGCGCCTACCGGCTCGGCGAGGGCGGCCTGACCGATGGCGAGGCCGAGGCGATGGAGGTGACGGGGGAGCTCATCTCGCAGCTCGAGCGGCGGGCGATGGAAGCCGAGCGCGAGACGCTCGATCGCTATGTGGCGGCCTATCTGTCGGAGCGGGTCGGCGACCTCGTCGACTGCCGGATCACCGGGGTGCAGCCGTTCGGCTTCTTTGCGACGGTCGAAGGGCTTGGCGGCGACGGCCTGGTGCCGGTCTCGACGCTGGGCCGCGAATATTTCCGCTACGAGGAAGCGAGCCAGAACCTGGTCGGCGAGGAGAGCGACGAACGCTTCTCGCCCGGCCAGCGCCTGAAGCTGCGGCTGGTCGAGGCCAATCCCGTCTCCGGCGGCCTGCGCTTCGAGCTGCCCGACGGCGGCGGCTACGCACCGGCCCGGCCGCAGCGGGCGCGCGACGGCAGGCGCGGCGAAGGGGATAGCCCGCGACGCGAACGCCGTCGCGGCCGCCCCGGCAATATCCGCCACCAGGGACGGCGCTAGCGCCGATCAGGCGCCGGCGAGGCGATAGACCGAGATGACGCCGTCGAGGATGTCGGACCAGTTATAGGCGAGGCTCGCCGTCGACGCCGCCGAAGCGAGGCGGGCTCGGCGGGCGGGGTTGCGCATCAGGGTCTCGACCGCGTCGGCATAGGCGGCGGAATCCTTCGGCGGGACGAGCAGGCCGTGCTTCTGATCCTCGATCAGCGCCTGGGCGCTGCCGACGTCGGCGCTCACCACCGCGAGGCCCGCCGCCATCGCCTCGAGGTTGACGTTGCCGAACGCCTCGGTGACGCTGGGATTGACGAGAATGTCGGCGCTGGCGACCGCTCGGCCGAGGTCTTCGCCGTCGAGATGGCCTGTGAACAGGGCTTGAGGCAATCTCTCCTCGAGCCACGGCCGCGCCGGACCGTCGCCGACGACGAGCGGGCGAAGCCGATGCCCCCGCGCCCTCAGCGTCGCCATCGTGTCGGCGAAGACGTCGAGGCCTTTCTCCTGGACCAGGCGGCCGAAGAACAGGACGATGGGGTCCTTGTCGCCATAGCCGTGGGCGATCCGCCAGGCGCCGCTGCGCCGCTCGGGCGAGAAGACTCCCCGGTCGACGCCGCGGCCCCAGATGTGGGTGCGCTCGGGCGTCACTCCGAATTCGCCGAGGCTCTCGGCCATTTGCGGATTGGGGGCGAGGACGTGGTCGCAGCGCGAATAGAAGCTTCTGAGGCGGCGCTTGATCGGCGGCACCAGGAAATCGAGGCCGTAATAGGTCGGATAGGTCTCGAACCGCGTGTGCATGCTGGCGATCACCGGGACGCCGAGCGCACGGGCGAGGCCGATCGCCCGGCCGCCGGCATAATCGGGGCAGGAGAGATGGAAATGGGTCGGCGCGAAGGCGGCGACGTCTTCGCGGATGTGGCGCGGGAAGCGCACCGAGAAGCGGTATTCGGGACGCCGCGGAATGCCGACCGAGGGCAGCGAGACGAGGTCGCCGGCCGGCGGGAAGGCGGGCGCTTCCACGGTCGGCGAATAGACTCGGACCGCGGCGCCTCGGGCGATGAGGTGGGCGACGAGGCGGTTGAGCGCCCGGTTGGCGCCGTCGCGGACGCAATTGTAATTGCCCGAGAAGAGGGCGATGCGAAGCCCCTCGCCCGAAACGGGCGGGGCCTCGGGGGCCCAGTGGCGTTCGGCAAGACGGAGAGCGCTCATAGTTGGAAAATCGCGTTTCGGGGGCTGAACGCCAGATTAACGCATGCCCTTTTCGCCGTCACCTCAACAAGATGTAACGATGCGGAAAGGCATGCGGCCGCCTTTCGGCGGTACGGCTTGCAGCTGGTCCCAACCCCCTCAAATCCCGTGGATTTCCGCTACATAGCGCAAAGCGGCGGAAACTTCCAGTGTGGCGGTCCTGGGACGGAGCCGATCGCGTCGCGGATTCGCGCGCTCGGTCGGCGGAATGGCCTTCCGGAGCCTGGTTTTCGACCAACCGCCGCCGCCCTTCTGCCGGCGACCCGCCGGCCCGTAGCCGTCCGTGGCGCCGTCCGGGTACGAATCTCGGCGGGGATTTCGACCCCTGGAGGACCCGAAGATGATCAGGATCGCTTTTGCATCGGCGGCCGCGGCCGCCCTTATCGCCGCCGCCCCGGCTTCGGCCGAGCGCACCCCCGTCGAGGCCGCCAACGCCGCCGCCACGGCCGAGGCCGGCAGCCCGGCCGCCGCCGCGACCGACCGGGAAAAAGGCGAGCGCAAGATCTGCAAGACGTTCGAAAACAGCGCCTCGCGTCTGAAGCGGGAGAAGCTCTGCCTCACCCGCGACGAGTGGAAGAAGTTCGAGGCCGACCAGATGTGAGGCATACGGGCCGCGCCTTCCGGCGCGGCCCGCCAAGGGCTAAGCGGCTCGTCCAGACAGGAGGACGAGTCGATGAGCTCCATTCTCAAGGTCGCGACGGTGGTCGGCAGCCTCCGCGAAGGCAGCCTCAACCGCAAGATCGCCCGCTCGCTCTGCGCGCTGGAGAAGGGCCGGCTCGATTGCGGCATCGTCGAGATAAGCGACCTGCCGCTCTACAACCAGGATTATGACGGCGCCGAGCAGCCGCCCGCTTACGCCAAGTTCCGCGACTCGATCCGTGCCGCCGACGGAATCCTCTTCGTCACGCCGGAATATAATCGCGGCGTTCCGGGCGTGCTCAAGAACGCGATCGACGTCGGCTCGCGGCCCTACGGCCAGAGCGTCTGGAACCAGAAGCCGGCGGCGATCGTCAGCGCCTCGCCGGGCGCGATCGGCGGCTTCGGCGCCAACCACCAGCTCCGCCAGGCCTGCGTGTTCCTCAACATGCCGGTGATGCAGCACCCCGAAGCCTATCTCGGCCATGTCAGCGACGACAGCTTCGGCGCCGACGGGCTGTTGAAGGACGGCCCGCTCAAGGACCTCGTCGCCAGCCTCGCCAAGGCCTTCGCCGACTGGGTCCACCTGATCCACCAGGCGAGGGCGCTGCTCGCGGCGAAATAGGGCTTGATCCTCCCCTCGATTTCGAGGGGAGGGGGACCGCGTGAAACGCGGTGGAGGGGCTTCTTCCGGCGCGAAGGCCCCTCCCCTGCAAATGCAGGGGAGGACTACAGCTTCGGCAGCGTGACCCCGCGCTGGCCCATATATTTGCCGGCGCGGTCGGCGTAGGTCGTCTCGCACGGCTCGTTGCCCTGCAGGAACAGGAACTGGCAGGCGCCCTCGTTGGCGTAGACTCGCGCCGGGAGCGGCGTGGTGTTCGAGAATTCCAGCGTGACGTGGCCCTCCCAGCCCGGCTCGAGCGGAGTCACGTTGACGATGATTCCGCAGCGCGCATAGGTCGACTTGCCGAGGCAGATGACCAGCACGTCGCGGGGCACGCGGAAATATTCGATCGTCCGGGCGAGTGCGAAGCTGTTGGGCGGGATGATGCAGCAATCGGTCTTGCGGTCGACGAAGCTGTTCGAGGCGAAATCCTTGGGGTCGACGATCGCATTGTCGACGTTGGTGAAGATCTTGAACTCGTCGGCGACCCGGGCGTCGTAGCCGTAGCTCGACAGGCCGTAGCTGATCGTGCCCTCGCGCCGCTGCCCGTCCTCGAACGGCTCGATCATGCCGTCCTTCAGCGCGCGCTCGCGAATCCAGCGGTCGGACATGATGCTCATGGGCGCACTTTCCCGTGAATGACGGGAGCGGGCAACCCCCTCACTTGATGTGCAGCACGCAGATCAGGGTGAACAGGCGGCGGGCCGTGTCGAGGTCCATCTCCACCTTGTCGGCGAGGCACTCGCGAAGCAGCTCGGCCGCCTCGTTGTGGAGCGCGCGGCGGGCCATGTCGATCGTCTCCAGCCCGTGCGGCGTGTCCGAGCGCACCGCTTTGAAATAGCTCTCGCAGATCGCGAAATAGTCCCTCACCGGCCGCTTGAAGCGGGTGAGGCCGAGACGGATCGTATCGAGCGGCGCCCCCTGTTCGTCCCTCAGCTCGATGGCGAGGCGGCCCTCCTCGATGCGAAGCAGGATTCGAAACGGCCCGTCGTGGCCGGCGGGCTGGAAGTGATTCTCCTCGAGCAGGTCGAAGACGGCGACCTTCTTCTCCCGCTCGATATCCTCGCTGCGGCGGATGATCGTACGCTCGTCGAGCTCGATATCGATGATCTTCGCATCCGCCATCGCGGGCCTGTTAGCGGCCTTTTCCACACCGCGTCCACACAAGCGCACCCGGAAAACTCGCGGCGGCCCTACCGGTTTTGCGACGAGCGGCGTACAAGCCCGTCATGGCCGAAAACATTATCCGCCTCGCCGACGCGCCGGCGCCCGAAGCCTCGACCCTCCCGCACAACGTCGAGGCGGAATTGGCTTTGCTGGGCGCGCTGATGATCGACAACCGGCTGGCCGAAGACATTCAGCTGAAGCTCCGGCCGGACCATTTCTACGAGCCGCTCCACGCCCGCATCTACGAGCAGATATTGAAGCTCATAGACCGCAACATGATCGCGTCGCCGGTGACTCTGCGGCCGCTGTTCGAGGCCGACCAGGAGCTGAGGGAGCTGGGTGGACCCGCCTATCTCGCCCAGCTGACCGGCTCCGGCGCCGCGATCATCGGCGCACGCGACTTCGCCGCGCAGATTTACGAGCTGGCCCTGCTCCGCGCTTTGATCGGGGTCGGGCGCGAGATGGTCGAGAATGCTCTCGATACGTCCGAGGATGTCGATCCGAAATCGCAGATCGAGCAGGCCGAATCGGCTTTGTACCGGGTCGCCGAGGAAGGCGGCGGCGAGAGCAGCGTCAAGAGCTTCGCCGAAGCCGCGACCCTCGCGGTCCGGATGGCCGAGAAGGCCTACAATAGCGGCGGCGGGCTCTCCGGAATCACCACCGGCTTCGAATCGATCAACGCCAAGACGGGCGGCCTCCACCACAGCGACCTGGTGATCCTCGCCGGCCGGCCCGGCATGGGCAAGTCGTCGCTGGCGACCAACATCGGCTTCAACACCGCCCGCCGCTACGTCCAGGACCTCGAGGACGGGATCGCGCCCGACAAGTCGGCCGGCACCCCCGTCGCCCTGTTCAGCCTCGAAATGTCGGCCGACCAGCTCGCCATGCGAATCCTCGCCGAGCAATCGGGGATCAGCTCCGAGAGCCTGAGGATGGGCAAGATCAACCAGCAGGAATTCCGCCAGCTCGCCCGCGCCGCCGCCGAGCTGGAGGGTCTGCCGCTCTACATCGACGACACGCCCGGCCTCACCATCGCGGCGCTCCGCACCCGGGCGCGAAGGCTGAAGCGGCAGCGCGGCGTCGGCCTCGTCATCGTCGACTATCTCCAGCTCCTCCAGGGCAGCGGCAAGTCGACCAGCGACAACCGGGTCCAGGAGATTTCGGAGATCAGCCGCGGCCTCAAAACCCTGGCCAAGGAGCTGAACGTCCCGGTGCTGGGGCTCTCGCAATTGAGCCGCGCCGTCGAGCAGCGCGAGAACAAGCGGCCCCAGCTCGCCGACCTCAGGGAATCCGGCTCGATCGAGCAGGACGCCGACGTCGTCATGTTCATCTACCGCGAGGAATATTACCTGGCCTTCCAGAAGCCCAAGGACGCGACCCACGGCGACGACGCCAAGGACGTGGCGGCCTTCGAGCAATGGCAGGCGGACATGGCCAAGGCCTACGGCTTCGCCGAATTGATCCTCGCCAAGCAGCGCCACGGCGCCACCGGCACGATCAACCTCAAGTTCGAGCCCAAGATCACCCGCTTCTCCGACTGGGTCGACGACCGCTACCTGCCCGAGCCGCGCGGCTGAGCGGCGGAACCCGCGGCGGCGCCGGCCATTGACCGGGAGAGCGATTAGCTGCGGAGGCCGCGATGGACGACAAGAGGCGCAAGGCGCAAGGCCCGATGCACGGCCGCTCGGGCGGCGGCGATTCGGGCGGCGGCGCCTATCCCAACCCGCACACCGGCGACGAGGGGGAAGCGGACGCGGACGGGTTCCTGGGCCATGGCGGCCAGTCGAAGATGGCCTATTACGGCCACGGCCGCCTCGGCGGGAAGGAGGTCGGCGGCAACGCCAACGCTCCGGCCGAGGGTGGCGAGCCGGATCCGGAATGAGCTTCCCCTGGGGGGAGGGGAAGAAGCGAGCCGATCGCGCTACCGAACCGGTTAGGGGCCGGAGGCGCGAACCTCCGGCCCCTCCCTCACTACGCGACACGAGGGGCCAACCCGCGCGGGTTGACGGCAAGGCTTATGCCTTGATTCGGTTGAGGAAAGTCTGAATGGCCTTGTCAGCGGCCGTTCACCTCCCGACTCATTTCCCCGTGGCGTTCGACGTCGCCGTTGCGGTGCCGGCGTCGGTCTTGATCTCGACCTTCGACGGCACCTTCACGTTGACGTCGGGCAGCTCGACCTTGGTCGCGGGGACATTGACGTTGAGGCCGACCTGATCGGCGGCGCGGTTGAAACTGCCGCGGAAGAACAGGAAGCCGAGCACCAGCAGAACCAGGATCAGCACGACCACGGCGATGAGGCCGCCGCCTCCGCCGCGGCCGCCGTCCGTGTGGACGACGGTGGTGTGCTCCTCGCGCACCGTCTCGCGATCGCGATCATAATCGCTCATGGCTCGAACTCCCTTTGGGGTGCCTCGCGCCTCAGCCGGTCTTGGCGGGCGCGTCGACGTGGACGTTGACGTCGGTCTTCTTGCCGCCGAGCAGCTGGCCGCCGAACAGGTAGAAGAGCAAAGCGAGGACGGCGATCAGAAGCACCACGGCGATCACGGTCCCGCCGCCCCCGCCGCCATTGTCGGTGTGGATGACGGTGGTCTCGCGCTCGCGATCGGGGTCGGTCATGGACGTGGCTCCCTTTGTTTCGGAGGCCCAACGCTAGCGGGCGGGCGACGGTTCCTCAATCGCGCGACAGGGCGAGGCGGGCGGCGAAGGCGAGGAAGACTGCGCCGGTCGCTCGGTCGAGCCAGCGGATCACGCGCGGCGCCCTCAGCGCGGCGGCGAGCGGGCGGGTGGCGGCGACCAGCGCGACGAACCAGATGAGGCCCAGCGAGGCATGGATTGCCGCGAGCAGGAAGGTCCAGGCGGCGACGTCGCTGCCCGCCGGGATGAACTGCGGCAGGAACGACACGTAGAACACGCCGACCTTGGGATTGAGCATGTTGGTGAGGAAGCCGCGCCTCAGCCATGCCGCGCCCGACGCTTCCCGCCGGGGCGCGGCGACGCCGAGCTCGGAGCGTGGGGAGAGGAGGAGCTGGACGCCGAGCCACAGGAGATAGGCTGCGCCGGCCCATCTGAGCGCGGTGTAGGCGACGAGCGACGCCTGGAGCAGCAGGCCGAGGCCGAAGGCCACGACGGCGCCCCAGGCGAGGCAGCCGAGGCAGATTCCAAGCCCGGCGAGCAGCGCGCGGCGCGGCCCCTCGACCGCCGCCGTCCGCAGCACAAGGGCGGTGTCCAGCCCGGGGGTCACCGTCAGCAGCGCCGCGGCGGCCGTGAAGGCGAGCAGGGCGGGAAGAGGGGTCATCGGCTAGCGACAATGAGCGGGAGAGTGAGACCGTTCGGGCTGAGCCTGTCGAAGCCCACTCCTTTCTCCTCCGACCCGGGAAGAAAGAAGGAGGGGGCTACGACAAGCTCAGCCCGAACGGAGCTCATTTCACTGCCCTACGGCGTTCGTGCTCACCCTTCCTCCGGCAGGAAGTCGGGCACCGAGAGGTAGCGCTCGCCGGTGTCGTAGTTGAAGCCGAGGATGCGCTTGCCGGGGCCGATCTCGGGGAGCTTCTGGCGGATCGCGTCGAGGCAGGCGCCCGAGCTGATGCCGACCAGGATGCCTTCCTCGCGGGCGCAGCGCCGCGCCATCTCCTTGGCGTCGTCGCCTTCCACCTTGACGACGCCGTCAAGCAGAGAGACGTCGAGGATCGCGGGGATGAAGCCGGTGCCCAGGCCCTGCAGCGGGTGCGGCCCGGGCTCGCCGCCGGACAGCACCGCCGAGAGGGCCGGCTCGACGGCGTAGACCTTGAGCCCCGGCCATTCCTTCTTCAGCACCTGCGCGCAGGCGGTAATGTGGCCGCCGGTGCCGACGCCGGTGATCAGCACGTCGATCGGCGAATCGCGGAAGTCGCTGAGTATCTCCTGCGCGGTGGTGCGCCGGTGGACCTCGACATTGGCCGGATTCTCGAATTGCTGCGGGATCCAGCTGTCCTCGATGTCGGCAGCCAGAGCGTTCGCCTTGGCGATGGCGCCCTTGACGCCTTC
>JAXDPL010000277.1:0-16087 GCA_034668385.1 Sphingomonadales bacterium | reverse complement strand
GCCCGGATGTTGGCGAAGGACGGATTCGGCGAAGACTTTCGCCTCGCCGAGGTCGGGCCGGCTGGTCTCCCACCAGAGGAGGTCGGCGTGCGGCGCGAAGGCGAGGGCGCGGGCGATGCAATGGTCGAGGCCGGTCCCTTCCCTCAGGCGGTAGAAGCCCTCGGCGGTCCGCTCGCCGGTAAGGAACGGCCGGTCGCGTGGATCCACATCCGACGTGATCAGCCGGGCGCTTTCGGCGTCGGTCCGGGCGATGAGCAGGGTAGGGACTCCGCAGACGTCGGCGGCGAGCCGGGCCGCGTCGAGGTTGCGGATGTGCGCCGCGGTCGGGATCAGCACCTTGCCGCCCAGATGGCCGCATTTCTTCTCCGAGGCGAGCTGGTCCTCGAAATGCGCGCCGGCGGCGCCCGCCTCGATGTAGGCCTTCATGATCTCGAAGGCGTTCAGCGGCCCGCCGAAGCCGGCCTCGGCGTCGGCGACGATCGGCGCGAACCAGTCGCGGCCCGCGCCGCCTTCGATATGCTCGATCTGGTCGGCGCGCTGGAGGGTGCGGTTGATCCGCCGGCACAGATCCGGGCCGGCATTGGCCGGGTAGAGCGACTGGTCGGGATACATCGTGCTGTTGGCGTCGGCGGCGACCTGCCAGCCGGAGAGGTAGATCGCCTTCAGGCCGGCGCGGACCATCTGCATCGCCTGGTTGCCGGTGACGGCGCCGAGCGCGGCGACATGATCCTCGGTCCGAAGCAGCTCCCACAGGCGGTTCGCACCGCGCCGCGCCAGGCTGTGCTCGATCGCCACCGAGCCGCGCAGCCGCTCGACGTCGGCGGAAGAATAAGGCCGCTCGATGCCGTCGAAGCGGCCCGGCGGGGCGGGGACGAGGCGGCTGAAATCGGTCATGGCGCTTCCAAAGGTTAGTCAAAGGTTAGGCCAAGAACACGGTTTCGACGGTCCGGTCGCCCTGAAAAGGGTCGTTGTGTCATAATGTGACTTGCGTCTGATGTGAAGCTTTGACAGTATTGCCATTGTGCCCCCGCTCGAACGCAAGCTCTATCTTGGCGGTCGTCTCAGACGACTTCGCCGCGAGCTGGGCCTCAACCAGAGCGCGATGGCCGCGGAAATCCAGATCTCGCCCTCCTACCTCAACCATCTCGAGCGCAACCAGCGGCCGGTCACCGCCCAGGTGCTTTTGCGGCTCGCCGAGAATTACGACGTCGACCTTCGCGCCTTCGCGGCGGAAGGCGGCGACGGGACCGGGATCGACCAGCTCGCCGAAATCTTCGCCGATCCCTTGTTCGCCGATCTCGGCATTCCCCGCTACGAATTGCTCGAGATCGCCGACAACGCGCCCTCGGTGGCGGACGCCGTCGCCCGGCTCTACGCTTCGCTGGTCGAGCGGCGGCAGAATCCGGCGGGCGGCGCACCCGACGAGACGTCCCTGGTCACGCCCGAGGCCTGGGTGCGCGACCATATTCAGGCCCAGCGCAACCATTTCCCCTACATCGAGGAAGCCGCCGAGACGCTGGCCGGCGCGCTCGCCGACCCGGCGGGCATGTTCGAGGCGCTCCGCCGCCGCCTCCGCGAGGCGTTCGGGACCGACACTCGGGTGGTCCCGCCCGAGACGCTCGATTTCGCCAGCCAGGCCTACGACCTCCACCGCAAGCGGCTGATGCTTTCGGCGTTGCTCCGGCCGGAGAGCCGCACCTTCGCCGCCGCCTACCAGCTCGCCCTTTTCGAGCTCGGGCCGATGCTGAAGCGGATGGCCGAGACCGCCGCCGCGCCCGACGTTCCGACCCGGCGCCTCTTGACCATGAGCCTCGCCAATTACGCGGCGGGCGCGATCCTGATGCCGTACGACAGGTTCCTCGCCGCGGCGCAGCGCCAGCGCTACGACGTCGACCGCCTCTGCGCCGAGTTCGGCGCCAGCGTCGAGCAGGTCTCGCACCGCCTCACCACCCTCGCCCGGACCGGCGCGCGCGGCATCCCCTTCTTCATGCTGAGAGTCGATTCGGCCGGCAACATCTCGAAGCGCTTCGCCGGCGAGGCCTTCCCCTTCTCGCGCTTCGGCGGCACCTGCCCGCGCTGGAACCTCCACGCCGCCTTCCAGACGCCCGGCCGGGTCGCCACCCAGATCGTCGAGACCCCCGACGGCGCGCGCTTCTTCACCATCAGCCGCACCGTCGACCGCGCCGTCCGCCTCGACCCGCGGGAGAGCAGCCAGCTCGCCATCGGCCTCGGCTGCGACGTCAAACATGCGGCCGCCATCGCCTATGCCGACGGCCTCGACCTAGCCAAGCCGCTCGTCACCCCGATCGGCCCCGCCTGCGCCATCTGCCCCCGCCAACGCTGTCCCCAACGCGCCGCCGCCCCCGCCGGGCGGACGCTCGCCCTCAACGAAATGCAGAAGACGATCTCGCCTTACCCGTTTCTGGGGTAGGGCCGGACGCCGTGCCGCGGCGGGGTTGACTTGGGTTCGCGCGGAGGCGCGAAGGCCTAGAGGGCTATACCGAACTAGCGTCCGCTTTGCGCCATTGGCGGAGGTCCAAATGCGCGCGGCGCCTGCCTTGGAGCGGACATTAAGGTAGCTATCCGTTGACCCTGACGAAACGGCCATTGCGGCCTATCTACAGGCGCATGGGCAAGAAGAAATCGGAACGGCATCACTGGTGGCCCGAGTGCATTTCGGCGCGGTGGGCCGACGAAGAAGGAGGCGTGCACTGGCTGTTGCCAACGGGCGAGGTACGGCGCGCGCGGAACGTCTATTTACGACCCATTGCCGACGTTCGGGTAAGAGCTGCGGACGTCAGGGATTGCTTGACAACAGCCTCTCGGAATGTCAGGTCAAGCCTGACGAGTCGTCGAGGTCTATCATGCACCGCTTGCTGCGCTGCTCTTTCTGTCGAAAGAGCGAGAAGGAAGTTGCCCGGCTGATCGCGGGAGCCAATGGCCACATTTGCGACGATTGCGTGGAGTCAAGCGTGACGATCCTGAGGGCTTCACCCCCGGCAGGGCTTGGCGAAGACGCACTACTGTCGTCGCTGCGCGCCTGTGACGCGGCAGTCGATGCGGCGCGCGAAGTGCTGCAGCGTCGTATCCAGCTGTTGCGCGAACGTGGAGTGAGCTGGGACGCAATTGGGCGGACGCTAGGTGTCTCTCGCCAATCGGCTTGGGAGCGGTTCCGCTAAAGCTCCAGTAGGAGGGCGACCTCGACATCATCCTGCTCGAGATCCTTCAGGGGTTCGCGACCGAGGCCGAGGCGGGGCAGGTGGAGGCGCTGCTGGAGCCCGTCCGAACGATCGAGATCGGCGGGCGCGAGGTGGCGGTCGAGGCCGCGCGGCTCTATCGCGCGCTACGGCGCAAGGGGATCACCGTGCGGAGCACGATCGACACTTTGATCGCGGCGCGCTGCCTCGCCGACGGCCTCACCTTGCTCCACGGTGACCGCGACTTCGTGCCGTTCGAGCGCGAGTTCGGCCTGGCCGTGGTCCGCCAGCCGACCCATTGAGCCTTTGCCGTCCGAGGTGCAGGCGGCGGGGCCGATTTGGGTTCACGAGGAGGCGCGAAGGGACCGCAGCCCCGAAGCAAACGGGAGCGGTCTTCACCCTGGAACCTCGCCGCTGGAACTCCGTCCGAATCAGCACGTTTCGCACCCGAACCGTCAATCTGGCGACGCTGAAAGGAGGAGGTTGTGGGAAAAGGCATATTGCTGTTGCTGTTGGGCGTTCCGCTGCCGATCATCCTCCTCCTGCTGCTGATCTGGCACTGATCATGGCAACCCAATCCTATAGCGCGGTCGATCCGGTCCTCTATCCGGGCGGAACCACGACCGAGTCCGGAGGCTCCGCCGTGTCCTGGTCCGCGGTGGCGGCCGGCACGGTCGCCGCAATCGCGTTGACCCTGACCCTTCTGACCCTCGGCTCGGCCTTTGGCCTGGGCTCGGTTTCGGCCTGGCCAGGCGTCGGCGCGAAACCGACGAGCTTCACGATCGGCGCCGGCCTCTGGCTGATTGTCACGCAATGGCTCTCCGCAGCGATGGGCGGTTATCTGACCGGGAGGTTGCGGGTGCGGTGGCACGGTCTGCACACCGACGAGGTCATGTTCCGCGATACGGCCCACGGCCTTCTGACCTGGGCAACCGCGACGGTGCTCATGGCCATTGTCGCTGTCGCCGCGGTCGCCTTGGCGAGCCTGGCTCCCGCCCCGGCCGATGTTCCGACGTCCAAGGAAGCCGTGGAGGCGGCGCGAAAGGTGGCGACCACCTTCGCCGCGTTCACCGGCCTCTCGCTTGTCGTCGGGGCGTTCATTGGAAGCGTCAGCGGAGCGATTGGCGGCAGGCTTCGGGACATGCATCCCTAGGTTGCATTGCGGGCGCTACTGCTGGAGCCCGTCCGAACCATCGCGATCGGCGGGCGCTGTGCGCGTTCGGGAATCCTCGGCGGCCCTGCGCGCGCTTGATGCGTTGCCCCCGCCAGTGACATGAAGTGAAAAGCGGGATGCCGGATCGAGTCCGGCAAGACGGGGAGGAGCAGTCCATGCGAAGGATCATCGGTGCCGCGTTCGTTTCGCTCGACGGGGTGATGCAGGCGCCCGGCGGGCCGAGCGAGGATCCGACCGGCGGCTTTCAATATGGCGGCTGGATGGCGGGGCTGTTCGACGAGGCGGTGGGGCGGCGGATCGGGCGGCTGTTCGGCGGCGCGTTCGACCTGCTGCTCGGGCGGCGGACCTACGACATCTTCGCCGCCTACTGGCCGTTCGCGCCCGACGAACAGAAGGATATCCGCGACCCGTTCGACCGGGCGGCCAAATATGTCGTGACGTCAGGCGGGCAGCCCTTGCCGTGGCGGAACAGCGAGCGGCTGGCGGGGATCGACGCGGTGGCGGCCGTCAAGCAGACGGCGGGGCCCGACCTCGTCATCCAGGGCTCGTCGTCGCTCTATCCCCAGCTGCTCGCCGCCGGCCTCCTCGACGAACTGGTGCTGATGATCTTCCCGCTCGTGCTCGGCTCGGGGAAGAGGCCGTTCGGCGAGGGCATGCCGGCACAAACGTTGCGCATGACCGAGCATGAAGTCACCGCGGCCGGAACGATCATCGCCGCCTGGCAGCCGGCGGGCGAGGTCCGGACGGGAAACTTCGCCGGGCCCGAGGCGAGCCCCGCCGAGCTGGAGCGGCAAAGGAAGATGGCGGAGGGACGCTGGTAAGCGGAGTGACAGTCACCAGTGACAGTCACTCAGGAAGGGTGGGCAGGCCGCCCTCGCCGGGGGAACGGTCAGACCGGCCTCGGCACCCTCGGCTTCCCACGCCCGCAGTCGAGGGCGGCGCGGTTCCATTCGGCGAGGTCGGCGGCGGCGGCGTAGGTCGAATCGAGGAAATCGAGCAGCAGGGCGTCCGGGTCGGGCGCGTTGCGGACGACGTCATAGTCGAGGATGAACTCGCCATAGGCCTCGTCGAAGCGGGCCTGGCGCGGCTCGACCCGGGCGGCGGCGAAGCCCTCGGGCGGGGGCCAGGCGTAGGAATAGAAGAACGGCCCGCCGCCCATCCCGGCGCCGCCCGGCCAGAAGCCGGCGCTCGAGACTTCGTGGCTGTAGGCCTCGCGGGTGATCGCGTCGGGAAGGTGGGGGACTCCGCCCGGGTGGCGCGGGGCGGGGCGGCCGGAGAAGCGGGTGACGGCGAGGTCGAAGCTTCCCCAGAAGAAATGGACCGGACTCGCCTTGCCGAGGAAGGACGAGCGGAACAGCCCAAGCACCCGGTCGGCCTCGAGCAGGGCGCCGAGCAGCCGCTCCGCGCTGTCGCGGTCGTAGTCGCGCTCGGCCAGATCCTCGACGAAGGGGATCGAAGGCTCGACCTCGTTGGGCGCGCCGTCGAGCCGCAGCGGGCCGCGCGCTTCCTCGAGCAAGGCCATAACCTCGGCGTGGAAGGCGGCGATGGTCGTCGGCTTCAGGGCGACCCGGCGGGTGCCGCGGGCGTCGGTGAAGACGAAATCGTGGTCGACCAGGTCGAGGCCCGCCTCGAACGGGGCGCCGGCGCCGAAGAGCGGCTCGGTCCTGAGGCCGCGCGGGTGGAGGTGGAGCGCCGAGTGCCAGCCGTGGTTGCGCCACGGCAGCAGTGCGACCGCGATCTTGCCGACGATCTGGCTGACGAGGTGGAGGGTGGCGACGGTCGGGCCGTCGCGCAGGGCGGAAAGCTCGGGCCACGGGCGATCGGGCATGGCTCTCTTCTAGCGGGCCGAGGGACGGCCCGCCAGCGGCGGGGTTTCAATCGGCGGCCCATCTCGTCTAGAGCGCGCCCATGTCCGATCCCGACCTGCTCGCGAGCGACCTCATCGACCGAATCGCGGCCGCCGCCGACCTTCAGGCGCTGGAGGCCGAGCGGGTCAGCGCGCTCGGCAAGCAGGGGGCGGTGACCATGCTCCTCAAGACGCTTGGCGCCATGACGCCGGATGAGCGGCAGGCCGAGGGACCCCGGATCCACGCCCTTCGCGAGCGGGTGAGCGAAGCGATCGCGGCGCGCCGGACCGCGCTGGAGGCGGAGGCGCTCGACCGGCGGCTCGCCACCGAGACGCTCGACATGACCCTGCCGGTCGGCGCCGGACCGCGCGGCACGGTCCACCCGGTCAGCCAGGTGCTCGACGAGTTGGCCGAGATTTTCGCCGATCTGGGCTTCTCGGTCGCCACCGGGCCCGAGATCGAGGACGACTGGCGCAACTTCACCGCGCTCAACATCCCCGAGAGCCACCCGGCGCGGGCGATGCACGACAGTTTCTATTTCCCGGCGGAGCGGAACCGCACCGCCGAGCAGGCCGGCCTCGACCCGGGCTTCGCCGGCGGCGACCCGCTGCGGATGCTGCTGCGTACCCACACGTCGCCGGTGCAGATCCGCACCATGCAGACCCGGAAGCCGCCGCTCTACGTCATCGCTCCGGGCCGCACCTACCGCTCCGACAGCGACGCGACCCACACGCCGATGTTCCACCAGGTCGAGGGGCTGGTGATCGACCGCGGGATCACGCTCGGCCACCTCAAATGGACGCTCGAAACCTTCCTCAAGGCGTTTTTCGAGCGCGACGACATCGTGCTGAGGATGCGCCCCTCCTACTTCCCGTTCACCGAGCCCTCCGCCGAGGTCGACGTCGGCTATTCGATCGTGAAGGGACGCCGAGTGCTCGGCGGCACCGACGGCTGGATGGAGCTGCTCGGCTCCGGGATGGTCCACCCGCGCGTTCTGCGCGCCTGCGGGCTCGACCCGGACGAGTGGCAGGGCTTCGCCTTCGGCTGCGGAATCGACCGGCTGGCGATGCTCAAATACGGGATGGACGATCTGCGCGCCTTCTTCGACGGCGACTTGAGGTGGCTGAGGCATTACGGCTTCTCCGCCCTCGACGTGCCCACGCTGTCGGGAGGGGTGGGGGCGTGAGGGGGGCCGGCAATCCGTTCGTGTCGAGCCCTTCGACGCCGCCTGCCGGCGTCGCTCAGGATGAACTTCGGCCGGAGGCCGAAGTCGAGACACCCCGCCGAGCGCAGCCGAGGCTACAAATCTCGACTTCGCTCGATAGGGCCCCTCGACTTCGCTCGGGGCGAACGGTTCTCAAGGCCAAGGGGGTGGGGGCGTGAAGCTCACCCTGTCCTGGCTGAAGGAGCATCTCGACACCGAGGCCTCGCTCGACGCCATCGTCGAGACGCTGACGGCGATCGGGCTGGAGGTGGAGGGGGTCGAGAATCCGGCCGAGAAGCTTGCGCCGTTCACGATCGCCAAGGTGCTGACCGCCGAGCGGCACCCGCAGGCGGACAAATTGCAGGTCCTCACCGTCGACGTCGGCACCGGCGAGCCGGTCCAGGTGGTATGCGGGGCGCCCAACGCGCGGGCCGGGCTGGTCGGGGTGTTCGGAGCGCCGGGCGCCTACGTGCCGGGCAGCGACCTCACCTTGAAGGTGGCGGCGATCCGCGGCGTCGAGAGCCGCGGCATGATGTGCTCGGTGCGCGAGCTCGAGCTTGGCGACGAGCATGACGGGATCATCGAGCTGCCGGCCGATGCGCCGGTCGGCGCCGCCTTCGCGCCCTGGGCGGGTCTCGACGATCCGGTGATCGAGGTGGCGGTGACCCCCAATAGGCAGGATTGCATGGGCGTCCACGGCATCGCCCGCGACCTCGCCGCCGCCGGCCTCGGCACTCTGAAGCCGGTCGAGGTGAGGGAGATCGCCGCCGCCTTCCCCTGCCCGGTCGAGATCCGCACGGACGATCCGGAGGGCTGCCCGGCTTTCTACGGCCGCGCGATCCGGGGGGTACGCAACGGGCCTTCGCCGCAATGGCTCCAGCAAAGGCTGAAGGCGGTGGGCCAAAGACCGATCAGCGCCCTGGTCGACATGACCAACTACATCACCCTCTCCTACGGCCGGCCGCTCCACGTCTACGACCTGGCCCGGCTGAAGGGCGCGATCGTCGCCCGCCGCGCCCGCGACGGCGAGGAAGTGCTGGCGCTCAACGGGAAAACCTATGCGCTCGATCCGACCATGACCGTGATCGCCGACGACGAAGGCGTCCACGACATCGGCGGAATCATGGGCGGCGAGCATTCCGGCGTGACCGAGGCGACCACCGACATCCTCATCGAATGCGCCTATTTCGAGCCGGAGCGGATTGCGCTCGCCGGCCAGAAGCTCGGCATCGTGTCGGACGCCCGGGCCCGGTTCGAGCGCGGCGTCGACCCGGCCTTCGTCGAGACCGGCCTCGCTCTGGCGACGGCGATGGCGATCGAGCTTGCGGGCGGCGAGGCCTCCGAGACCGTCCGCGCCGGCGCTCCGCCCGATCCCGACAAGGTCGTCGGCTACCGGCCGGCGCGGGCTCTCGCTCTGGCCGGAGTGGACGTCCCCGAGGCTCGGCAGAAGGCGATACTCGCGCGTCTCGGCTTCGAGGTGGAGGAAGGCGAGCCGTGGCGCGTCACCGTCCCGTCGTGGCGGCGCGACGTCGACGGCGAGGCGGACCTGGTCGAGGAGGTCGCCCGGATCCACGGCTACGACCAGGTGCCGGCGACGCCGCTGCCGAGGGCACCGGGCGTCGCCCGGCCGACGGCGACTCCGGAGCAATTGATCGAGCGCAAGGCAAGGCGGACCGCCGCCGCGCGCGGGCTCAACGAGGCGGTGACCTGGAGCTTCGTCTCGGAAGCCGAGGCGGCGCCGTTCGGAGGCTCGGCCTGGGTGCTCGACAACCCGATCAGCGAGGAATTGAAGGCGATGCGGCCATCGCTGCTGCCGGGCCTGCTCTCGGCGGCGCGGCGCAACATCGCTCGCGGCGCCGACAGCGTACGGCTGTTCGAGCTGGGCCGACGCTATCTGGCGGAAGGCGAGCGGCCGACCCTCGGCCTGGTCCTCGCCGGCGAGCGGGAGGGGCGCGACTGGCGGAGCGGCCGGGCGCGGGCCTTCGACGCCTTTGACGCCAAGGCGGAAGCGCTCGCCATCCTCCAGGCGGCCGGCGCCCCGGTCGGCAATCTGCAGGCGCTGGACGGCGCCTCTCCCGTCTACCATCCAGGCCGCTCGGCGCGCCTCTGCCTCGGGCCCAAGACCGTCCTCGCCGAGTTCGGCGAGCTGCACCCGGCGACGCTCAAGGCCTTCGACCTGGACGGGCCGGCGGCGGCGGCGGAAATCTACCTCGACGCGCTGCCGCCCAAGCGGTCGAGCGGGCACCGGCGCGACGCCTACGCGCCGCCGGCCCTCCAGGCCGTGAAGCGCGACTTCGCCTTCCTCGTGCCTGCCGACACGGCGGCCGACGCTCTGCTCCGGGCCGTGCGCGGCGCCGACCGCCCGGCGATCGCCGAGGTTCATCTGTTCGACGTCTTCACCGGCGCCGGGGTGCCGGAGGGCCTGAAATCGCTCGCTCTGGAAGTGTTTCTGCAGCCGAGCGAGAAGAGCTTCACCGACGAGGAACTAAAGGCGATCTCCGACCGGATCGTCGCCGCCGCCGCGAAGGCCGGTGCCCGCCTCCGCGACTGAGGCGGGCGAGGCCGCGGTCCGAGCGGCGTTCGCGCGTCAGGCGATGTGGGCGGAGAAGCTCGGCTCGCTTTTCATGATCCGGCTTTGCGGCCTGCTCGGCCGGCGGCTTGACCGCTCGACCGAAGTCGGGCGACGCGTGCTGGACTGGCCGGGAACCGCCGACGCGTTCGGCGACGCGCTCCCGCTCCGCCTCGCCGGCGGCCTGCACGCGCTGGTCCGACGCGGCGATGCGCCGGCTCTGGCCGCCGCCTATCCGCCCCACGCCCTGCCGGACGAGGAGAGATTCTGGGACCTGCTCCGCCCGGTGCTCGCCGATCCCGCTTTGCTCGCCTGGCTCGACAGCGCGCCGCAGACCAACGAGGTCGGCCGCTCGGCGGTATTGATGGCCGGCCTGCTCGCCATTGGGGAGCGCTTCGCGGGATCGATGGCGCTGCTGGAGCTCGGCGCCAGCGCCGGCCTGAACCTGCTCCTCGACCATTATGGCTACGATCTCGGCGGACGGCTCGCCGGCGACGCCGCCTCGCCGATCTTCCTTCGGCCCGAATGGAAGGGCCGGCCGCCGCCCGATGCGCGGGTGACGATCGCCACGCGCCGCGGAGTCGACTTGAACCCGCTCGATCCGCGGCGCGACGGCGAGCGCCTGCTCGCCTATGTCTGGCCGGACCAGCAGGCGCGGCTGGCGCAGCTCGAGGCGGCGCTGGCGATCGCCGCGCGCAACCCGCCGCCGGTCGACCGGGGAGACGCCGCCAAGTGGCTGGCGACCCGGCTCGGCGAGCCGCAACTCCCCGGCACGGTCCGGGTCGTTCTGCACTCGATCGCCTTCCAATATTTCCCGGCCCAGACGAAGGCGCGGATCGCGACCGACCTGGAACGGGCCGGAGCGGCGGCCGCACCGGACCGGCCGCTCGCCTGGCTGCGCTACGAGTTCGACGACCGCGACGAGAAGATCACTCTGCGGCTCACGACCTGGCCGGGCGGCGAGGAGCGGCTGCTCGCTTATTGCCACCCCCACGGCCGCTCGGTGCGCTGGGTGGGCTAGGCTTCCAGCGCGTTGATCGCGGCATGCACCCGCGCCTCGATCTCGCGGCGGGGAAGGCCGGGCGGGATCGGCGCTCCGAAGCGCATGGTCACCATGCCGGGGCTCTTGACGAAGCTTCGCCTCGGCCACAGCCGGCCGCTGTCGAGCGCGAGGGGCACAACCGGCAGGCCCAAGGCCCGATAGAGGCCGGCGAAGCCCGGCTGCAGCGGCGGCGCTTCGCCAGGCGCGACTCGGGTGCCTTCGGGGAAGATCACGACAGGCCGCCCTTCGGCTCGCGCCCGTTCGCCTTCCTTCATCATGCGCCTGAGCGCCGCCGCGCCGCCGGACCGGTCGACGGCGATCATCCCGTAGCGGGTGGCGAGCCAGCCCCAGACCGGAATGCGCGCCAGCTCGCGCTTCATCACGATCCGCGGCGTGCCGAGGACGACGACCAGGTCCAGCGTCTCGAACATCGACTGGTGCTTGGCGGCGACGAGAACCGCCCCGTGCGGCACCTCCCCTTCGAGGCGGGCGCGAATTCCGAGCAAGCCGGCGGCGCAGGCCCGGTGGAAGGCTGCCCAGCGATTGGCGACGGCGCGTACGCCCTTTCGTCCGAACGGCAGGGCCAGCGCCCCCGCCAGGGTGAAGAGGCTCGTGGCGGCGTAGAAGACGAAGGCGAAGAGAAGCGACCGCGCGAGGCGCATCTAGAGCCCGACGAACACGGCCGCCCGGCGCAGCAGATATTTGTTATATTCCATGAACAGCTGGCGGAAGCTGGGGCTGCTCTCGACCGCGTCGCCGGCCAGGGTGACTCCGTCCGGAAGCTGGCGGGAAAGCTCGAAGCGCGCGCGGCGCATGTGCCAGTCGGTGGTGACGAGGCGGACGGTCCTGAAGCCGCGGCGCTTGACCCATTGCGCCACCTCTTCGGCATTGGAGCGCGTGTCGACCGATTCCCGGCCGAGGTCGACGCAGCAGCGGAACAGAGCGACTCGGTCCGGATATTGGGCGGCGAGATCGATCGGGCGCACGGTGCGGGCGACGCCCGAGACGAGCAGGCGTTTCGCCTTTCCGGCGGCGAGCAGGTCGAGACCGCGCTCGATCCGCCCGGGCGCTCCGGTCAGGACGACGATCGCATCGGTCGCCTGGTCTCCGGCGGGACGCGGCAGGGCGACCGCGAACAGCGCGTAGCCGAGCAGGTAGACGAGGGCCATGAACGACAGGGCGCGGGCGATCACAGCATCCGTCCCAAGGCGCGAAGGATGGCGGCGCGCGCCACCAGCATCGCCAGCAGGATTCCGAAGACCGGCAAGGCGACGAGCATCAGCCACGCGGCCGCCGGAATCTCGGCCGAGCCGAGCAGGTCCGAGCCGAGCGCGGCGACCCGGCTGCCGATCAGCAGCAGAACCGCCGCCGCGGCGATCAGGCCGACGCCGCCGCCGAACGCGGCGTCGAGCGCGATTCGGCGCTGGAACAGCCGGGCCACCTGAACGTCGGTCGCCCCCATCAGATGGAGCACCTCGATGGTCGCGCGATGGGTATCGAGGGCCGCCCGGGCCGCGAGGACGACGGTGGCGGCGGTCGCGCCGATCATCAGCAGGACGAGAGCGGCGGCGAGCCATTGCAGCGCGCGCATCAACCGCCCGAGCGGCGCCAGCCACTGGCCATTGTCGTCCACCCGGGCCGAAGGCGCGACCGTCTCGACCGAAGCGCGCAGCCGGTCGAGCTGGGCGTAGGCGGCGGGACTGAGATCGACGTCGATCATCGCCGGCACCGGTATGTCGCCGCCGAGCCCGCCCTCGCCGAGCCACGGCGCGAGCAGCCGTGCCATCTCCTGATCGCCGATCCGGCGCACCCCCTCGACCCCGGGCAGGCGCTGGAGCAGGGCGACGGCCGCGCGCGCCTGCGCCTCGCGCCGGTCCGGATTGGCCTCGACGATCTGCACCGTGGCGCGGTTGCCGACGTCGGCGCTGAGGGATCGCGCGGCGCTGCCGAGGCCGAAGCCGGCGGCAGCGGCGAGCAGGGTCAGGAACATCATGATCGCCAGCACCCAGGGCATCGGGCCTGCGAGCCGCCCCTCGGGCAGCAGCCGCGCGTCGGCGGCGGCGAACCTGCGCACGCCGGCCTTCATGCGTCGGCTCGGCGAGGCGGATGGCGCAGAGCGCCGGTCGGATCGAGCAATTCGCCGCGATCGAGGCGAAGCATCTCGGAACGGCCGATCGACGAGATGAGATGGAGATCGTGGGTCGCGACGACGACGGTGGTGCCGAGCTTGTTCAGGCCGTCGAACAGATGGAGCAGGCGCTTGGCCATCTCCGGATCGACATTGCCGGTCGGCTCGTCGGCGACGAGCAGCTCGGGGCGGGCGATCACCGCCCTGGCGATGGCGACGCGCTGCTGCTCGCCGCCGGAGAGGGTGGCCGGCCGGGCCGTCGCGCGGTGGCCGAGGCCGACCCAGGCGAGCATCTCCTTGACCGGTCCTTCGAGGTCGCGGTCCGGCACTCCGGCGACGCGAAGCGGCAAGGCGACATTGTCGTAGGCGGAGAGGTGGGGGACCAGCCGGAAATCCTGGAATACCACGCCGATCCGCCGCCGGAAGCCCGGCAGGCGCTTCCTCGGCATGGTGACGATGTCCTCGCCGAACAGCCGGATGAGGCCGCGGCTCGGCCGCTGGGCAAGGTAAAGAAGCTTCAGAAGCGAGGTCTTGCCGGCGCCCGACGGGCCGGTGAGGAAGTAGAATCCTCCCTCACGCAGGGAGAAAGAGAGGTCCGACAAGGTCTCGGCGCCGGTCCCGTAGCGCAGGCCGACATTATCGAAATGGACGATCGTTCCGCTCGTGCTCAGTTACGCCTCCGCCGGGCCGTGCGCCGCGCCCTCAATGGCATGGGCGGCGCCAGCGCGTAAACCTGTCACAGCCGAAGCTTGCATGCCGCGGCTCGAATGTGCTTGGTCTCGGGTTCCAAGTTAACGAGGCGTCTTGTAGCCGATGATCCTCAGCTGTCCTGCCTGCAAGACTCGCTATGCGGTGCCGGACAGCGCGATCGGCGCAGCCGGCCGGCAGGTGCGCTGCGCCTCGTGCCGCCACAGCTGGTTCCAGCCGCCGCCGCCGCCGCGCGCCCCGCCGCCCGATCAGGCCGAGGAGCGCGCGCCCCCCTCGTTCGTCGCGCCGCGGCACGCTCCGCCGCCCCCTCCTCCACCGCCGCCGCCGCCGCCGCCTCCGGCCGTGCCCGAAGCGGCGCGCCGGGCGCCGTCCAGCGCCATCCTCGGCCCGGCGCCGGCCGAGGAGCCGCAGGATTTCGGCGCCTTCGCGCACGAGCCGCCGTTCCGGCCGCGGCGCAACCCGGCGCGGATCTGGACGATGGTCGCCGTCGCCGCCGCCTTGCTGATGCTGGCCGCCACCGCCGCAATCTCCTGGTTCGGGGTTCCGGGCTTCGGCGGCAGCCTCGCCCTGATCGGCGAGGGGACGCCGCTCGGAATCACCGGCACCGCTTCTCGCCAGCCGCTCGAGAGCGGCAACAGCGTCCTCAACGTCACCGGCCGCATCTGGAACCCGACCCGGACGGTCCAGCACGTTCCCGCGATCCGCGCCGAGCTTCGCGACGCGGCCGGCAAGACGGTCTACGCCTGGTCGATCTCGCCCCCCGTCTCCGAGCTCCAGCCCGGGCAGAGCGCGACGATCAACAGCGCGGAAGTGGACGTTCCGGCGGCGGCGAAGCGCCTTCATTTGGGCTTCGGCCCGGCGGTCTGAGGCGAAGCGGGGGCGGTGCGGATCGGAATCCTGACCGGCGGGGGCGACGTTCCGGGGCTCAATCCCTGCATCCGCTCGATCACCCTTTCCGCCGACGATCTGGGCTGGGAGGTGACCGGCTTCCGCCGCGGCTGGGAGGGCGTGCTCGCCATCGACCCCGCCGATCCGGCGACGGTCGCCGCCAACAGCCTCCCGCTCACCCGCGAAGGCGTGCGCGGCATCGACCGGATGGGCGGCACCATCCTCCACACCTCGCGCACCGATCCGCGCACGCTCCAGGCGGGCGACCGGACCGCGCATGTGCTCGAAGTGCTCGAAGCGCTCGGCATCGACGCGATGGTGACTCTGGGCGGCGACGGGACGCTGCGTTTCTCCGCCCACCTCTCGGCGCAGGGCTTCCCGGTCGTCTCGATCCCCAAGACGATGGACAACGACGTCTACGGGACCGATTATTGCATCGGCTTCTCGACCGCGGTCAGCCGCTCGGTCGAGGCGATCAACGCGCTGCGCACGACGGTCGAGAGCCACGAGCGGATCGGCGTGATCGAATTGTTCGGGCGGCGCAGCGGCGAGACGGCCCTGCTCTCCGGCTTCCTCGCCCAGGTCGACCGCACCATCATCGCCGAGGTGCCGGCCGATCTCGACCGGCTGCTGCCGCTGCTCGACGGGGACAAGAAGAGCAATCCGGCCAACTACGCCATGTGCGTGATCTCCGAAGGCGCGACCATCCGGGGCGAGGCGGGGAACGGCGGCGAACGCTCGAAGCCGGCGAGCCAGCGGAGCGAGCTCGGCATCGGCCAGCGGCTCGGCCGGGCGATCACCGCTCGGCTCGGCAGCGGCGTCGTCATCCAGGAGCTCGCTTACCTGATGCGGGCGGGGGAACCGGACGCGATGGACCGGATGGTCGGCCTCGCCTTCGGCGGCCTCGCCGTCCAGCTGCTGGCGCGCGGCGAATCGGGGCGGATGGTGACTCTCACCGGCGGCAATTACGACCATGTCCGGATCGACACATTGCTCCAGGGCATGAAGTCGGTCGACGTCACCGGCCTCTACGACCCCGCCGCCTACCGCGCCAAGCTGATGCGCGTCGAAGGCATGCCGATGTTCCTGTATTGAGGAGGGGACAGTCACTTTTCCGTAGGATGGATCCATGCTGTCACGGCCGTTTGGAAAAGTGACTGTCCCCGTTGCACGCACCAACCCCCTTTGCTAGAGGCCCCGCTCCTGCCAGCGCCGGGCTTCTCCGGCGGGTTTCACGTGCGGTCGTGGCGGAACTGGTAGACGCGCAGCGTTGAGGTCGCTGTGGCCGAAAGGCCGTGGAAGTTCGAGTCTTCTCGACCGCACCACATCA
>JAXDPL010000276.1:0-3585 GCA_034668385.1 Sphingomonadales bacterium | reverse complement strand
CTTCTTCAATGCGCCGCGGCTAGAGAGGGGGGATGCTTCGATTTGCCGCCCTTCGACGATGGTGGCCGCTGGCGCTTGCCTTTGGGGCGACGCTGGCGGTGGAGGGGGCGCTGGTCGAGCGGAAGTACGGGGTGTTCGGGGGCGGGTTCGGCAGCTCACATGTCCTGAGGGGGGCCGGGGAATGGGTCTTGTTCCTTCCCGCGCTCCTTCTCGCCCACACGCTGCTGATCGGGCTGCTCTGGCTGGTCGTTCGGGCGGCGCATGGCAAAAGGCGACGGAAGAGCGCAATCCTGCCGCTCGACTTCCTGCTCGTCGCGGTGGCGGGCTATGTCGCGTGGCTCGCCGCGAAGTTCGAGGTGCTGGCCTATTTCAGCGACGCGTTGAGCTTCGGGCTGATCCGCGACCTCGGCGGGGGCAGCCTCGGCGACGCCCTGCTGTTCGTCGGAAGCGAGGCGGGGCTGGCGGCGCTGGGCGTGGCGGCGGTCGTGCTCGGGTGGATCGTCGGCCTGAGACTGGTCCGGCGTTGGCTTCCGGAACGGGTGGAGGCGCCGCCGCTCAAGTGGCGGCATTTGCTGTGGCCGGCGCTCGCTTTGCCCTTCGTCGCCTTCGCCGCGGACCGGGCGCCGGACGTGCGATACGCGCTGGCGCGGTTCACCGCCTTCGGCCTCGCCAACGACGCGCTGTCCGAGGCGAGCGACTTCGACCGCGACGGCTATTCGTGGTTCACCCCGAAGCTCGACACCGCGCCGTTCGATTCGAGCCGCCATCCCTATGCGCTCGACGTTCCGGACGACGGCATCGATCAGGACGGCGTGGCGGGGGATTTCCACTTCACGGGCCCCACGCCGGACCGGGCGGCGGTCCGGCTGCCGGCCCATCCTAAGCATCTGGTGCTCGTCGTGCTCGAGAGCACGCGGGCCGATGCGATCGGGCGGGTGGTCGGGGGCCGGCCGGTCACCCCGGTTCTGAACGCGCTGGCGGCCGGAGGAAGCGCGGCGCGCGAGGCCTATAGCCATGTCGGTTTCACCACCGCGTCGCTGAAGAGCCTGTTCTCGGGCCGGCTCGATCCCGCGCCGGGGACTCCCTCGCTGTTCCGCGACCTCAAGGCGAACGGCTACCGGATCGGCGTGTTCTCGGGCCAGCCGGAGAGCTTCGGCGACATCTCCGCGGTGGTCGGGATGAAGGCGAGCGCGGATGTATTCGTCGACGCCGAGATTCTGAAGAACCAGCGGGCGTTCGATTTCGCCGCCAAGGGCTCGCTGCTGGTCGACGGCCGCAAGCTGCTCGCCGCGTTCGACCGGACGATGGGCGATCCGACGGGGTGGCGGCAACCCACCTTCCTCTACTGGAACTTCCAGGAGGCGCATTTCCCTTATTCGCACCCCGGCATGCCGCGGCTTCTGCCCGGAGCGCCGATCCCGCGCGGCGAGATCAAGGCGGCGAATCGGGGCTGGACGGCGCTGACCTACTGGAACGCGGTCGCCTATGACGACTGGCTGATCGGGCGACTGATCGAGCGGCTGAAGCGGCTGGGCGTGTGGGACGACACCTTGCTCGTCGTGACGGCCGACCATGGCGAGAGCCTGTTCGACGACGGCTTCCTGGGCCACGGCCACGTCATCAACCGCGAGCAGACTCGGGTGCCTTTGATCCTCAGCGCCAAGGGCGTGGCGCTGCCCGCCGGGCCGGTGGGGCTGGACGATTACCGGGCGATCCTCCTTCGCGCGCTGGGCGCGGGGGTGCCAGAGGGCGAGGCGCACCCGGTCTTCCAGCATATCGGCAGCCTCGACACGCCGGCGGCGATCGGCATCGTCGAGGCGGGCGGCGTGTTCACGACCTTCGACTTCGAGACCGAGGAGGTTAGGTTCGGGGATCGCGGGCCGAGCGCGCGCTACGATGCGCTTCGGCCGGGGAGCGCCGCGCGGGCGCGCGCGGACCGGCTGTTCCGCGAGTGGGCGAGGCAAAGGTGGGTGAAACGCTTGGAGTGGGGCGTCCTTGGATACGGGCCTTCGCCAGGCTCAGGCCCAACTCAGGATGAACGGAGAAAGCTAAACCGCTCACCCTGAGTAGCCGGTGAGCTTGTCGAACCGCGTATCGAAGGGCCGGCTCTCAAAACGCCGTCCGGCCATATTCCTGGCGGTAGAAGGGGTGGGAGCAGGAGAGGCCGCCGTCGACGACCAAGGCATGGCCGTTGACGTAGGCGCTGTCGTCCGAGGCGAGGAAGAGGGCGGCGCGGGCGATCTCGTCCGGCTCGCCGCCGCGCTTGAGCGGATTGAGCTGGCCGATCATCGCCTCGCGGCCGGCGGCGCGGGCATTCTCGTAGATGCCCTGGGTCATTCCGGTTTCGATCAGGCCGGGGCAGATGGCGTTGACCCTTATGTTGGCGCCGGCGAGCTGGACGGCGGCGACCTTGACCAGGTTGATCACCCCCGCCTTCGACGCCGAATAAGCCGGGCCGCCCGCGCCGGCGCGGATCCCGGCGACCGAGGCGGTGCAGATTATCGAGCCGCCGCCTCTGTCCTTCATCGCCGGAGCGGCATGCTTGACCGCGAGAAACGGGCCTATCAGGTTCACGCGCAAGATCTCCTGCCAATCCTCGGGGCTCTGCTCGAAGATCGAGGCGAGGCCGCCCGAAATGCCGGCATTGGCGAAGAAGACGTCGAGGCCGCCATGGTCGCGAACCGCGCGCTCGACGAGGCGCTTCACGTCCTCCTCCGAGCCCGCGTCGGCGGCGACGACGCCGTCGGCCTCGGCCCGGTCGGCGGCGATTACGGTGGCGCCTTCGGCGCGGAAAAGGGCCGCCGTCGCCTTGCCGATCCCTGACGCCGCCCCGGTGACGATGGCGATCTTGCCTTTGATCCTTTGGGTCATGACTTGCTCCTAATCCCCTCTCCCCCTGGGAGAGGGGCTATAGCCCCACGCCAGTCGTCGAGCCGCCGTCGACGACGAGGGCCTGACCGGTGACGAAGGTCGAGGCGTCCGACGCCAAATAGACCGCGGCGCCGGCGATCTCCTCGGGCTCGCCGATGCGCTGGAGGGGGGTGTGGGCGGTGACGGCCTTGAGGGTGGCCGGATTCTCCCAGAGGGCGCGGGCGAAATCGGTGCGGATCAGGCCGGGGGCGATGCAATTGACCCGGACCTGGTGGGGGCCGAATTCGGCGGCGAGGTTGCGGGCGAGCTGGAAGTCGGCGGCCTTGGAGATGTTGTAGGCGCCGATCACCGCCGAGGCCTTGAGGCCGCCGATCGAGCTGACGATGATGATCGAGCCCGAGCGGCGCGCGATCATCTCGGGCGCGACCATCTGGATCAGCCAGTGGTTGGCGATGACGTTGTTCTCGAGGATCTTGCGGAACTGGTCGTCGGAGATGCCGCCCATCGGCCCGTAATAGGGGTTTGAGGCGGCGTTGCAGACGAGGACGTCGATGCGGCCGAGTTGGGCCCGGGTCTCGCCGACGAGGTTCTGCAGCTGGTCCTTCGACGAGATGCTCGCGGGGACGACGATGGCGGAGTCCGGGTGCATGGCGTTGATCGCGTCGGCGGCCTCCTGGCACGCTTCCGCCTTGCGGCTCGAGATCACCACCCTGG
>JAXDPL010000275.1:0-8938 GCA_034668385.1 Sphingomonadales bacterium | reverse complement strand
TGTACTCCTCGACGTCGTGGCGGTCGCGGCCGCGGAAGCGGATGCCGACCCCGCGACGCAAGGTGTCGCCGTCGAAATGCGGGCTGCGCGGGTCGAGCGAGAGTCGGTCGGGGGGCGTGTCGGCCATAAGGGCAAGTCCTCGCTGCGGCGGGCCCTCGGGTCAGCGCAGCTTGCTGATCTTCAGCCCGTCCAGTCTGGCGCGGTCCTTCACCGACTCCTCGGTTCGGGTCAATGCCCTGGCGATCGCCCGCAGCGACATGTCCTTGCCGGCGAGCAGGTGGAGCTTCTGGATCTCCTCCTGCTTCCACGGCTGGCGGTGTCGGGCGAAAGGCTCGGCCATCAGCCTTTCGGCGCCGTGCCCTTGGTGGAAGGATTGGCCGCGATCGTTTTCTTCACTTCCTTCTTAGGCTTCCTGGCTTCCTTGTTGCCGCGAACTTGTCCCTTGGCCATGTCTCGTCTCCTCGAGGGGGACGGACGCCATCGCGCCGTTCGCATCCGATGTCGAGCGCTTTGCGGGCTCGCGGCGCCGGGCTAGGGGGCTGCTGATGGACTCCCGGCCCCGCTTCGCCTTCTCGATCGCCGCGACCGACGGCGCCGCCCGCACCGGCCTCATCGCGATGCGGCGGGGCGAGATCCGCACGCCCGCCTTCATGCCGGTCGGCACCGCCGCGACGGTCAAGGCGATGAAGCCGGCCGACGTCCGCGCCGCCGGCGCCGACATCCTCCTCGGCAACACCTATCACCTCATGCTCCGTCCCGGGGCGGAACGGGTCGCGCGGCTTGGCGGCCTCCACAATTTCATGGGCTGGGAGCGGCCGATCCTGACCGACAGCGGCGGCTACCAGGTGATGAGCCTCACCGAGCTCGCCAAGGTCAGCGAGGAGGGCGTGACCTTCCGAAGCCATCTCGACGGCACGAAGCACATGCTCTCGCCCGAGCGCTCGATCGAGATCCAGCGCCTGCTCGGCTCCGACATCGTGATGGCTTTCGACCAGCTCGTCCCCACCACCGCCCCGCGAGGGGAGCAGGCGGCGGCTATGGAGCGGTCGATGCGCTGGGCAAGGCGCTCGCGCGCGGCGTTCGACGCCGGCGGCGGGCACGTCGAGGGGGCCGCCCTGTTCGGCATCCAGCAGGGGGCGCTCGACGAAGGTTTGCGCCGGACTTCGGCGGAGGCGCTGACCGATATCGGCTTCGACGGCTACGCGGTCGGCGGCCTCGCGGTGGGGGAGGGGCAGGCGGCGATGTTCGACTGCCTCGATTTCGCCGCCGGCCAGCTCCCCGGCGAAGCGCCGCGCTATTTGATGGGGGTCGGCAAGCCGGACGACATCGTCGGCGCGGTCGAGCGGGGCATCGACATGTTCGACTGCGTCCTTCCCACGCGCTCGGGCCGCACCGGCCAGGCCTTCACCCGCGACGGACCGATCAACCTGCGCAACGCGCGCTTCGCCGAGGACCAGGGGCCGCTCGATCCCGATTGCGCCTGCCCGGTCTGCGCCGCCTGGTCGCGCGCCTATCTCCACCATCTCGTCCGGTCCGGCGAGATACTGGGCGCGATGCTGATGACCGAGCACAACCTCTTCTTCTACCAGGCGCTGATGGCGGACCTGCGCGTCGCCATCGCCGAGAGGCGGCTCGCCGCCTTCGCCGCTACCTTCCGGGCTCGCTACCCGGCCGGTGAAAATGGCGGAAAAGCTTGAAAAATTGCCCTTCGTCCCCATTTTTGCTAAGGAGCCGCCGCCTCGATGAGGCGCGTTCCTTCCGCCGCGCGCGCCTTCCGGCTCGCGGCGCGTTCCAGGATCCTGCGGTTGCGGGACGCGGCGGCCTCGCCTAAGGGGCTCGGCCTTTTTCGGAGTGGTTGATGCCTGGGTTGAGCCTGACGATGCCGAGCTTCCGACTGCCGCGGCTGCCCCGTCTGCCGCGCGGCAAGCAGTGGCTGAGCTCGCTCGTCCTCATCACCACGCTCGGCCTCTACCTCGTCGCCGCGCTCAGCGTGACCTCGCTGCAGCCGGTCACCGTCGCCCGCGCCAACGTGCCGGCGCCGGGCAGTCCGCTGGTCATCCCCGGGCTCGGCACGCCGCCGGCGCCCGAGCCGCTGCGCTTCCGCGAGGACGTGACCCCGCAGGACGCGGTGGCGATGAACGCCGCAATTCCCGTCTCCGACCTTCCCAATCCGGCGGCGCGCCCGTTCCGGACCGCCTTCGCCACTCCGGCGGACCGCACTCGCGCGCTCGAATGCCTGACCGCGGCGATCTATTACGAGGCGGCGGTCGAATCGGCCGACGGCCAGCGGGCCGTGGCGCAGGTCGTGCTCAACCGGGTGCGCCATCCCGCCTTCCCGAAGAGCGTCTGCGGAGTCGTCTTCCAGGGCTCCGAACGAGCGACCGGCTGCCAGTTCACGTTCACCTGCGACGGAGCGCTCGGCCGGGCGCCGGCGCCGGGTCTCTGGACCCGGGCGCGGATGGTCGCGGAGGAGGCGCTGGCGGGCAAGGTCTATGCGCCGGTCGGCTGGGCGACCCATTATCATGCCAATTATGTCGTGCCTTATTGGAGCGGCACTCTGGTCAAGCTCGCCAATGTCGGCGCCCACATCTTCTACCGCTGGGAAGGCGGCTGGGGCCGGCCGCCGGCCTTCCGCTTCGGCGCGACCGGCACCGAGCCGCAGATCGCCCTGATGCGCAGCCTCACGTCCGATCCCTCGACGCTGGCCAATGCGACCGACGTCGTGCCCGAGACGGTCGACGCGCAGGCGGCGGCGCTGGCGGCGGCGGCGGCGAACGGCGATGCGCCGCTGAAGCCCGGCGCGAAGCCGGCGCAGGGCAGCATCGACAGCTTCCAGCGCGCCGTCTTGCGCCGCTACGAGCCCATGACTCCCCAGGCCGCGACCAGCAGCGCAATGGCGCAGATCACGCAGCCTTCCTCGACCACGCACTGGGCGCTTTCCGGCCTTCCCGAAAAGCCTCAGGCCTCGCTCGGCCGGCATGCGGCGGCCGTCGACGCACCGGCCGCCGCCGCTCCGGCCGCCGCCCAGCCGAAATGCCTCGAGGGCGTCCGCAGGGCGCTCCCCGGCGTCGCCGCGCCGCCCGAAAAGCAGGCCTGCTAGCGGCGAAGCTGGAAGCGCTGCAGCTTGCCGGTTGCGGTCTTGGGCAAGGCTGCGACGAACTCGACTTCGCGCGGATATTTGTAGGGCGCGATCTGCGCCTTGACGTGCTCCTGGAGCGCGCGGGCCATAGCCTCGCCGGCGTCATGGCCGGGCGCGAGCACGACGAACGCCTTCACCTTGCGCCCGCGCGCGTCGCACGGCACGCCGACGACCGCGCATTCGTGGACCGCAGGGTGCGCGTAGAGCGCGTTCTCCACCTCCGGCGCGGCGATGTTGTAGCCCGCCGAGACGATCATGTCGTCGGAACGGGCGACGAACCAGAAATAGCCCTCTTCGTCCTGCCGGTAGGTGTCGCCGGTGACGTTCCAGCCGCCCTGGACATAGTCGGCCTGCCGCGGGTCGTCGAAATAGCGGCAGCCGGTCGGCCCCCTGACGGCGAGGCGGCCGGTTCCGGAAGGGAGGGGCTTGCCGCCGTCGCCGAGCACGCAGGCGCGATAGCCGGGCACTGCCTTGCCGGTCGCGCCCGGTCGGATCTCGTCGCCGGCCGCGGAAATGAAGATGTGCATCATCTCGGTTGCGCCGATGCCGTCGACGATGGCGATCCCGGTCGCGTCCTTCCACGCCTGCCAGGTGGCGGCGGGAAGATGCTCTCCCGCCGAGACGCAATGCGCGAGCGAGGCGATGTCGTGCTCGGGAAGCAGCGGGAGCATCGCCTTGTAGGCGGTGGGGGCGGTGGCGAGGCGGTTGACGCGGTGCTTCGCCACGGCTTCGAGCAGCGCCTTCGGCCCCGGCTGTTCGATGGTGATCGCTGTGCCGCCGAAACGCCAGGGGAAGAGGAGGATCATGCCGAGGCCGAAGGTGAAGGCGATCGGGGCGGAGCAGGCCCAGCGCTCGCCGGGCTGAGGCATCAGCAGGTGGCGGGCGAAGCTGTCGGCCGGGGCGAGCAGGTCGCGGTGATACTGGACGCAGCCCTTGGGCGTACCGGTGGTGCCCGAGGTGAAGGCGATCATCGCCACGTCGTCGCGGTGGGCGTCGCACGGCGCGAAGCCGGGCGCGACCCGTTCGAGCCGGGCCTCGAGCGGCCCGCCGCCGAGATCGCCCCGATAGACGAGCAAGGAACGGATCAGGCCGGTCGAGTCCGCCGCGGCCATGAAATCGTCGAGGCAGCGTTCGTCGACGATCGCGTGGTGCACCCGCGCCCGCTCGACCAGGGTCGCGACCTCGCCGGAGCGGAGCAGCGGCATGGTAGTGACGAGGATCCCGCCGGCCTTGAGCACGCCGAGCCAGGCGGCGAACAGCATCGCGCCATTGGGCCCGCGCAGCAGCACCCGGTTGCCGGGCACCAACCCTTCCTCCTCGACCAGCAGTCGGGCGATCCGGTCCGAGAGCTCGCGCATCTCGCCGTAGGTCCAGGCGCCGGCGTCGTTGGTCACCGCGAGCGCGTCGGCCGCCCCGCTGCCGATCAACTCGACGGCGCCGTTCAGCCGTTCGGGATAATCGAGTTCGGGCAGGTCGAAGAGGAATTCTGGCTGCGCATCGAGCGGCGGCAGCCGGTCTCGGACGAACGTGTCGACATGCGCCGAGCGCATCAGTTCGGCACCATCGCAATCGCCTCGATCTCGATTCGGGCTTCGGGCTCGACCAGCCCGGACACGCCGACCACCGCCATCGCCGGATAAATGCGGCCCATGACTTCCTTCCAGACCGCCCCGATCTCCTTAAGGCCGACGCGGTACTCGTCGAGGCCGACGACGTACCAGGTCATCCGGACGATATGTTCGGGTCCGGCATTGTCCTCGGCGAGGATGGCGCGGATGTTGAGAAGCACCTGGCGGAGCTGGCCGGGAAGGTCCGGGGCGACGATCCGCTCGTCCTCATCCCAGCCGATCACGCCGGCGGTGAAGATCGTCCGGCCGCGCGCGGAAATCCCGTTCGAATAGCCTTTGGGGCGGGGCCAGCCGGGTGGCAGGAGTGTCTTCATTCGCCGTGCACCGCGAGATGGTGGCGGGCGATGACCAGCTTCTGCACTTCCGAGGCCCCTTCGTAGATGCGCAGCGCGCGGATCTCGCGGTAGAGCCGCTCGACCGGCACGCCTCTGGTGACTCCGAGCCCGCCGAACATCTGGACCGCCTTGTCGATCACCGATTGCGCGGCCTCGGTGGCGTGGAGCTTGGCGAGCGCCGCCTCGCGGCTGTTGCGGCGGCCCATCACGTCCCTCAGCCAGGCGCTTCGGTAGACGAGCAAGGCGGACGTTTCCACGTCGAGCACCATCTCGGCGAGCTTCGACTGGGTGACGGGATTGTCGGCCAGGGTGCCGGCGCCGAGTCGGCGGGAGAGGGCGCGGCCGGTCGCCTCGGCGAGCGCGCGCCTGGCGAAACCGAGCGCCGCGGCGCCGACCGTAGTTCGGAAGACGTCGAGAGTCGCCATCGCCTGCTGGAAGCCGCGGCCGCGCTCGCCGATCAGTGCCGAGGCGGGCAGATGCAGGTCGCGGAAGGTAAGAGTCGCCAGCGGGTGAGGGGCGATCACCTCGGTGCGCTCGCTATCGTCGAGGCCGGCGGTGCCGCGCTCGACGAGGAAGGCGGACAGACCCTTGGATCCCGGCGCCTCGCCGGTACGGGCGAAGACAACGTAGAAATCGGCGATTCCGCCGTTGGAGATGAACGCCTTCTCGCCGTTCAGCACCCAGCCGCCGTCGCGCGGCGCGGCGCGGGTGGCGATCGCGGCGACGTCGGATCCGGACTCGGGCTCGGTCAGCGCGAAGGCGGCGATCTTCTCCCCCCGCGCCACGGCGGGGAGGATCGCGGCCTTCTGCTCCGGGGTGCCGAACAGAGCGATCGTGCCGGAGCCGAGACCCTGCATGGCGAAGGCGAAATCGGCGAGGCCATTGTGGCGGGCCAGGGTCTCGCGGATCAGACACAGCGAGCGGACGTCGAGCCGGCCTTCCTCGTCGGGAACGCAATGCTGGAGCCATCCCGCTCCGCCGAGCTGTCCCACCAGCGAGCGGCAGGCGGCATCGACGTCGGCGGGTTCTTCGTCGGTGAGATTGGCCTGGCACCAGCGCTCCAGCTTGTCCGCCAGCGCGCGGTGGCGGTCGTCGAAGAACGGCCAGTCGAGTTGGTCCTTCATGCCCTCACCCTCCCAAGCCTGGCGGCTTGGGCCCCTCCCTCTCCCCTTGAGGGAGAGGGGTTAATGCGGGTCGGTCTATCTACTCCCCTCTCCCTGCAGGGGAGAGGGACAGGCGCGAAGCGCCAGGGTGAGGGACCGTCAGTCACCCTTGAACTCCGGCGTTCGCTTGGCGGCGAAGGCTTCGAAGGCGCGGCGGAAGTCGTTCGTGGCCATGCAGATCGCCTGGGCCTGGGCCTCCATCTCGATCGCGGTCTCGAGGCTGACGTTCCATTCCTGGTTGAGCTGGGTCTTGGTGATGCCATGGGCGAAGGTCGGGCCGCCGGCCAGCTCGCGGGCGAGGGCATAGGCTTCATCGAGCAGCCGCTCGGGCTCGACGATCCGGTTGAAGAAGCCCCAGCCCAGCCCCTCCTCGGCGGTCATGAAGCGGCCGGTGTAGAGCAAATCGGCGGCGCGGCCCTGGCCGACGATGCGCGGCAGGATCGCGCAGGCGCCCATGTCGCAGCCGGCGAGGCCGACCCGGGTGAACAGGAAGGCGGTCTTCGCGGCGGGCGTGACGAAGCGCAGATCGGAGGCCATCGCAAGGATCGCGCCGGCACCGGCGCAGATTCCGTCCACCGCCGCGACGATCGGCTGCGGGCAGGCGCGCATCGCCTTGACGAGATCGCCGGTCATGCGCGTGAAGGCGAGCAGGCCGGGAATGTCCATTTGCGTCAGCGGTCCGATGATCTCGTGGACGTCGCCGCCCGAGCTGAAATTGCCGCCGGCGCCGGCGACCACCACCGCCTTGACCTCGCCGGCGTAGGCAAGGTCGCGGAAGGTGTCGCGAAGCTCGGCATAGCTTTCGAACGTGAGCGGGTTCTTCCGCTCCGGCCGGCTGAGAATGACCGTTGCCACGCCGTCGGCGAAATCCCAGCGGAAATGAGCGGGTTCGAAGGTCTTGGGGTTCATGCGATCTCCACGGCCTCACCGTTCCGTTCCGAGACGATGAGGTCAAGCACCGCCTCCGCCACCTCCTCCGGCGCGATCAGCCGCCCGGAGGGGTTGAGGCGAGCGAGCTCGGCCCGCGCCTCGTCCTCGCTTCGCCCGGTCCTGGCGGTGATGGTCGCGACGGAGCGGACGGTCATGTCGGTGTCGACGAAGCCGGGACAGACCGCGTTTACGCGCATGTTCGTGCCCGCATATTCGGCGGCGAGGGCGCGGGTGAGGCCGACGGCGCCGTGCTTGGCGGCGATATAGGGCGAGGCGTAAGCGAAGCCGTAGAGACCGGCCATCGACGCGACGGTGACGATCCGCCCGCGCTCGGCGGCGAGCAGGTCGGGGAGCGCCGCCTGGCAGCAGTGGAAGACGGCGTCGAGGTTGACCGCGAGCATGTCGCGCCAGAGGTCCGGCGTGACCGTCGCGAACGGCACGCCCTTCGCCGCTCCGGCATTGTTGACGAGGAGGGTGATCGGCCCCTGCGCCGCTCGGGCGAGGGCGAAGGCGCGGTCGACCTGCGCGCGGTCGGTGACGTCGGCGGGGGCGACCAGAACGTGCTCCCGCGAAAGCAGGAGCTCAGGAGCGGGCTGGGTTCCTGCTTTCGCAGGAACGCAAAGCTGCTCCGCCACTTCCTCCAGCGGCTCGCGGCGGCGCCCGACCAGGGTGAGGCGCGCGCCCTCGGCGCCGAGCGCCCGGGCGATGGCGGCGCCGATGCCGGTGCCCCCGCCGGTGATGAAGGCGTGGTGGCCGGCGAGCCTCACGCCTTGAGCTCCTGTTCGCGCGCCAGATTGCGGGCGAGCTGGGCCATGCCGTTGAGGTACTGGGGCGGCACCGCGACTCCGCGATAGCCGTGGCCGGCGGCGGCGCGCAGGGTCCACATCGGGTCGACAAGGTGGGGGCGGGCGAGGGCGACGAGGTCGGCGCGGCCGGCGGCGAGGATCGAATTGGCGTGGTCGGGCTCGTAGATGTTGCCGACCGCCATGGTGGCGACCCCGCCCTCGTTGCGGATCTGGTCGGCGAACGGGGTCTGGAACATCCGGCCGTAGACCGGCGCGCATTCCGCCCAGGTCTGGCCGGCCGAGACGTCGATCAGGTCGGCGCCGGCCGCGGCGAAGGCTTCGCCGATCAGCACCGCCTCGTCCGCCGTCACTCCCAAATCGCCCATCCAGTCGTTGGCCGAGATGCGGACCGACATCGGCTTTTCGGCCGGCCAAGCGGCGCGCATCGCCGCGAAGACTTCCAGGGGGAAGCGCAGCCGGTTTTCGAGGGCGCCGCCATATTCGTCGGTGCGCCTGTTGGTCAGCGGGGTGATGAAGCTGGAAAGAAGGTAGCCGTGGGCGGCATGAAGCTCGATCATGTCGAAACCGGCTTCCTCGCCCATCCGAACCGCTGCGACGAACTGTGCGATGACGTCATCCATGTCCGCCCGGGTCATCGGGCGCGGCACCTGGTTGGCCGGCGACCAGGGCACGTCCGAGGCGGCCATGACCGCCCAGTTGCCGCTCTCGAGCGGAACGTCGTTCCCTTCCCAGCCGAGCCTGGTCGAGCCCTTCGGCCCCGAATGGCCGAGCTGCAGGCAGAATTTGGCGGCCGTATTGGCGTGGACGAAGTCGACGATCCGCGTCCACGCTTCGACATGCTCCGGCGCGTACATTCCGGTGCAGCCGGGGCTGATCCGTCCTTCCGCCGAGACGCAGGTCATCTCGGTGTAGACGAGCCCGGCGCCGCCCTGGGCGC
>JAXDPL010000274.1:0-7168 GCA_034668385.1 Sphingomonadales bacterium | reverse complement strand
CCAGGACCTGCCCCGCGATGGCGAGATGCTGCAGGGCGGGGCGCTCGCCGCCCGGCTCGAGCGGACGTGGAGCGACGCACCGGGCTTCTGGGGCTGGCTGACCACCACCGATCACAAGCGCATCGGCCTTCGCTACATCGTCACGGCGGTGATCTTCCTCGGCCTCGGCGGAATCCTGTCGCTGGTCATGCGCCTGCAGCTGGCGACGCCGGAGAGCGGCCTGATCTCGCCGGACCGCTACAACCAGCTCTTCACCATGCACGGAACGACGATGATGTTCCTGTTCGCCGTGCCGGTGATGGAGGCGATGGCGGTGTTCCTCGTGCCGCTGATGATCGGCACCCGCAACATCTCCTTCCCGAGGCTCAACGCCTTCTCCTACTGGATGTACCTGTCGGGCGGGGTGATGCTGTGGGTGGCGTTCATCCTCAACATCGGCCCGGACGCCGGCTGGTTCGCCTACACGCCGCTCTCCGGCCCGCAATTCTCGCCCGGCAAGCGAGTCGACGTCTGGGCGCAGATGATCACCTTCACCGAAGTGGCGGGGCTCGCGGTGGCGGTGGAGCTGGTCGCCGTGATCCTCAAGCAGCGCGCGCCGGGCATGACCCTGGCGCGCATGCCGCTCTTCGTCTGGGGAGCCCTGGTCACCGCTTTGATGGTGATCTTCTCGCTGCCCTCGGTGGCGCTGGCCTCCAGCTTCCTGATCTCCGACCGGCTGGTCGGCACCCATTTCTACAACCATTACGAGCATGGCGACGCCCTGCTCTGGCAGCACCTCTTCTGGTTCTTCGGCCACCCCGAGGTCTACATCATCTTCCTGCCCGGCGCCGGCTTCGTCAGCCAGATCACCGAAACGTTCTGCCGCCGCCCGGTCTTCGCCTATCCGGCGATGGTGCTGGCTTTGGTGGCGACCGGGCTCCTCGCCTTCGGGGTCTGGGTCCACCACATGTTCGCGACCGGCCTGCCGCGCATGGGCTACGCCTTCTACACCGCGGCGAGCATGGCGGTGGCGATCCCGGCCGGCATCCAGATCTTCTGCTGGATCGCGACGATCTGGGACGGGCGGCCGCAATTCAAGGTGCCCCTGCTCTACGTCGTCGCCTTCATCATCACCTTCGTGATCGGCGGCCTTTCGGGCGTGATGCAGGCGAGCGTTCCGATCGACCTCCAGGTCCACGACACCTATTTCGTCGTCGCCCACTTCCACTACGTGCTGATCGGCGGCGCGGTGTTCCCGCTGCTCGGCGCGTTCACCTACTGGTTCCCCAAAGCGTGCGGGCGGATGATGTCCGAGGGGCTCGGCAAGGTGAGCTTCTGGATGGTCTTCCTGGGCTTCCAGCTCGCTTTCTTCCCGATGCACATCCTCGGCCTGATGGGCATGCCGCGCCGGGTCTACACCTACCCGGCCGGCATGGGCTGGGACGAGATGAACTTCCTCTCGACGATCGGCGCGTTCGTGGTCGCCGCGGCGGTGCTGCTGTTCCTGGCCAACGCGGTCAACAGCTGGTTCCGCGGCGCCGTCGCCGGGCCCAATCCGTGGGACGCGCCGACGCTCGAATGGGCGACATCCTCGCCGCCGCCGCAATATAATTTCGAGCACATCCCGGTGGTGACCAGCCGCACGCCGTTGTGGGACAACCGCGCCGCCTTGCCGGTGATGACCGGCCTGCGCGTCGACGACCGCGAGCTTCTGCTCACCACGGTGATGGACGCCGAGCCCGAGGGCCGCGAGCCGTCGCCGCTGCCGACAGTGTGGCCGTTCGCCGGGGCGATGGCGACGATGTGCATGTTCATCTCGTCGATCTTCACGCCCTGGGCGGTGGTGATCGGCACCGTCCCGATCGCGGCGGCGCTCATCGCCTGGTTCTGGCCGAAGGGCCCGCCCTCCGTCGAGCCGGTGATCGAATGAGCGCGCTCCCCCCCAAATTCGAGGGCGATCTCGCCCACCTCCCGACCCACGGCTTCGGGCCGAAGAGCCTGACCTGGTGGGGGGTCGTCGCCTTCTTCCTGATCGAGGGCACCGGCTTCGCCCTCGCCATCGGCGCCTATTTTTTCCTCGAGGGACTCGAGGACAATTGGCCGCCGGACCCGTGGCTTCCGCCCAAGCTCCTCGCCGGCACCCTGTTTACGATCCTGATCCTCTTGAGCGAGATCCCGAACACGATGGTCAAGCGCGCCGCCGAGCGGCACGACCTCGCCACGGTCAAGCGCTACATGCTGGTGCTGCTCCCCATCTTCGCCGGCCTGCTGGTCCTGCGCGGCTTCGAATTCGCTTCGCTGAACGTGTGGTGGACCGACAACGCCTACGGCTCGATCCTCTGGGCCCTGCTCGTCCTCCACACCACCCATATCGGCACCGACATGGTCGACAGCGTCGTACTGACGGCGCTGATGTTCACCCGCCATTCGACCGAGGAACGGCGCATCGTCGACGTCTCCGAGAACGCCATGTACTGGCGGTTCGTCTGGCTGTGCTGGCTGCCGATCTACGCGCTCATCTATTGGGTGCCGAGGTGGGTGGCATGAAGCGGGAGATCCGCGACACTTTGCTCGCCTGGACGGCGCTGGCCGCCGGCGCCTTCGCCTGGTTCGGCTCGCAGCAACTGGGCTCGAACTGGGTGATCGCCGGCTGCAGCCCGGGCGACGGGCTGTTCGCCTTCCTGATCAGCCTGGTCGCTTTGGCCCTGATCGTCGGCGGCGGCTTCCTGTCGCTGGGCGTCTGGCGCGGCGGCGGCGACGAGGCGCCGCGCGCGTTCGTCGCCCTCGTCGGAATCCTCACCTCCGGCCTGCTCGCCGTCGCCGTGATCCTGCAGGGCGTCGCCGGCCTGATCATCCCGAGCTGCTTCGGATGAAGCGCCTCGCCGCCTTGCTCCTGCTCGCCCTGCCGACCGCCGCCTCGGCCCACGGCGGCGGCGAGGAAGGCTGGAGCCCGGAGCCGGCGGTGGCGGTCCCGCTCCTGCTGCTCGCCGGCCTCTACGCGCTCGGCTTCGCCCGCCTTTGGGCGCGCTCCGACCAGGGCCGCGCCGACCTGAAGCGTGGCGCCGGCCTGTTCGCCGCGGGCTGGCTGGTGCTCGCCGGCGCGGTCGCCTCGCCGCTCCACCAGGCCGGCGAGCGCTCGTTCACGATGCACATGATCGAGCACGAGCTGATCATGCTGCCCGCCGCCCTGCTGCTCGTCCTCGCCCGCCCCGGCCCGGTGCTGCTCTGGGCCTTTCCGTCGCGGGTCCGCGGCGCCTTCGGGTCGGTCGCCCGCTCGGGCAAGGGGCTGTGGGCCGTCGCCTCGACCCCGGTCGCCGCGACGCTCCTCCAGGGCGCGGCCTTGTGGCTGTGGCACATGCCGCCTCTGTTCGACCGGGCGCTGGACGGCGAGAGCTGGCACATCGCCCAGCATTTGTCCTTCCTCTTCACCGCCATGCTGTTCTGGTGGGCGATGGCGCACGGCCGGGCGGGTCGGCAGGGCTACGGCCTCGTCGCCTTGTGCCTGTTCGTCACCACCCTGATCGGCGGAGCGCTCGGCGCCCTGATGGCCTTCTCGGCGAGCCCCTGGTATTCGGGCTATGCGGCGATGGGGATGACGCCCGCCGGCCTCAGCCCGGCCGAAGACCAGCAGCTCGCCGGCCTCATCATGTGGATTCCGGGCGGCGTCTTCCACGCGGCCGCCGCGCTCTTCTTCCTCTACCAGTGGCTGAAAGCGAGCGAGGTCGGCCATGCCGTCGCGGCGGAATAAGCCCCTCTTCGTCACCTCTTTGGTCGCCGGCGCGATCGCTTTGACCGCGCTCGGCTTCTACGCCGACAGCCGATACGAGGCCGCCGACCTCAAGGCCAAGGTCGAGGCGATGACGATGGGCAAGGTCGCGGCGGGCAAGGAAGCGTTCGGCAAGTACAATTGCGGCGGCTGCCACACGATCCTCGGGATCTCCGGCGCCAACGGCACAGTCGGCCCGCCGCTCGACGGGGTCGCGGCGCGCGGGATCATCGGCGGCCGCCTCGCCAACAAGCCGGACAACATGATGCTCTGGATCCAGCACCCGCAGCTTGTCTCGCCCGGCACGGCGATGCCCGAGCAGGGCGTCACGGCGCAGGACTCGCGCGACATCACCGCCTTCCTCTATACGAGGACATGATCCGAGCCGCGGTCCCGCTCCTCCTCCTGCTGGCCGCCCCGGCCGTCGCCGACACGCTCTACGTCTCCGACGAAGGCGACAATGTCGTCCACGTCATCGACGCCGCGACCCTGAAGGAGACCGGCCGCCTCGACGTCGGCAAGCGGCCGCGCGGCATCGCTCTGTCGCCCGACAGGAAGACGCTCTACGTCGCCGCCAGCGACAGCAACGACATCGCCGCCGTCGATCTCGCCAGCGGCAAGGTGACCGCCCGCCTGCCGTCCGGCCCCGACCCGGAGACCTTCGCGCTCTCCCCCGACGGCAGGCGCCTCTACGTCGCCAACGAGAACGACAATCTGATGTCGATCGTCGACATCGCCGCGGCGAAGACCATCGCCGAGGTGCCGGTCGGCGGCGAGCCGGAAGGCACCGCGGTCAGCCCCGACGGCCGCCTCGCCATCCAGGCGGCCGAGAGCAGCTCGAGCGTCCACGTCGCCGACGCCGAGACCGGCAAGGTGCTCGCCAACCTCCTCGTCGACCAGCGCCCGCGCTTCGTCGCCTTCACGCCCGACGGCGCCCGCTTCTGGGTCTCCTCCGAGCTTCGCGGCACCGTCTCCGTCTTCGACACGGCGACGCGCAAGCTCATCGGCAAGATCGACTTCCAGGCGGCGAAGCTCACCGACGGCAAGGATCCCGAGGTGTTCGTCCAGCCGGTGGGCGTGGCCTTCACCCGCGACGGCAAGCGCGCCTTCGTCGGCCTCGGCCGCGCCAAACTGATCGCCGAGGTCGACCCAGCGACCCTCGCCATCGTGCGCACCTGGCCCGCCGGCTGGCGCGCCTGGAACGTCGCCTTGTCGCCCGACGAGACCCGCCTCTACAGCGCCAACGGCCTGAGCGGCGACGTCACCGCCATCGACGTCGCCGCGAACAAGGTGATCGGCACCGTCCATGTCGGCGGCAAGCCCTGGGGAATCGTGGTGGCGCCATGATCCTCGCCCTCCTCCTCGCCGCCGCCGCGCCGCCGCGCGAGCTCAAGGTTTGCGCGGACCCCAACAACCTGCCTTTCTCCAACAGCAAGCTGGAGGGATTCGAGAACAAGATCGTCGCCCTGGTGGCGAAGGAACTCGGTGCCCGAGTCACCTACACCTGGTGGGCGCAGCGGCGCGGCAACGTCCGCAACACGCTGAACGCGGGGCTGTGCGACCTCATTCCCGGGGTCGGAAGCAGCGTCGACATGCTGCTCACCACCCGGCCCTATTACCGCTCGACCTATGTCGCCGTGACCCGGGCCGATCGCAACCTCGGCGACGTCGTCAGCTTCGACGACCCGCGCCTCGCCACCCTGAAAATCGGAGTCCAGCTGATCGGCGACGACGGCGCCAACACCCCGCCCGCGGACGCGCTGGCCAAGCGCGGCATCACCGCCAAGGTGCGCGGCTTCATGGTCTACGGCGATTACGACAGCCCGGCGCCGCAAGCGGATATCTTGAAGGCCGTCGCTTCGGGCGAGGTCGAAATCGCCTTCGTCTGGGGCCCGGTCGCCGGCTATTTCGCGGCGAAGCAGTCGGCGCCGCTCAAGGTCACTCCGCTCGCCGAGCGGTTCGACGGGCCGCAGCTCCCGCTCGCCTTCGACGTCTCGATGGGCACCCGCCGCGCCGACCGCGCGCTGCGCGACGATGTCGAGGGAGCGCTCGAACGGCACAAGGCCGAGGTGAAGGCGCTGCTCGCCTCCTACGGCGTTCCCCTGGTCGAGGACGACACCGCGCCGTGAGCGCCGCGCTCGAGCAGGCGCTGGCGCGGGCCAAGCGGGACCCGGGGCTGCTGCGCGCCGCCGAGGCTCTGGTCGAGAACGACCTCCCCGTCGCCGAATCGATCCTCCGCCCGCACCTGGCCGCCGATCCGTTCGACGTCGCCGCGATCCGGATGCTGGCCGAGGTCGCCGGGCGGATCGGCCGCTACAAGGACGCCGAGTCCCTACTCCGCCGGGCGCTGGAGCTGGCGCCGGACTTCACCGCCGCCCGCGCCAACCTCGCCACCGCGCTCTACCGCCAGAACCGGCCGGCCGAAGCGGTCGAGGTGCTCGACCGGATCACCGACGACGAGCCCGACCATCTCGGCCACCGCAATCTGAAGGCGGCGGCTTTGAGCCGGATCGGCGGCTATGAGGAAGCGATCCGGCTCTACGAAGAGGTGCTCGCCCGAAGGCCCGAGCAGCCCAAGGTGTGGATGAGCTTCGGCCACGTGCTGAAGACGGTCGGACGCACGGAGGAGGGCGTCGACGCCTATCGCCGGGCGATCTCAGTCGCGCCGACCCTGGGCGAAGCCTGGTGGAGCCTCGCCAACCTCAAGACCGTCAAGCTCGGCGCCGGTGACGTGGCCGCGATGGAAGCCGCGCTCGCAACGCCCGGCCTCGCCGAGGCCGACCGCTTCCACCTCCATTTCGCCTTGGGCAAGGCGCTCGAGGATGCCCGCGATCCCGAGCGCGCCTTCCGTCACTACGCGGAGGGCAACCGCCTCCGCCGGGCCGGAATCGATTACGATGCGGACGAGGTGACAGCCCACGTCGACCGATCGGTCGCCTTGTTCACGCCCGCCTTCCTCGAGGCGCGGGCGAGACAGGGTTCCTCGGCGCCCGATCCTATCTTCATCCTCGGAATGCCGCGCGCCGGCTCGACCCTCGTCGAGCAGATCCTTGCCAGCCATCCCCTCGTCGAAGGCACGATGGAGCTGCCCGACATCCCAGCCCTCGCCCGGCGCATGGCCGGGCCCAAAGAGGAAGGCGGCGACGACCGCTACATGGAGAAGCTGGCTGCTCTATCAGGAGACGATCTGCGGACGATTGGCGAGGACTATCTCACGCGCACCCGGGTTCAGCGCCGCGAGGGCCGGCCCTATTTCATCGACAAGATGCCCAACAATTGGGTGCATATCGGCCTGATCCACCTCATCCTGCCCGAGGCGAAGATCGTCGACGCGCGGCGCCACCCGCTGGATTGCTGCGTCTCGAACTTCCGCCAGCATTACGCCCGGGGCCAGGGCTTCAGTTACTCGCTGGCCGACATGGG
>JAXDPL010000273.1:0-6941 GCA_034668385.1 Sphingomonadales bacterium | reverse complement strand
ATCTCGCCATCGCGGGGCAGGTCCTGGCCCGACAGCACCGTCATGTGCGGTTCTCCCCGGTTTCCCGCGGACCATTGGGCACAGTGAAACACCGTTCGGGCTGAGCTTGTCGAAGCCCTCTGTTTCCTTCACGCGCGGATGAGAGGAAGGACAGGGCTTCGACAGGCTCAGCCCGAACGGGTTGTGCTATCGCCCGGCTCATTTCAGGGTCTCCAGATAGGCGACGACGTTGTGGAGCTCGTCGGCGTTGAGGCCGACATAGGGCATGTTGTTGCCCGGCTTGACGCCCTGCGGGTCGGCGACCCAGGCATGCAGCGGGCCGATGCCGTTGGGAAGCGTGCCCGCGCCGATCGTCTTGCGGCTGGCGACGTGGGTGAGGTCCGGCCCGATCGTGGCGCCAGCCTCGGTGCCCGCAATGGCGTGGCACGCGCTGCACTGGCGGGTCATGAAGAAATCGTAGCCGGCGATCGCCTGCGGGTCGGTCGGCATCTGCGCGGTCTGCTGCTGGTGCGCCATCCAGCGCGCGAAATCGGCGGGCGTGTCGACGATGACGTCGAGCGCCATATGGGCGTGCTGAAGCCCGCAATATTCGGCGCACTGGCCGCGATACTGGCCGAGCCGCTGCGGCACGAGGACGATGTCGTTGACGCGGCCGGGGATGAGGTCCTGCTTGCCGGCGAGGTTGGGCACCCAGAAGCTGTGGATGACGTCGTTCGACTTCAAATAGATCATCGCCGGCGTCCCGACCGGCAGGTGCAGCTCGTTGGCGGTGCGGAAGTCGTTCGACGGGTCCTGGAAGTGGTAGACGACGTCCCACCACCATTGGTTGCCGGTCAGCTCGATGCTGACCACCGGGCGGTTGTCCGGATTGGGATGGGCGAGGCCGCGGTCGGTGAAGAAGCTGGCGAGCGCGAGGCCCATCAGCGACAGGATCACCGCTCCGGTCCAGACGAACAGGGCAGTGCGCAGCAGCGGCGATTTGGAAGGCACGGCGAGGTCGTCGGGCAGTCCGTCCTCGCGGTGGCCGCGCCGCCGCCAATAGGCCGCGAACAGAAAGGCCATGGTCAGCGCGAAGAAGATCCCGGTGACGATCTCGAACAGCACGAACAGGCGCTCGATCAGGATGGCGTCGCGGCCGGTCGGCTGGCCCACGGCCTGGATGCCCTCGCAGCCGGCGAGCAGCCAAGGCAAAGCGAGGGCGGCGAGGCGGCGCATCAGTTGCGCTCCTCCGAGGGCGGCGGCGTCATGTTCTCGGGAATCACCTTCCGCCGCTCGTCGAGCGTCTGCGGCTCGGTGGTGCTCATCTCGTCGGCGCGGGAGGGGAGGGCGTCCTCGCGCGGCTGCATCGACAAAGAGCGGACGTAGGCGGCGAGCTGCCAGGCCTGCTGCTCGGTGATCTTGTTGCGCCAGTGCGGCATGCCGTTGGGCCGGCCGTTGAGGATGGTGGCGACGATGTCCTCCATCCGGCCGCCGTAGAGCCACTGGTCGTCCATCAGCGGCGGGCCCATGCCGCCGCCGCCGTGGAAATGGCAGCCGACGCAGTTGAGCTGCATGTAGAGCCTTTGGCCCTGGGCGATGGCGAAGGCGTTGTTCTCATATTCCTTCGCCCGCGGGTCGCCCGAGGCGAGATAGGATTTGGTCTCCGACTTGGGCTGCCCGTTCAAATCCCTCTGCTCCCGGTCGCAGGCGGCGAGGGCGAGGAGCGCGAGGAGGACGAGGTTAATGCGGGAGGGTGAAGACATAGAGCTTCCCTCCGGGCTGGGTGCGGCGGGGCAGGTCGCGCACCGCGTTGGCGAAGCCCAGCGCCGCCGTGGGATCGCGCCCGTCGAGCTGAGCCGAGACGATCGCGCCCGACCAGCCGCCGACCCCGGTCAGAACCGCGACATATTGGTGGCCGTCGGGCCCCTTGTAGGTGACCGGCTGGCTGATGATTCCGCTGTCGAGCTTGGTCTGCCAGAGCAATTTGCCGTCCCAGGCGCTGACCGCCCGGAACAGCCCGTCCATCGTCCCGTAGAAGACGACGTCCCCGCCGGTCGACAGGGCGCCGGACCAGAGCGGCAGGTCCTCCTGGATCTCCCACATCGCCTTGCGCCGGACCGGGTCCCAGGCGGTGAACACGCCGCGGTTTCCGCCCGGCCCGGCATACATCTTGACGTCGGCGCCCACGTAGGGCGTTCCGGCGATGTAGTTCGCCTCCATCACCCCCTCGTCCATGCACAGATTCTCGTGCGGGACGTAGAGCAGGCCGGTACGTGGGCTGAACGAGGAGGGGTTCCAGTCCTTCACGCCCGACGCGGTCGGGCAGATGTTGCGGGTGACCCGGCCGGGCTTCGGCTCCTTATCCTTGACCATCTGCAGCCGGCCGGTCCGGAGGTCGACCCCGCTCATCGAGTTGATGAAGCCGTAGGGGTCGGCCGAATAGACCTGGCCGGTGCGCCGGTCGATCACGTACATGTAGCCGTTGCGCGCCGGGCGGACGAGGACCGGGGTCAGCCGCCCGTTGATCGGCAGATCGAGCAGCACCTGCTCGTTGATGTCGTCATGGTCGAACAGATCGTGCGGGCTCGACTGGTAGAACCAGCGCGCCTGGCCGGTGGCGATGTCGCGGGCGAAGACGCCGGTCGTCCACTTGTTGTCGCCCGGCCGCTGCGCCGGGTTCCACGGGCCGGGATTGCCGGTGCCGTAATAGATCAGCTTCAATTGCGGGTCGTAGCTGATCCAGCCCCAGGCGGTGCCGCCGCCGATCTTCCACTGCTGGGCGTTCCAGCTGTGGACCCCGAGGTCCTTGCCGCGGTCGGAGGCGTAATAAGGATGGAAATTGGGGCCGATCAGGACGTCCTTGTCCGGCCCGGTCGACCAGGCCTTCCAGGCGATCCGGCCGGAGCCGGCGTCGAGCGCGGTCATCCAGCCGCGAACCCCCATCTCGCCGCCCGAATTGCCGACCAGCACCTTCCCCTCGGCGACGAGCGGCGACATGGTGATCGTCTCGCCCTTGGCGATGTCGCCGAGCCTGGTGCGCCACACCTGGTGGCCGGTCCTGGCGTCGATCGCGAACACCTCGCCGTCCAGCGTGGTGAAGAACAATCGGCCGTTCGCATAGATCGCGCCGCGGTTGACGACGTCGCAGCAGGCGACCCCCTGAGCGGCGGGCTGCGGGTGGGGGCGGAACACCCAGACCGGCTTGCCGCCGCGGGCGAGGTCGAGCGCCCAGATGTGGTTCGGGTAAGGCGTTGTGATGTACATCATCGAGCCGACGACGAGCGGCGCGGCTTCCTGGCCCTTCCGGTTGTGAGTGTCGAAGGTGAAGGCGAGCTTGAGGCGCGCGACGTTGGCGCGGTTGACCTCGTTCAAGCCGCTGTAGCGCGTGCTCGCATAATTCTTGGACGGCATCGTCCACTGCCCGTCCTCGGCCGGCGACGCCGCGGCGGCGGGGCGGGCGCCTTCATGCTGCGCGAAAAGCGGCGCGGCGAGCGGGAGGAGGAAGGCGGCGGCAAGGACTGAGGCATTCAAACGTGCGACGCGCGCGCTCGGCATCTCCGGCCTTGCTCCCCTCTGTTTTCGGCGCAACGTTACGGCACCAACACGGTTCCATCAACCCGCTGAGGTCGCTCGGAAAAACTGCCTAACCTGGGTTAATATTGCGCAGATTTAATCTTGGCTCTGTACCGGGCCGGGACAGCCGCGCGAGGCCCTCCGCCGGGGGCTTGAACGGGACGGTAAAGACGGCGTTAACCGCCCGCCATGAACCGCATGGTCCCGCTCGTCGCCCGCGCGCCCGCCCGCTCCGGCCCCGCCCGCGCCTGGGCGGTCGATCCGTTCGAGACGGGGCTCGCGAGCTCTCAGGACCTGCGCCTTTTCGCCACCGCCTTCGCCGGTGGCCTGATCTTCTTCGCGACCCTCTTCGCCTGAAATCGGGGACAGCTACCGATTTCTGCAGCGGGCCCCGGCGCGCCGGGGCGAAGAAAGCGGTAGCTGTCCCCGATTTTCTAGTCGCAGGCGCAGTGGAGCTTGTAGCCGAGCCAGGCGGCGCCGAGGCTCGCGACCGAGACGATCAGCAGGGTCTCGGCGACGGAGACTCCGAGCTGGACGAGGCCGGTGAGGATGGCGGCCGCAACCACCATCGCTCCGGAATTGACGATGTTGTTCGCGGCGACGGTGCGCGCCGTCTCGGATTTCGGCACCGTGGTGGTGAGGAAGGCGTAGAGCGGGACGACGAACATGCCGCCCGCCAGGGCGACGAAGAACAGGTCGACGACCACCAGCCAGCCCTGCACGCGCTCGAGGAAATCGGGGACGCTGACCAGCGAGTCCGAGGCCGGCCAGTTGCGGCACAGGACGTAGAGGATGAGGACGAAGAGGCCCATCGCCAGCGCCGCCGACGGCGCGTAGCGCGCCGAGACCTGGTTGTGGAGCAGGCGGTTGATGGCGACCGAGCCGACCGCCACGCCGATCGAGAAGACGGCGAGGAACAGGGTCGCGACTCCCGGGTCGCCGAAGAAGACGTTCTTGACGAGGGGCGGGAACTGGGCGGCGAGGATCGCGCCCATCGCCCAGAAGAAGCTGGTCGCCATGATGGCGAGGAACAGCCGGGGGACGTGCATCGTCGCTCTAACCAGGGTGATCGAGGCTCGGACGATGTGCCAGTCCATCCCGCGCGCCGGGAAGCCGGGCAGCTCGGCATCGTTGGCCGGCGGGGCGGGCGGGACCATGGCGCCCGCCACCCGCCCGAGCAGGGCGACGAGCAAAACGCCGAGCGCCGCCCACCCCGCGTGCCAGCTGCCGTCCGGCCGCTGGAGGACGAGAAGGCCGCCCAGGATCGTGCCGACGAGGATCGCGACATAGGTTCCCGCCTCGACGAGGCCGGTGCCGCCGAGCACCTCGTCCGGCTCAAGATGCTGGGGCAGGATCGCGTATTTGATCGGGCCGAAGAAGGTCGAGTGCACGCCCATGGCGAACAGGGCGATGAGCAGGAGGGTGACGTTGTGCAGGATCAGCCCGCCGGCGCCGAACAGCATGATGACGATCTCCGCGGTCTTGACGATGCGGATGATCGCCGCCTTGTCCCGGGCGTCGGCGAGCTGGCCGGAGAGAGCGGAGAAGAGGAAGAACGGCAGGATGAACAGGGCGCCGACCGCGGCGCTGAACGTCGCTTCCTGCCTCGGGTCGCCGTAGATGCCGTAGATGACCAGCATCACCATGGCGGTGCGGAACAGATTGTCGTTGAAGGCGCCGAGGAACTGGGTGGCGAACAGCGGCAGGAACCGCCGCTTGCGCATCAGGTGCATCGAATCCTGCACGGCGCTTCAGAATCTCGGTGGCTGGCGGTCGGACTTCATCGGAGCGCGGGTCATAGCCGCTAACGCGCTGCCGTCAAACGCCGATCCGCTCTCCACACCGGAGCCCCGACCCGCTATGGCGTCGCCGCCGCCATGCTGACATTGCCGAACCTTCTCACTTTGTCCCGGATCGTCGCGGTGCCTTTGCTCGTCTTCCTGCTCTGGCGGCCCGGCTGGTTCGACTATGCGGTGACGTTCGGCCTCTACGCACTCGTCGGCATCACCGATTATTTCGACGGCTACGTCGCCCGAGCCCGCGGCACCGTCTCCAAGCTCGGCATCTTCCTCGATCCGATCGCCGACAAGATCATGGTCGCGGCGGTGATCGTCATGCTGGTCTCGAGCCGCGCCGAGAGCGGCGAGCCGATCATCGACGGCATCCACATCATTCCGGCCCTCGTCATCCTGATCCGCGAGATCGCCGTCTCGGGCCTCCGCGAATTCCTCGCCGGCCTCCAGGTGTCGCTCCCGGTCAGCCACCTCGCCAAGTGGAAGACGACCTTGCAGTTCACCGCCCTGGGCGCGCTGATCCTGGCCGGCGCACTGCCGCAATGGCCCTGGGTGCAGCTCGTCGGCCTCTCCTGCCTCTGGGCCGCCGCGGCGCTGACCGGGATCACCGGCTGGGATTATCTGCGAACCGGCCTTCGCCACATGGACTGACGCCCGGCCCGCGGCGTTCATGACAAAGCTTTAATCCGCCTTCCACGCCGCCGTGAACGGCCGCGGCCTAGACCCGCCGGAACCGAGGAAGCGCACGAACCAAGGTGCCGCACGTTCAGTTATCCCGTGACGCGCGACGCCGCAGAAACTCCCTCGTGCGCGCCGCCCGGCGATCCCCTGTCGCCGGGCGGCACTTTTTTTGGCAGAACGTCCATGGCGAGTGCAGTCGAGATCGGAGCTTTTCAGATGGGCCGGAAGATCCTTCTCGTCGAGGACGACCAGGAAACGGCCGCCTATCTGGCGCGCGGGCTCGGCGAGGAGGGGCACAATGTCGAGCATGTCGCCGACGGGCGCGACGGCCTGTTCCGCGCCACCGACGGAAGCTTCGACCTCATCATCCTCGACCGGATGGTGCCCGGGCTCGAGGGAATCGGAGTCCTCAAGGGCCTGCGCGCCGCGGGCGTGTCCACCCCGGTGCTGATCCTGTCGGCCCTGGCATCGGTCAGCGACCGCATCGAGGGGCTCGAAGCGGGTTCCGACGATTACCTCGTCAAGCCTTTCGCCTTCGGCGAGCTGCTCGCCCGCGCCAACGCCTTGCTTCGCCGCGGCGACGGACGGTCCGGCGGGGCCGCCGACCTCCGGCTCAGCGTCGGCGACCTCGAGATCGACCCGCTCGCCCGCACCGTCAAGCGCGGCGGGCGCCGGATCGATCTGAAGCCCCGCGAATATCGCCTGCTCGAATATCTCGCCCGCAACGCCGGCCGGGTGGTCACCCGGACGATGCTGCTCGAGCAGGTGTGGGACTATCATTTCGATCCGGGCACCAACGTCATCGACGTCCATGTCAGCCGCCTGCGCCGCAAGCTCGAGGAGGGTTTCGACCAGCCGATACTCCATACGGTGAGGGGCGCCGGTTACCGGCTGGGAGCCTCCGCCTGACCGTCC
>JAXDPL010000272.1:0-2881 GCA_034668385.1 Sphingomonadales bacterium | reverse complement strand
GCTTGAGCGATGATCGTCTGGCATTTAGGGAAGTTGCGCTTATGGGTGGCTGCGTATGCACTCACCGCCTCCAAGGCCGCCACTGGTTCAAACCCGGCGTTCTGGAACCCGACGCTCATCCCCCCCGCGCCGGCAAACAGGTCGATGCAGGACAGTGGCATTCTTCCCCCTTTTGGTCGGTGGTTGAATCCACCGTGTGTTTGTGATTTTCAACCCTCTAACGCAAAAAAGGGTTCGGGATCAAACAGTGAACGAAGAGGCAGACTTCCGGGCCCTTCTTCGGGAGCGACGCTTGGAGCTTGGCTGGTCCCAGGAAGAGCTGGCACACCGCGCTGACTTGTCGCAGACGGCGGTCAGCCGCGCTGAGCGCGTTGGCCGCGCGAGCGATAGACCAAGCGTCACTCGATTGTGTCAGGCCCTAGGATTGCAACCCCCACTCCCCAGGCAGGGGTGCCGAGCCAAGACGTGACCTCGGCCAAACACCGTTTCATATCCTTAAGCTGACATTGCCAAACCACGAGCGCCTCCCACCCCATTCCCCGCAGGGTCGACAAAACCGCTTTGTCCCGATCCTGGTTCTTCCGGATCTTCGAATACCAGAATTCCGTTCGGGTCTTAGGAACCCGAAATAGCGGGCAGTCATGTCCGTGCCAGAAGCAGCCATGCACAAACACAATCTTATGCCTTTTGCCGAACACGATATCAGGACAACCTGGCAAAGCACGATCGTGCAGGCGATACCGATATCCGCGCGCGTGCAAGGCTGACCGGAGAAGGCGCTCTGGCTTTGTGTCCTTGCTCTTAATCCGCCGCATGTTTTCGCTACGTGCGGGGGTGATCAGTTCCAGCTGCATAATAAATCCGCTTAGGCCGTCAGCGTTTTGGCCGGAATTCAGGCTTCAAACAACTCCCCCGCCCCCACTCCGAGTGCATCCGCGATGCGGCGGATGTTGATCAGGCTCACATTCTTTTCCCCCCTCTCGATCGCGCCGAGGTAGGAGCGGTCGAGGCCGCTGGCGAAGGCGAGGGCTTCCTGGCTGAGGCCGCGGGCCTTGTGCAGGGCGCGCATGCGGCCACCATCCTGATCGGCCCAGCCGACTATCTTCGCCTCACTGATTGGAATATCCGATCAGCATGAGCGTCCACCCGCCCACCCTTCGTCAGCTCCAGTACCTCGTCGAGCTGCGCCGGCACGGGCATTTCGGGCGGGCGGCGGAGGCGTGCTTCGTCACCCAGTCGACGCTGTCGGCGGGGCTCAGGGACCTCGAGGCCCTGCTCGGGGCGGCCCTGGTCGAGCGGACCCGGCGGGTGGTGCGCTTCACCGCGCTGGGCGACCGGATCGCCGACAAGGCGCTCCGGGTGCTTCGCGAGGCGGACGAGCTCGCCGAGCTGGCGCGCGCCGAGGGCCAGCCGCTGCACGGCGAGCTCCGCATGGGGGTGATCCCGACCATCGCGCCCTTCCTCCTGCCGGCGATGCTGCCGCGGCTTCGCGCCGAATGGCCGGACCTCAAGCTCTATCTGCGCGAGGAGACCAGCCACGCCGCCTGCGAGGCGCTGCATCGGGGGCAGCTCGACTGCGTGCTGCTCGCTTTGCCCTTCGCCTGCGGCGAGGTCGACAGCCTCCCCCTGTTCGACGACCCTTTGTTCGTCGCCTTTCCCGGCGGCGAGGCGCCGGCCGGGGCGGGGGTGGAGGCGGGGGTCGAGGTGGGGGCGATCGACGAGGCCCGGATGCTTCTGCTCGAGGACGGCCACTGCCTCAAGGACCATGCGCTCTCGGCCTGCAACCGGCCGGACCTTCGCGCCCAGGCGGCGATGATGGGCACCTCGCTCCACACCCTCGTCCAGATGGTCGACAACGGCCTCGGCCTTACCTTCCTGCCGAGAATGGCGATCGAGGCGGGCATCCTCGAGGGCACAAGGATCGAGGCGCGGCCGCTCCGCTCGGACCACGGCTTCCGCCGCATCGCCCTGATCTGGCGCCGCTCGAGCCCGCGCGAAAGCGAGTTCGAACTGCTCGGCGGCGCCATCCGCCGGATCGTCGGCGAGGCGGTTCGGGCGGGTGACTCCCTCCGCCGTCATGCCGGACTTGATCCGGCATCCACCTTCTTGCCTGGGCTCGCGACGGAAGAAGGTGGCCCCGGATCAAGTCCGGGGTGACGGTTCCAACGCCCGCCTAGCGCCGGGCGAGGTCGAACCGGTCGGCGTTCATCACCTTGACCCAGGCGTCGACGAAGTCGGTGACGAACTTCTCGCCGGCATCCTCGGCCGCGTAGACCTCGGACAAAGCGCGCAGCTGCGAGTTGGAGCCGAAGACGAGGTCGGTGCGGGTCGCCGTCCATTTCTCCTCGTTGGTCCGCCGGCAGGTTCCGACGAACACCTCGTCGCCGCTCGGATCGACCTCCTTCCAGGCCGTGCCCATGTCGAGCAGGTTGACGAAGAAATCGTTGGTCAGCTGGCCCGGACGGTCGGTGAGGACGCCGTGCTTCGAGCCGCCATGGTTGGCGCCTAGCACGCGCAGGCCGCCGACCAGCACAATCATCTCCGGAGCGCCGAGCCGGAGCAGCCGGGCGCGGTCGATCAGCAGCTCCTCGGTCGGAACGCTGAAGCGGACCTGGAGGTAGTTGCGGAAGCCGTCCGCCTTGGGCTCGAGCGGCTCGAAGCTGGCCGCGTCGGTCTGCTCTTCGGTGGCGTCGCCGCGGCCCGAGGTGAAGGGGACCTCGATCGCGTGGCCGGCGTCGCGCGCCGCCTTCTCGATGCCGACATTGCCGCCGAGCACGATGAGGTCGGCGAGGCTGACGGAGCCGCCGCTGTCGTTGCGGATGCCGTCGTAGACCGCGAGCACCTTGGCGAGCTCGGCCGGCTCGTTGACGTCCCAGTCCTT
>JAXDPL010000271.1:0-3287 GCA_034668385.1 Sphingomonadales bacterium | reverse complement strand
TGGACGCGCGCGGCAGCGAGGCTCAATTGTGCGCGTTGCCGGCGCCGCGCGGATCGAGATCGTCGGAATTGCGGTCGCGCTGACGCCATTCGGCGGCGGTCAGGCAGACGCGGCGGCTGCCGTAGAGGCCGACCGAGGTCTCCTCGCGGCGGCAGATCTTGCGCTCGGCCTTCGGCGCCGCGGCGCCGGGCTGTGCCTGGTCGGCCGGCTTCACGTCCTCGGCCAGCGCCGCCGAACCCATGGCGAACGCCGCCATCGCCAGAATCATCTTCATTCCCGCCCTCCGGTGAAAGTGTGAGCAGCCCCATAGAAGCAATTCATTTAGTTGGAAAGTTCAATTTTCAGCGAGCGCCGGATTCCGTCGCAGGAGCGGCACCGCGCGTCGCCAGGAAGGCCAGGGCGCCGGCCGTCAGCCAGGCCAGGCCGAGGATCTGAGCGGCCCGGTCCATGTTGGCCATGACGTAGAGAAGCACCGCCGCGCCGAGCAGCGGCACGATCAGGTGCCGGATCCAGGCGCGGCTGCGGCGGCGGATGGCGAAATGCACGATCACCGAGGCGTGGAGCATGACGAAGCCGGTCAGCGCCCCGAAGCTGACGATCGACACGAGCAGTTCGAGGCGGTCGATGAACGCGAGGCCGATGGCCAGGGTCAGCGCCGCGACGAGCAGCAGCGCGCGATTGGGCACCCGGTGGCGCCCGCTGACGTGACTGAGGAAGCGCGGCAGGCGGCCGTCGCGGGCCATGGCGAAGATCAGTCGCGCCGTCGCCGCCTGCGCCGCCAGCGCACCCGACGCGCCGGCAAGGACGACTCCCAGCACCGACGCGGCGAGCCGCATCGGGGCTCCGCCGACCGTGCCCGCGATGCCGTAGAAAGCGGCATAGGTCGGCTGGCCGGGCGGGAAGGATTCGCGGCCGAGCACGAAGAGGCCCGCCAGGTAGCTCTGCACGACGAAGAGCAGGGCCGCGCTCACCAGGGCGATGAGGGTCGCCTTGCCGACCGCGCCGCGGTCGCCCTGAACCTCCTCGGCGAGGGTCGAGATGCCGTCGAAGCCGAGGAAGCTCAGCACCCCGAGCGAGACGGCGCCGAAGACGATTCCGGCGGAGAAATGCGCGGGATCGAAGAACGGCTGGAGGGAGAGATGCGCGCCGCCCGTGCCGAGGGCGAGGCCGCGCATCGCGAGCGCGAGGAAAGCGGCGAGCAACAGGCCCTGCAGGAATAGCAGCGCCCGGTTCGCCTTGGCCACCGAATCGATCCCGGCGAGGTTGAGCGCGGTGTTGATCGCAAGGAACAGGGCCAGCCACAGCCAGATCGGCGGCGCGGCCCAGGCGTCCTTGAGGGCGATTCCGCAGGCGAGATAGGCGAGGCTGGGGATCAGCAGGTAATCGAGCAGCAGCGCCCAGCCGCCGAGGAACCCGGCCCATTCGCCGATTCCGAGGCGGGCGTAGGAATAGACCGAGCCGGCGACCGGGAAGGCTTCGGACATGGTCATGTAGCTGACCGCGGTCAGGCTCATCGCGACGAGCCCGATCGCGAAGACCAGGGCGACCATCGAATGGGCGGCGTTGAAGACGATCCCGAAGTTCGAGAAAGGCGCGATCGGCGAGATGAAGATGAGGCCGTAGACGACGAGATCGGTGAGCGAGAGCGCGCGCTTCAGCTCCGGCGCGTAGCCGAGCGCTTCCGGCGTCGCTTCGAGCGCCTCGGTCATGTCATCTCCCCCTCATCGTCATGCCGGACTTGATCCGGCCACCTTTTTGGAAGGCACAGGGCTGAAGGAAGGTGGACCCCGGATCAAGTCCGGGGAGACGATAAGCTTGAGACCAACCGCCTGCAGGCTGCGACTACCCAGCCCGGTACTGGCCGATGCTTTCGTCGAGATACGGATTGTTCGCCTCGCGCTGCTTCGCCGCCGCCTCGTCGTAGAGGAAGGGCAGGAAGGCGTAGCGCGTGCCTCTGGTCACCGGAGTCGCCTCGTGGAGCAGCGAGCAGGAGAAGACGACGGCGCCGCCGGTCGGGGCGCGGTAGGTGCGCGCGCCGAATTCGGGGAAGCGCAGGTCGCCGCCTTCGTAATCCTCGGCGTTGAGGTTGATGGTGACGGCGAAGCGGCGGTGGGCGGTGCCGGCGGTGGTGTTGTCGCGATGGGGGCGGAAATGGCCGGCGCCCGCCGCGTAGCAGCCGATCAGGTAGCGCTCCATCCGGGTCGGCTCGAACTGGAAGACGCGCCTGACCATCGGCGCCAGGCGGCGGCGGACCCTGAGCGCGAGCTGGGCGCGCAGCGCTTCGTCCTCGATCGCGTGATCGCGGCGCATCTTGTGCGCGGGGTCGGTGACCAGCACCGTCTTGCCCTCGACCTGGCGCATGAAGCCCGACGGCTCGCCGCCCCCGGCTTCGTAGAGGGCGATGAGCTTTCGGCACATCGCCGGCTCAAGTATTCGCGGCGCGAGGAGGACGGGCGCGAACGCGCTCGCCGGCGGCTCGGCGAGGATCGCCCGCAGGGCCGCCAGCGCCGCCTCCCCGGCCTGGATCGGGAAGCGGTCGACGAGCCGTAAGGTCGGGTCGATCACCAGCCAGTGCGGGACGTAGCGCGTCTCGTCCTCGGGCGGGACGGCCCCGTAGAGGCGGCTCAGGGCGCGATCGTAATCGAGGAAGAAGCGGATGCCGGGAAGCGACTGGGCGATCCGTCCCTCCGCCGCGTCGGAAGGTTCGACGGTGACTCCGAAGAAGCAGGCGCGCTCGTCGTCGAACAGGCTGCGGTTGGCGTCGACCAGGCCGAGCGCGGCGGCGGACGCCGGCTCCGCCGCGCGGCCGAAGAACAGCATCAGGATCGCCCGACCGCCGGTGCTCTCGAACGCATAGGCCGCATTGCCGCTCAGCGCGGCGGCGCGGAACCAGTGGACCGGCTCGCCCGCCAGCGGCGGCCCGGCCGGCTCGGGCTGACCGGGGACGGGCGCGCTCATTCGGCCGGCCAGCCCTCGAGAAGCGCGACGAAGCGGGTGAGCCAGGCGTTGGTCTGGTGGCCGTCGACGACCCGGTGGTCGATGGTGAGCGACACATAGGCCATCGGCCGGATCTGGATCGTATCCACGCCGTCGACCTCGCGCACCACGACTCGCTTCTCGAGCCTGCCGATTCCGAGGATCGCCGACTGGGGCTGGTTGATGATGATCGGCGCGGCGAACAGCGAGCCCGAGACTCCATGGTTGGAGATGGTGAAGCTGCCTCCGGAGACGTCGCGGGCGGAGAGCTGCTCCTTGCGCGCTTTCTCGATCAGCTCGTCGAGGCCGGC
>JAXDPL010000270.1:0-14444 GCA_034668385.1 Sphingomonadales bacterium | reverse complement strand
ATATCCTCGCCCTTGATCGCCTTCTTGGCCTCCTCGCCGGTCAGGGTCTCAAATTCGAGCAGGGCCTGGGCGAGCCGGTGGAGCTCCTCGATCTGCTCGGTGAGCACGGTGCGCGCGGCCGCTTCCGCTTCCTCGATCAGTCGGCGGACCTCCTGGTCGATCAGCTGGGCGGTCTGCTCCGAGACGCTCTGGCTGCGCGCGACGCTGTGGCCGAGGAACACTTCCTCCTGGTTGTCGCGGTACCTGAGCCAGCCGAGCTTTTCCGACATGCCATATTCCATGACCATCGAGCGGGCCATCTCGGTCGCCTGCTGGATGTCGTTCGAGGCGCCGGTGTTGAGTTCGTCCTGGCCGTAGATCAGCTGCTCGGCGATGCGGCCGCCGAAGCAGAGCGCGAGCCGCGCCTTCATCTGCTTCATCGTCATCGAATAGCGGTCGCGCTCGGGGAGGTTCCAGGTCACGCCCAGCGCCCGGCCGCGCGGGATGATCGTCACCTTGTGCAGCGGGTCGCAGCCCGGGACGTGGAGCGAGACCAGAGCGTGGCCGGCCTCGTGATAGGCGGTCGCCTTCTTCTCGTCCTCGGTCATCACCATCGACTTGCGCTCGGCGCCCATCATCACCTTGTCCTTGGCGAGTTCGAACTCGGACATGGCGACGAGGCGCTTGCCGTTGCGGGCGGCGAGCAAGGCCGCCTCGTTGACGAGGTTGGCGAGGTCGGCCCCGGAGAAGCCGGGCGTTCCGCGGGCGATGGTGCGGACGTCGACGTCGGGGGCGAGCGGCACCTTCTTCATGTGGACGGCGAGGATCTTCTCGCGCCCGTCGATGTCGGGGCGCGGCACCACGACCTGGCGGTCGAAGCGGCCGGGGCGCAGCAGCGCCGGATCGAGCACGTCGGGCCGGTTGGTCGCGGCGATGATGATGATGCCCTCATTGGCCTCGAAGCCGTCCATCTCGACGAGCAGCTGGTTGAGGGTCTGCTCGCGCTCGTCGTTGCCGTTGCCGAGCCCCGCGCCGCGATGCCGCCCGACCGCGTCGATCTCGTCGATGAAAACTATGCAAGGCGCATTTTTCTTTGCTTGATCAAACATATCCCGGACGCGCGACGCGCCGACGCCGACGAACATCTCGACGAAGTCCGAGCCCGAGATGGTGAAGAAGGGCACATTGGCCTCGCCGGCGATGGCTCGGGCGAGCAGGGTCTTGCCGGTGCCCGGAGGCCCGATCAGCAAGGCGCCCTTGGGGATTTTGCCGCCCAGGCGGGCGAACTTCGACGGGTCCTTGAGGAATTCGACGATCTCCTGCAATTCCTCGCGCGCCTCGTCGATCCCGGCGACGTCGTCGAACGTCACCCGTCCCTGCTTCTCGGTCAGAAGCCGCGCCTTCGACTTGCCGAAGCCCATCGCGCCGGAGCCCGCATTCTTCTGCATCTGGCGCATCACGAAGAAGGCGATTCCGACGATCAGCAGGATCGGCAGCGACTGAATCAGGAAATAGAGCCAGATCGAGGTCTGCGGCTCGGGCTGGCCGGAGAATTTGACGCCGTGGGAGCGGAGGCGCTCGGGGAGGCCCGGATCGGGGATGGCGTTGGCCTTGAAGCCCTCGCCGTTGGCGAGGTGGCCGGTGACCGTCTCCTTGCCGATCGCGACGTCGGCGACCGAGCCCTCGTCGACCTTGGCGAGGAACTCCGAATAAGCGATCGCCCCTTGGCCCGCGCCGCGGGAGCCGCCGTCGATCATCTGCACGAACAGGATGAGCGCGAGCAGGATCCCCGCCCAGATGAAGAGGGACTTCATCCACGGATTGCCCGGTTCGCGGGGGGCCTGGTTCGGATTGTCGCTCATTGCACTTCCCATCGAAGTGGTACTTCGATGGGGGCCCGGGGGAGAAGGAGGCTGGGCGCCCAGGAGGTACCGCTTGGCTGTCGTTGCCCCCTAAATAGGGTTTCGGGGAGCGAGCGCAATCTTTCGACTGGCTCAAGACAGGTCTTACGCGGTGCGGGTGAATGGGGGATTACGGGGCGTAGATCCAGCCGGATGCGGGCAAGTGCGACGCTGGTAGATCGGCGGGCGATAGTGTAGAACCCTTTCCGGGAGGCATGGGGGCATGCCGGGCGGCCGCACATTCTGGCGGAAGGTGAAGCGGGCGCTGCTCGTCGGCGCCGCCTCGGGCCTGGTCGGCGGCGGCGTCGCCGCGATCCTCTTCCCGCCGGCGGGCGTTCCATTTCTCCTCGCCGTGGGCGGCAGCGCCGCCAGCGGCGCGCTCGGCCAGTGCGCGGGAGACCTGGTCGACTGGGCGATCGGAGAAAAGCCATGAACGCTCTGTTCGCGCGCATCCTCGTCACGGCCGCCTTGGGCGTCTTGTTGTATGGCGTCGCCCCGATGCTCGGCGTCGCGCGCGACCTCCAGACGATGATGGCGGCCTTCTTCATCGCCGGCGCCGCCGCCCCGGTGATCCTGCGGCGGGCGGTCCCCGAGCCGCGCGCCTCGGTCGACTGAACCCCCGCCCGATTGGGCCGGTGCAAGGGCGCGCCGAGACAGGTCCCGCTCCGGCGAGGTGAACGGGCCAGGGTTCGCCGGCAAGGCGTCCCATGCTATCGGATCGGGGTGCGTGCCGGACTGACCTTCCTGCTGCTCGTCGCCTGCGTTTCCGCGGGCAGCGCCGCCGCGCCGCCGGCCGCGGCGCCGCTGCCGGCGGGGTGGACGAGCGACAATGACGACGAGACGGACGACGGCTACGCGCCGCCGCCCTCGCCCAGGGGCGTCTACGTCCACGGCTTCGCCGGCGGCGGAGTCGGCTTCGACCCCCGCGACGGCGCGCCGTGCAAGGGCGACGAGGCGGCGCAGGGCAAGGTGAGCGCGGCGATCGCGCAGGGCGACATCGAATTCTGGTTCTACGCCACGGCGGCGCAGGGCGTGCTGTTCGAGCGCAGCGCGGGGGTCGACCCGGCCAAGCCGTGCGCCGAGGCCCTGACCTTCGACTACCAGGTGTCGCGCGCCTATGTAGCCGACGGCATCGTCCACAGCTTCGACGTGAACGACGGGGGCGATCTGGAGCCGGCCTGGACCAAGCCGCTCGGCTACAGCGCCGGAGTCTATTCCGGCGCCTTCACCCTCATCCACAATCTGATGGCGCGGCGCGAGGGGCCGGGCAAGGGTCGGATCTCCCACAAGCGCGTGGCGGGAATCCCCGTCACCTGCGCGGGCATAAGCGGCCTCGTCTGGAGCAACCTCTGCATCGCCGACTGGCCCCGCGAGATCAAAGGCATGATCCTCTCCGCCGACGCCGGCGACGACGAACGGCAGATGTTCGCCCTCGACGCGGAGCGGGTGGCGACGGGCGTGGCGCTCGACGGCCGGCTGTTCGAGGCGGGGCGGCGGTGGCGGGGGGTGGACGGGGCGCGGGTGGGTCGGGGGCCGGGGAAGTGATTGGGCGAGGCGAGCGATTGACTGTCCCATGGGCTCGGGGAGGAGGACAGAGGACCGCTTAGCTGTCGTGATCTCCTAAAGGAGAGTTCCGGGGCCGAGCCCAATCGTACGCCGCAATGGTCGCGGCCAACCGCTGAAGAATCGATAGGCGTCGCGAGCTTAATCCTGCAATGCAGAGGTCGCGCCTGTAAGCTTCGAGGCGGCGGACTGGCGAGAATCTCTAGTTCGCGCTGCCGGACCCTCGTACCTGACGAAACTCAAAAAAATCGTTATGGCAGTTCCACGGTGTGATCAACTCCCACCGTCAGAGGAGTCTAGACGGGCCCCATCAACGCCTCATGACATACGTGAAGATCTGCCGAGTTCGAAATCCGCGCCTCATGCCGGCGATCGCTCGCGCGGGCGTTCGGTTCGTCGGGATTCATCTAATCTCTAACCTCTCGGCCGAGAAAATTGAAAGGGCAGTCAGACTGTGTGATGCTGCCAAACGAAACGACCTCGAACCAGTAATCCTAACGAAAGAGATGGACCTTGAACTCATCGGTCAGATCATCGAGCGAACACAGACACGTTGGATCCAGTTACATGCGCCTTGGCGAGTGGAGATGCTTTTACGGCTTCGCGACCGCTTCCCACTTGACCGCCTCTCACTGATCCACCTTATACCGCCCGAAGTCCGCAATGACGGCCGCTACATCGAACGAATCTCAGCCATCGCCGATTACCTCATCGTAGATCGGGCAGAGGGTGGCACTGGCCGACCACTTGCAGAATCAGATTTGCGGGATTTGATGCAGCAGGTTCCGGCTGATCGAACGTTCCTAGCTGGCGGGCTGACACCGCAAAACGTGGCGCATGTTGTAAAGAGTTACCGGCCATTCGCGGTTGACGTGCAGAGCGGTGTCCTGGGTGTTGAGGGTGACCAGGATATCGGATTAGTGGATCGATTTGCTCGAGCTGTAGCGGGCGTGGCAGAGCCATTGGCGTGAACACCCGAGGCCCCTTCCCCGATTTCTCCTCTCCGTTTTGGGAGAATATCGACGCGCAGGTGATCGCATCGGAAGACCTAGTCTCGAAGATTCACACGATTGAACTTCTTGAGCAGCTGTCGCCTTTCAGGGGCCACACGGACCAATTTTTCCAGAGAGTCTGGCGTTCTATTGATGATCTGCAGCGATATCCCGAGGTTAAACCTGAGTGGCTTACAGCCGCGCTCGTCGTGTTCGGAAATGCTCTTTATTTTCCCCAAGCATTGCTGGATGATGCGTGGAGAAGTCTTTACATAGAAATGGTCCAAGCGGAACGATCAGGGTTGACGCCCGACGAGTTCGATTTCCAAATTTTTGAAAACGACCCGAGCGGAATGGGGCCAGCATTCTGTCATTTAAATCGCTTGCAGGGCAGACTAGATTACGAACGATACCCTCGTGTCGCGAGTACTGACGAACTGGCAGATCTACTTCTTGACTTTTTGAATCCATTAAAGAGAGCTGACGCAGCTGTAACTGCACGCCGACTATTCTCTAAACATGTTTGGGCGATTCTTGTAGATAAGACACTAAGTGGTCATTCTTTATCATCGGATATTGATCGCTTGCTCTGTGCCTATAAACTTGCATGTCGGGCCGGCAGAACGCCGCCACGCATCGTCGTTTTATGTCAGGTCATGACCGACGCTGCCGAAAGGATTCTAGTCAAGACCATATCCGAAGCGTGCGAAAGATATACCATTATTGGCGACCCACCTGTAAAGTACCACAGGGCTATATTTCTGGACAGGCGTCATAATATCACCGCGGAAGACACAGCGTTAATTAACGACAAACGGCTGATAAGACATATAAGAGATCTAAGTCGATGGTTCGCGAGCAGCTTTATCGCGAGAGATCGGGATTTCGACAGAATGAGGGAGCGCAGCGGAGATGACCTAAGGTTTGGCTATCGCGGGTGTGGTCTAACTATTTCCGACTACGATAACTGTCCGACGGATTCGCTCCCTTTGCTGTGGTATTTGTCGGAAACTGATCCCGCTCCGTACCGAGGGCCGTACGTGCGCATTCATTCGCGAATTGGGCCTCAGCTGACAAGCAGATCGATCGACAAGTGGAACAGTATCTTGGGGGAACCAAAGATTGTGGAGGAACTCGCGAGGGCCTTCCGGGAGCAGAACGGATGAGTCTCCACGTCGTGGATTATCGAGGGGTTGCTGCCGACCTCTCTGCGCTCACGGGCGATATCGTCGTCATTATTGCTCCTAACTTTGAGGAGCGGTCGACTGCGATGCCTAAGAGGCTAATTAGAGACTTCAAGAAAGCCAATATTCAGAGAAGCCGAGTCAGGTGGTTTGTGCTGACGATCCAAGGAAGCCACTCGCCCGAGATACTTGACGCGGTTAAAGCCATATACACTAGAAAAGTTATAGGGCGGCTCGTCGACGCTGGATATCCGCTAGAACGCGTGCACCACCAAGTCGTAGCCTACCCGATGGCGTCCGAAAAATTTACGAGCTTACTGGCTCGCTCATTCCGTCTGCTCGATGGTCCGCTGAACCTTATTATAGACTTTTCTGCTCTGCCGAGAAACCTTCTTTCGACGCTTCTGACCCAAGTCGCTTCGAGCGGACCGCCTGCAGCTGCATTACCGAATGTCAGGACCGCGTGGCTGGTTTACGCTAACGCGAAATTGTACCCCGACGGCTCAGGACCAGAGTTCGTGGGCAACATCATTGGAAACTTTACCGGAATACCCCTCCGTGAACTTTTAGAGCATAAAACGCATGCGGACATTGTTTTACTAGCGGGCGGATCAGGCCACGACGCTTTCGAGGTTCTTGATATCGTGCGAAGTACGAAGCTCGGCAATCAGATACGATTGCATGTGGTGAATTACATAAGTGACACTAATCTCCACGAGTCGCACAGGAAGCTGAGGCATCATTATGGCTTGCTCGCCGAGGCCCAGCGGCTCGGGGCGGACATACGCTACATCTTCAGCGTAAGGCATGCTTTGGAATTCATGCGGCAGACAGCGAGGAGGTGCGCCAGCGTCCGCAATTCCGGATTTTCGACGCTGTTTGCGGTTGCTCCGTTTGGACCGAAGCCGTTTGCAGTCGCAGCTCACTTTGTCCGGCAGGAGTATCTCGGCATGCTCACTGATAGGGAATATCTGGAAGCAGATGTGCTGAATAGCAGCGGAACTCAGTACCTCTCTTTGTACTCCATGGGCGTAGGGCCACCCTTGGCGTTTCGGCTTGATCGTCCCGCTTGGGAAATTACCTCGGGCGAGCGTGAATGAGGGGGCTTCTCGTATGCGGCGCAACCGGAACGATCGGGACGGCTGTCGTGAGGGCGGCCGCAATGTCGGGTTGGATCGTGGGAGCTCTCGGGAGGACCCCGAAGGCGCTCGAGAAGCTCGATCATGCTCAACACAAATGGCAATTTGATGCTTACAATGTCGACAGCTTGTCGGAGGTCTTCGACCACGTTCGCGCCGACGGCTTTATTCCTCACGCTGCGGTCAACGCGTTTGGCGTCACCGAAAGGGCACCTTTCCTACTCCAGACGAACGACCAGTGGGATCGGGTGCTGACGATAAATCTCAAGGCAGTCTGGCGGTGCGTGCAATTGCAAGCCGTCCTTATGCAAGGAAATGGAGGCGGCTCAATCGTCAACCTGGGCTCGGTGGCTTCACTCCGCGGCAATGGCTGGAACGAAGCACCGTATGTCGCGAGCAAACATGGCTTGCTGGGATTAACAAAAGCAGCGGCCCTTGAGCTAGCAGCGAGCAATATCAGGGTGAATATGGTGTGTCCGTCAATGCTGGAAGGTGGCCTCACAAAAGGCCTTTCATTCGGTGGGAAGAGCTTGGCTGAGGTCACGAGGAAGCATCCCTTGGGCCGCCTCGTCCGCGCGTCCGACGTTGCGAACGCAGCGCTGTGGCTGTGTGGTCCAGGATCCGAGGGCGTCACCGGAATAGCGCTCCCCGTAGACGCTGGTCTGACTGCGAAATAGCAGTCGTTAGGCAACAGTCGGGCCCTGGATCGTTCAGCCGTCCCCCCACGTCACCACTTCCCAGCCTTCCGCCTGCGCCAGCTTCGCCAGCCGCGCGTCGGGGTTCGCCGCGACCGGTTCGTCCGCCCAGCGGTGCAGGGGGGCGTCGGAGGGGTGGTCGGAGTAGAAGCGGAGATGCACGGTCGCTCGGGTCAGGCCTTGGGCGGCCAGCCAGGACTCGACCATGTCCTTCTTGGCTTCGCCGTAGCAGTTCGCGCCCTGGATGCGGGGGTGGAGGCGGCCCTTGGCGTCGAGGCCGGTGCGGGTGGCGATGACGTCGTCGAAGCCGAGGCGCTGGGCGATGGCGGCGGCGTAGAATTCGTAGGAGGCGGTGGCGAGGACGAGGCGGCGGCCGGCGGCGCGGTCGGCTTCGATGGCGGCGCGGGCGGCGGGGTAGGTGTTGGTGGCGATCGTCTCGTCGGCGAAGCTCTCGACGACGGCGGCCAGGCGCTCGGGTGGGACCCGGCGGCCGATCAGGAGGCGGTAGTTGAGCTCCTTCAATTTGCCGCGGTCGATCAGCTTCGCGGCGTAAGCCAGGGCGAGGAGGCCTGCGACGGGCAGCAGGAGCAGCCGCCACGGCGCCAGCCGGCGGGCGGCGTGGAGGAGGAAAGGCGTGTAGGTCGCGCGCCGCGTGATCGTCTTGTCCATGTCGTAGATGGCGAGGCGGGCCGGCATGGCGCGCCCCATGCGCCGGGGCGCACGCGCCTGTCCAGCTTGCCCGGCGCGGGGATTTGACGCATGTCGCTCCCCATGAGCAATGTCGCGAGGTTCAGCGAGAGCGTCGAGGACGGCCGCCGGGTGCTGCGTTTCCAGGGCGACCTGGTGCTGCCGAGGCTCGGCGTGCTTCCGACCCGGCTCGAGCGGCTGAAGGGCAAGGGCTTCGTCCTCGATGTCGCCGAGGTCGGCCGGATGGACACGATCGGCGCCTGGCTGGTCCACCGCACCGCCAAGGAGCGCGGCGGCGAGATCGTCGGCGCGAAGAACGGGGTGGCCGTGCTCCTGCGCCAGGTCGCCAAGGCGGACCAGCCGGTCAAGGTCCGCCCCGACCCCCCGCCGCCGCTCACCCGGGTGCTCGACGAGATCGGCAGCGCGACGATCCTGGCGCTGCAGACGATGCTCGGCCTGCTCGGCTTCTTCGGGGCGATGCTGGTCTCGCTTGCCCAGGTGTTCCGCCAGCCGCGCCGGTTCCGGATCAACGCCATCGTCCAGCGCTTCGAGGTGGTCGGGGTCCACGCCTTCGGGATCATCGGGCTGATGAGCTTCCTGGTCGGAATCGTCATCGCCCAGCAGGGCGCGACCCAGCTCCGCCAGTTCGGCGCCGAGGTCTACACGATCAACTTGATCGGCCGCTCGTCGGTCAAGGAACTGGGCGTGCTGATGACGGCGATCATGGTCGCCGGGCGGTCGGGCTCCTCGTTCGCGGCGCAATTGGGCTCGATGAAGCTCGCCGAGGAAGTGGCCGCGATGCGGACGATCGGAGTGTCGCCGATGGAGGCCCTGGTGCTTCCGCGCGTGTTCGCGACGGTGAGCATGATGCCGCTCCTCGCTTTCTACGCGGCGATCGTCTCGATCATCGGCGGCGGCATCTTCTGCTGGGTCGGCCTCGGCATACCGCCGATCACCTTCATCCAGCGGACTCAGGACATCATCCCGAAGACCGACTTGTGGCAGCTGCTGGTCAAGGCCCCGGTGTTCGGCTTCATCATCGCCATGACCGGCTGCTTCCAGGGCATGCAGGTCGAGGCCGACGCCGAGGAGGTGGGCCTTCGGACCACCACCGCCGTCGTCCAGGGCATCTTCCTGGTCATCGTCCTCGACGCCTTCTTCGCCGTCTTCTTCACCTCGGTGGGGTGGGTGTGAGCGAAGGCGGCGCGCCCGAGATCGTCATCGCCGTCCGCGGGCTGAAGAACAGCTTCGGCGAGCAGGTCATCCACGACGGGCTCGACATCGAAGTGCGGCGCGGCGAGATATTGGGCGTGGTCGGCGGCTCGGGCACCGGCAAGTCGGTGCTGATGCGCTCGATCATCGGCCTCCAGATCCCCGACGAGGGCGAGGTCGAGGTGTTCGGAGTCGATGTGCTCCACGCCCGCGAGGCCGAGCTCCAGGCGGTGCGCAAGCGCTGGGGGATCCTGTTTCAGGGCGCCGCCTTGTTCTCGACGCTGACCCTCGCCGAGAACGTCCAGGTGCCGCTTCGCGAATTCTACCCGCGCCTCTCGGAGCGGCTGCTCGACGAGATCGCCGCCTACAAGATCGTCATGGTCGGCCTTCCGCCCGACGCCGGGCCCAAATATCCGGCCGAGCTTTCGGGCGGAATGAAGAAGCGCGCCGGGATCGCCCGCGCCCTCGCCCTCGACCCCGAGCTGCTGTTCCTCGACGAGCCGACCGCCGGCCTCGACCCGATCGGCGCCGCCGCCTTCGACGAGCTGGTCGTCGAGCTGCGCGACCAGCTTGGGCTCACCGTCTTCCTGATCACCCACGACCTCGACACGCTCTGGACGATCTGCGACCGGGTCGCGGTGCTGTCGGACCGCAAGGTGGTGGCGGTTGGAACGATTCCGGAATTGCTGGCATTGGATCACGAATGGATTCAGGAATATTTCCGCGGGCCGCGCGGCCGAGCCGCCGAGGAGGCGGTCGAGGCCGAGGAAGCGCGGGAAGCCGCCGCCGCCGAGGGGGACGCTGAGCGCTGATGGAAACGAGATCCAACCACATCCTGGTCGGCGGAGTCGTGCTGGCGATGCTGATCGCCATCCTCGCCTTCATCATCTGGCTCACCCAGGCCGGCGGCGACAAGGACAAGCATTACGACATCTTCTTCAAGCAGGCGGTCGACGGCCTCGCCAAGGGCAGCGCCGTCACCTTCTCGGGCGTGCCCGTCGGCCAGGTCGATTCGATCAACCTCGAGCCGCAGACGCCCGAATTCGTTCGGGTGCGGATCAGTGTCAGCACGACGACTCCCGTCCTCGTCGGCACCACGGCGACGATCAAGGGCGTGGGCTTCACCGGTGTCTCCGAGATCCAGCTCGATCCTCCGCCCCGCGACGCCAAGCATCCGCGCGTCGTTAAGGAGATCAGCTGCCCGAGCGACAATGCCAAGTCGGTCTGCCCCTATGACGTGCCGGTCATTCCGCCCAAGCCCGGCGGGATCACCGCGCTGCTCAACAGCGCGCCGGAGCTGATCGAGAACGTGACCAAGCTCACCGAGCGGCTGACCGAATTGCTCTCCGACCGCAACCAGAACTCGATCGCGGCGATCCTCGCCAACGTCCAGGTGATGAGCAAGAACCTCGCCGCCCGCTCGGACGAGATCGCCGCCACCCTGGCCGACGCCCGCATCGCCATCCGCCAGGCGGGCGATTCGATCGAGCGTTTCGGCCGGCTCGCCGACACCACCAACGAGCTGCTCGACAAGAACGGCCGCCCGCTGATGGCGGACCTCCGGCGCACCGTCCAGTCGGCGCAGCAGAGCATGGACAAGCTCGACAAGCTGATGGGCGCCGCCCAGCCGGGGGTCGAGACCTTCTCGACCCGGACCCTGCCCGAGGTCGGCCAGCTGGTCCGCGACCTGCGCTCGACCAGCCAGTCGCTGCGCTCGATCACCGAGCGGCTCGATTCCCAGGGCGTCGGCGGCGTCATCGGCGGCGAGAAGCTTCCCGACTACAAGCCCGGAAAGGCCAGGCGATGAAGAGGATCAAGATCTGGCTCGCCGCCGCGGCCCTGCTGCCGCTCGCCGGCTGCTCGCTCGGCGGCAAGGCCCCGCCGCAGCTTCTGACGCTCAGCGCCGCCACGCCGCCGCCGATCGCCCAGCCGCGCACCGGCACTCAGGGCCATCTGATCACCGTCACCTCGCCGACGCTCCCGCACGCGATCAGCAACAACCGGGTGGCGGTCTATGTCAGCCCGACGACGGTCGAATATCTGAAGGACGGGCAATGGGCGGACAAGCCCAACGAGCTGTTCCGCCAGCTCCTCTCCGAGACGATGGCGGCGCGCTCGGGCTGGGTGGTGGTCGACCCCTCGGTCTACACCCAGGTGCAGGGCGTGGTGCTCGGCGGCCAGCTGCTCGAGTTCGGCTACGATCCCGGCCGAGGCGAGGCGGTGGTGCTGTTCGAGGCGAGCCTGGCGCGGCCGCAGCAGGCGGTGACCACCAACCGATTCGAAGCCCGGGTCGCCGCGGCGCCGAGCGGCCTCGCCGTCGCCCAGGCGCTCAACCAGGCTTCCAACCAGGTGGCGGCTCAGGTCGCCGACTGGGTCGGGTAGCTTGATCCCCTTCCCCGGAAGGGAGGGGTTAGGGGTGGGTTGCGAGCGCAGCGAGCCCTGTCACGATCCCCGGCGTTTCGGCCGCCTTCCGCGGTACCCACCCCCGGCCCCTCCCTTGCAGGGAGGGGAGGTTAGTGTCGCGCGATGCTCCACAACCTGACCGTGCCGTCTTCGCTGGCGGTGGCGAGGTGGGAGCCGTCGGGGCTGAAGGCGACGAACATGGCGTCTTCGGGCTGCGGGGCGGCGGCGAGGAGATTGCCGGTGCGGACGCCCCAGAGGCGGAGGACCGGACCCGGGGCGATGGCGCCGGTCAGTTGGTGGAGGAAGGTGCCGACGGCGCCGCGCGCCCGGCCGGCGGAGGCGAGCAGCCGGCCGTCGGGTGAGAAGGCGACGGCGTAAATGTGGTTGCCGGCCGCCAGGGTGCGGAGCGGCGTGCCGTCGGCGGTACGCCACAGGCGGATGGTGGAGTCGTCGCTGCCGCTGGCGAGGCGGCGCCCGTCGCGGCTGAACGCCAAGCCGACGACCGCCTGGTCGTGCCCGGCGAGGGTGCGGAGCGGCTTGCCCGTCGCCGGGTCCCAAAGCCGGATGTCGTGGTCGAAGCTGCTGCTCGCCAGGGTGCGGCCGTTCGGGCTGAACGCCACCTTCCAGATGTTGAGGCTGTGTCCGGCCAGGGCGGCGAGCGGCTTGCCGGTGTCTGCATCCCACAGGTGCACGAGCTTATCCTCGCCGCCGCCGGCGAGCCGCCGTCCGTCGGGCGAGAAGGCGACGCTCCAGACGGTGCCGCTGCCGGGCAGGACTCGCAGCAGAGCGCCGTCGGCGACGCGCCAGATCCGAACCTTGCCGTCATAGCTTCCCGTGGCGACCGCCGCGGAGTCCGGCGAGAAAGCGAGCGAGGCGATGGCGGGCTGGCGGACGAGGCGCGGCTTGCCCCGCTCGTGGACCGGCCACAGCGCCAGAATCCCGTCGGCGCTGCTCGTCGCCAGAGTCGCGCCGTCGGGGCTGAACGCGACTTCCCGGGCGGGCTGGTCGCCGAGCACCAGCCGGCGCTCCGGCATCAGCCGCAGGGCGCTGTCGGGCGAGACGGCCGGACCGGAGCCGCAGGCGGCAAGGAGCAAAGCGGCGGCGAGCCAGGCGCGGCGCGTTCTCACCCCAGGCTCTTCGACGCCTGCTCCATGACGTCCTTGGAAAGGCCGGGGGTGCGGACGATGCGTTCGAGCTCGGCCTTCATCAGCGCCTGGCGGGCAGCGTCGAAGCGGCGCCAGCGGCCGAGCGGCGGGACCAGCTTGGCAGCGGTCTGCGGGTTCAGCCTGTCGACGGCGAGGATCATGTCGGCGAGGAAGCGGTAGCCGCGCCCGGAGGCGTCGTGGAAGGCGCGCTGGTTGGCGCCGAACGCTCCGATCAAGGAGCGCATCCGATTGGGGTTGGCGAGGCTGAAATCCGGGTGCTTGGCGAGCGCCTCGACCGAGTCCAGGGCATCGTCGCGGTTCGAGAGGGCCTGGACGGTGAACCATTTGTCGAGGACGAGGGCGTCGTCGCGATAGAGGTCGTAGAAGCGGGCGAGCGCGCCCTGCCGCTCCGGCGCCTCGGAATTGACGAGGGCGGAGAGGGCGCCGAGGCGATCGGTCATGTTGTCGGCCTCGGCGAACTGCTCTTCGGCGAGGCGCGGCGCATCCTCCGCGCCCGAGGCCATCAGATAGCCGAGCGCGACGGAGCGCAGGCGTCGCGCACCCTTGGCGGCGGGCGAATATTCGTAGCGGTTGGCGCGGTTGGCGGCGTAGGCGTCGCGCCAGGCGCCCTCGAGCGCTCGGCCCAGCTCGGAGCGGAGCGCCTGGCGGGCGTCGCGGATCGCCTCGGGATCGACCTCGGCCATATGGTCGCCGACGAACGCCTCGGTGGGGAGCAGGACGGCCTCGGCGACGAAGGCGGGGTCGAGCGCCGGGTCGGCGAGGGTCTCGCGCACGGCGGTGACCACCGCCTTGTGGTCGGCCTTGCCGGCGATCGCCCGGAGCAGGGTCTCGAGCATCAATTGCTGCGTCGCCTCGTAGCGCGCGAACGGATCGTCGTCGCGGGCGGAGAGGAAGGCGAGGTCGGCTGACGTCCGGTTGCTCTCGACGACGACCGGCGCCGAGAAGCCGCGGTTGATCGAGAGGATGCCGGGACCCGGCAGCGCCACCTCCGCCTCGGCGCGGTCGAGGACGAACAGGCGGTCGTCGAGCTTGGCGCCGTCGGGCGCGAACAAGGCGAGCTTCAATGGGATCGGCATCGGCTGCTTGACCGGCTGGCCGGGAGTCGGCGGGACCTCCTGGCTGAGGCGGAGCAGGGCGCCGTCCAATTCGGCGCGGACCTTCGGCGTTCCGGCCTGGCTGTACCAGAGGCGGAAATGGGACAGGTCGACTCCGCTCGCCTCCTCCATCGCCCGGACGAAATCCTCGCAGGTCGCCGCCTCGCCGTCGTGGCGGTCGAAATAGAGGTCGGTGCCGGCGCGGAATTTCTCGGGGCCGAGCAGGGTGTGCATCATCCGGATCAGCTCGGCGCCCTTATTGTAGACGGTCGCCGTGTAGAAATTGGCGATCTCCATGTAGCTTTCGGGCCGCACCGGGTGGGCGAGCGGGCCGGCATCCTCGGGGAATTGGGCGGTGCGCAGCATGCGCACGTCCTCGATCCGCTTGACCGCCCGCGAGCCCTGGTCGGCGGAGAATTGCTGGTCGCG
>JAXDPL010000269.1:0-3913 GCA_034668385.1 Sphingomonadales bacterium | reverse complement strand
GCCGCGGCTGTCAGGATGAGCTTCATGTCTTTCCCCTCTGTTGTTCACAAAAGGACGCCCCAGCTTGTGCGGCTGAGGCGTCCGTGGGAGCCCCGCGTGACCATTGGAGCCCGACGCACGAACCAACGTGCTCTCGCATGTTAAGTTCCGGCGACGTACTAATCAAGTGACAGGATGGATAGCTTCACGGCACCGGGCTGGAGGCCGGCAGGCGCGTCCAGGATCCGTGCAGCCGCACCACCCGGCAATAGGAATCGACCAACGCCTGGTTGACCTCGTCCCAGCCGTAGCGCTCGCTGGCTTGCGCGCCCGCTTCGCCGGCCGAGCGCCGGGCCGATTCGTCGCGACAGTAGAAGGCCAGCGCGTCGGCGAAGGCTTCGACCGCGCCGGGGCGGATCAGCCGGCCGGTGACTCCGTCGGTGACCAAGCTCTCGCTGCCGGTGGCGATCGCCGCGACGACCGGCAGTCCGACCGCCATCGCCTCCAGGGTGACGTTGCCGAACGTCTCGGTCACCGAGGGATTGAACAGCATGTCGAGCGACGCCATCGCCCGGCCCAGGTCGGCGCCGCCCTGGAAGCCGGCGAACACCGCCTCGGGCAAGCGCCGCTCGAACCAGTCGCGGGCCGGGCCGTCGCCGACCACCACTACCTTGTGGCGCACGCCCCGCCGCGCCAGCGCGTCGATCGCGTCGGAGAAGACGTCGAGCCCCTTCTCCATGACCAACCGGCCGACGAAGCCGATCGCCGGCACGTCGTCCTCCACCCCGAGGGCTCGGCGCCATTCGAGATCGCGCCGGGCGGGATCGAAGATGTCTGAGTCGATGCCGCGGCTCCAGATGCCGACATTGTAGTTCATCCGCTGGTCGCGAAGCAGCTGCGCCATCGATTCGGACGGAGCGTAGATGGCGTCGCAGCGGCGGTAGAAGCGGCGCAGCGCCGCCAGCACCAGCGGCTCGAGGAAGGCGAGGCCGTAATAGCGCGGATAGGTCTCGAAGCGGGTGTGGACGGAGGCGACCACCGGCAGATCGAGCCGGTGGGCGAAGGCGACGGCCCGGTGGCCGAGCAGATCGGGGCTGGCGACGTGGAAGATGTTGGGGCGAAAGGCCTCGATGTCGCGCCGTACGCGGCGCGGCAGCGCGACCGGCATCCGATACTCGGTCCGGCCCGGCACCGGCAGCGAGGGTATGTCGACGACCTCCCCATTGGGCGGGAAAGCCGGTTCCTCGACGGTCGGTGAATAGATTCGCACCGCCGCGCTCTTCTTCAGCAGATAGGCGACCAGCCGGTTGAGGGCCTGGTTGGCGCCGTCCCGAGTGTAATTGTAATTGCCCGTGAAGAGGCAGATCCTGAGGCCCGTCACGTCCATCGCCGGGCCGCGATAGCGGGTTTGCCCTTGAAAGCCAAAGCAAGGACAGGACTCCCCTCCCTTCCAGGAAGGGGAGGCCGTTGAGCCGCGCGCGGCCGCGGCGTAGGGTGCCGGACGGCAAAGGGGGATTGGACATGCTTCACCGTTCGGCGCTCGCTCTTGCTCTCCTTCTCGCCGCTTCGCCGCTGGCGGCGCAGCACGACGACCATGCGGCCGCCCCGCCGCAGACGCTTGCCGACTGGGCGAAGGGGGCCCGGCTCTACGACGGGCTCGGCCGCTTCCACCGTGCGGTCACGACCAGGTCGCCCGAGGCGCAAAGTTACTTCGACCAGGGCATGCGCTTCATCTGGGCGTTCAACCACGACGAGGCGACCCGTTCCTTCGCCCGCGCGGCGGAGATCGACCCCTCCTGCGCGTCCTGCTGGTGGGGCGTCGCGCTCACCCTCGGGCCCAATTACAACATGCCGATGATGGCCGAGGCACGCGCCAAGGCCGGGTGGGAGGCGATCGCCAAAGCCCGCGCCGCGGCGCCGTCCGCCACCCCGGTCGAGCGGGCGCTGATCGAGGCGCTGGCCAAGCGCTTCCTCGGCTCCGCGCCGCTCGATCCTTCGAACAGCGCCGCGCCGCTCAAGGCCTATGTCGAGGCGATGCGCGCCGTCGCCGACCGCTTCCCCGAGGATATGGACGTCCGGACGCTCTACGCCGAAGCTTTGATGAACACGAACCCGTGGAAGCTGTGGAACGCCGACGGCACGCCCGGGCCGGGCACTCCGGACATCCTGGCCGCGCTCCGGGCGGTGCTGGCGAAGGACCCGAACCACCCCGGGGCCAACCATTATTGGATCCACGCCGTCGAGGCCTCGCCGCATCCGGAGCAGGGCGTACGGTCCGCCGAAGTGCTGACCGGAATGATGCCCGCCGCCGGCCATCTCGAGCATATGCCGGCCCACATCATGCAGCGGGTCGGGCGCTACGAGGAAGCGGCGGAGGCGAACCGCAAGGGCGCGGCGGCCGATCTCGCTTATTTTGCGATGACGGCGCCGCCCGATTATTATCCGATGTACACGGTCCACAATTACCAGTTCCTCGCTTTCGCGGCGGCGATGGAGGGGCGGCGGGCGGAGACCCTGGACGCGGCGCGCAAGGCCCGGGCCAACATGCCCGACTCGATGCTGCTCGGAATGCCGGGGTTCGACTGGTCGGCCGGGCTGCTCTACGACGGCTACGTCCGTTTCGGGATGTGGGACGAGATGCTCGCCGAGCCCGCTCCGAACCCGAAGCTCGCCGGGCTCACCGCCGCCTGGCTGCAGGCGCGGGCGACGGCGCTCGCCGCCAAGGGCCGGCTTGCCGACGCGGAGGCCGCAATAATCGCGCTCGAGCGCTTGATCGCGGCGACGCCCGCGGAGGCGACCCAGGGCCAGAGTCCGGCGAGGCCGCTCTACGAGATCGGCGCGCTCCGAGCCAAGGCTCGCATCGCTTCGGCGCGCGGGGACAAGGCGCGGGCGGTGGCGCTGCTCACCGAGGCCGTCGCCAAGGAGGACAAGCTCGCCTACGACGAGCCGGAGGACGAGTTCTTCCCGACCCGCCACCTGCTCGGCGCCGCCTTGCTCGCAGCGGGGCGGCCGGCCGACGCGGAGGCGGTGTACCGCGAGGACTTGAAGCGCCATCCGAAGAACGGCTGGGCGCTGCACGGCCTGCAGGCCGTTGTCGCGGCGCGGCATCTCTATCCGGCCGAGGTGGACGGCGAGGTCAGGGCCGCGTGGACGCGCGCGGACGTGCAGGTGACCGGCTCGGCCTTCTAACCTGCGTCACCCCCGCGAAAGCGGGGTCCCTGCTTTTAGTCCCGCCGGTCCAGCCGCCGCCGGATCACGAACAGCGCCGGAAGCACCATGGCGGCGATCAGCAGCAAGGTGATCGCGATTTTCAGCTCCATGAGCCCCCCATAAACGAAACGCCCCGCCGGCCGAAGCCGACGGGGCGCTCGTCATTCGCGCGTTACGGCCGGACCTCAGTCCTGCAGATACTCGCCGGCGTCGGCGTCGGTGCCGTGGCCTTCCGGGGCGACCGCGGCCAGCGGATCGTCGCCGATCGCGGCTTCGGGCCCCTGGGCGAGCTCGGCGGCATGCTCCTCCTCGGCGCTGGCCGGCGCGGCGAGGGCCTCCTGGAGCCGGCGGTGCTGCGCGCGAAGCGCGGCGTCGCGGCTCGAGGCGGCGATCCGCATCCGGTTCATGCCCGCGCCGGTGCCCGCCGGGATCAGGCGGCCGACGATGACATTCTCCTTGAGGCCGTCGAGCGTGTCGATCTTGCCCTGCACCGAAGCCTCGGTCAGCACCCGGGTCGTCTCCTGGAAGGAGGCGGCCGAGATGAAGCTGCGGGTCTGCAGCGAGGCCTTGGTGATACCGAGCAGGACCGGCTTGCCTTCGGCGAGCCGCTTCTTCTGGCCCTTCAGCCTGGCGTTCACCTCGTCCATCTCGGTGCGGTCGACCTGCTCGCCGACGAGCAGGGTCGAATCGCCGCTCTCGATGATCTCCACTTTCTGGAGCATCT
>JAXDPL010000268.1:0-7287 GCA_034668385.1 Sphingomonadales bacterium | reverse complement strand
CGCGCAAGGCTATGGCGGACCACCGAAGGGGTAACCCGCCATAGCCTTGCGCGACGGTGGGGAAAGCTCTCAGGTCCAGTGACAGAGGGGGAAAGGCACGGCAGGGACGGCTTCGGCCGCGCTGTCGCCGCGCCGCCTCTGGAGACTGGACGATGGCCGACGACCAAGACGCGCTTCCCCTGAACGACTGGCACGTCGCGCGCGGCGCCCGGATGGTGCCGTTCGCCGGCTATGCCATGCCGATCCAGTATGAAGGGATCATCGCCGAGCATCGCTGGACCCGCGAATCGGCGGGGCTGTTCGACGTCAGCCACATGGGCCAGCTCATCGTCGCCGGCGCCGAGGCCGAGAAGGGGCTCGAGGCGCTGCTCCCGGCCGACCTCGCCATCCTGAAGGAAGGGCGGCTGCGCTACTCGCTGCTGCTCGCCGACGACGCCGGGATCATCGACGACCTGATGGTCACCCGCCGCGGCGACCATTTCTACCTGGTCGTCAACGGCGCCACCAAGGAAGGCGACATCGCCCATATGCGGGAGCGGCTGCCGCGCACGGTCGTTCTCGACCACATGAAGGAGCAGGCCCTGCTCGCCCTGCAGGGGCCCAAGGCGGTGGACGCTTTGTCGCGGCTGGCGCCGGGCGTCGAGGCGCTCGGCTTCATGACCGGCGGCGCCTTCGAGCTCGGCGGAGTCACCGCCTGGATCAGCCGCTCGGGCTATACCGGCGAGGACGGCTTCGAAATCTCGATTCCCGCGGCAAGGGCCTCTCAGACCGCCGACCTCCTCACCGACCAGCCGGAAGTGAAGCCGATCGGCCTCGGCGCCCGCGATTCGCTTCGGCTCGAGGCGGGGCTGCCGCTCTACGGCCACGATCTCGACCGCACCACCACGCCGATAGAAGCGGACCTCGGCTTCGCCATCTCCAAGCGCCGGCGGGCCGAAGGCGGCTTCGCCGGCTGGCACCGGATCATGTCCGAGCTGGACAACGGACCCGTCCGTCGCCGGGTCGGCCTCGCCGTCGAAGGCCGCCAGCCGGTCCGCGAAGGCGCGATGGTCGTCGATGCCGAAGGCAATGAGGTCGGCAAGGTGACCAGCGGCGGCTTCTCGCCGATCCTCGAGGCGCCGATCGCCATGGCCTACGTGCCGGCCGCCTCGGCCGAGCCGGGCGCCGAGATCCAGCTCGCCCAGCGCGGCAGGATATTCACCGCCCGGGTCGCGCCGATGCCGTTCGTCCCCCACCGCTACCATCGCAAGGGAGCCGCCTGATGACCGTCTATTACACCCAGGAGCATGAGTGGATCCGAGTCGAGGGCGACCAGGCGACGGTCGGCATCACCGATTTCGCCCAGGGCCAGCTCGGCGACATCGTCTTCGTCGAGCTGCCCGACGCCGGGCGGCAGGTGACCAAGGGCGGAGAGGCCGCGGTGGTCGAATCGGTCAAGGCCGCGAGCGACGTCTACGCCCCCGTCTCCGGCGAGGTGACCGAGGCCAACCAGGCGCTGACCGACGATCCGGCGCTCGCCAACACCGATCCGGAAGGGGCGGGCTGGTTCTTCCGCCTCCGCCTCTCCGACGCGGGCGAGCTCGACGGCCTGATGGACTCGGCCGCCTACAAGAGCTTCTGCGACAGCCAGTGAGCCTCAATCCCTCCTCCCAATGGTCGCCGACCGATTATGCCTCGAACGCCGCGTTCGTGCCGGCGCTCGGCGCGGCGGCGCTCGAGCTGCTCGATCCGCAGCCGGGCGAGCTGATCCTCGACGTCGGCTGCGGCGACGGCCAGCTGACCGGCCGGATTATCGCCTCGGGCGCGAGAGTGATCGGGCTCGACGCCTCGCCGGAGATGGTCGAGGCGGCGCGCGGACGCGGCGTCGACGCCTTCGTCGCGGACGCCCAGGCGCTTGGGCTCGCCGATCAGGCGGCCCGCTTCGGCCAGTTCGACGCGGTCTTCTCGAACGCCGCTTTGCACTGGATGCTCGATCCCGACGCGGTCGCGAACGGCATCTTCTCGGTGCTGAAGCCCGGCGGCCGCTTCGTCGGCGAGATGGGCGGCGAAGGTAACGTCGCCATCCTTCGCGACGGCATCCGCGCGGAGCTGCGCGAGCGCGGCTATCCGGTGCCGGACGACGATCCGCAATGGTATCCGAGCGCCGAGACCTTCGTCCGCTTCTATGCCTGCGCCGGCTTCTGCCAGATCAACGCCCAGCTGATCCCGCGGCCGACGCCCTTGCCGGCCGGCGTCGCGGGCTGGGTCAAGACTTTCCGCTCGGGATGGCTCGACGTCGCCGAAGTACCGGAGTCCGACAAGGACGCCGTCGCGGCGGCCGTCGAGGCGCGGCTCCAGTCCAGGCTCCAGCAGGCGGACGGCTCCTGGGTCGCCGATTACGTCCGCCTCCGCTTCACGATGAGAAAGCCCGATTGATGCGTTATCTTCCACTCGCCGAGCGCGATCGGAGCGACATGCTCCGGACGATCGGCGTGGCCCGCGTCGAGGATCTGTTCGCGGACGTGCCGCCCAAGGCGCGGCTCGACGGGGCGATCCATGGCCTTCCCGACCATGCCAGCGAGATGGCGGTCGAACGCAGGCTCTCGGCGATGGCGCGGCGCAACCTCGCCGCCGGCGACGCGCCTTTCTTCCTCGGCTGCGGAGCCTACCGGCACCACATCCCGGCCTCGGTCGACCATCTCATCCAGCGCGGCGAGTTCCTGACCAGCTACACGCCCTACCAGCCCGAGATCGCCCAGGGCACGCTCCAGGCCCTGTTCGAGTTCCAGACCCAGGTGGCGCGCCTCTACGGCTGCGACGTCGCCAACGCCTCGATGTACGACGGCTCGACCGCCTGCTGGGAGGCGATCGGAATGGCGCGCCGCATCACCCGGCGGGCCAAGGCGATCCTCTCCTCCGGCCTCCATCCCCATTACGTTTCGGTGGCGAAGACGATGGCGAGGTTTACCGGCGACACGCTCGCGACGGCGCTGCCCGGGCTCAGCGCCGAGCTGGACACGGCGCAGCTCATGGAGCGCATCGACGGCGAGACGAGCTGCGTGGTCGTCCAATATCCCGACATACTCGGCCGTATCGGCGATCTCTCCGAGCTGGCCGAGCGCTGCCACGCCGCGGGCGCTCTGCTGGTCGCGGTGGTGACCGAGCCGGTCGCGCTCGGCCTCCTCCGAGCGCCGGGCGAGATGGGCGCCGACATCGTCGTCGGCGAAGGCCAGTCGATCGGCGTCGGGCTCAATTTCGGCGGCCCCTATGTCGGCCTGTTCGCGACCCGCGACAAATATGTCCGGCAGATGCCGGGCCGGCTCGCCGGCGAGACGGTCGACGCGGAAGGCAAGCGCGGCTACGTCCTCACCCTCTCGACCCGCGAGCAGCATATCCGCCGCGAGAAGGCGACATCGAACATCTGCACCAATTCCGGCCTGTGCGCTTTGGCCTTCTCGATCCACATGACCCTGCTCGGAGAGAAAGGCCTGCGCCGCTTGGCCGAGATCAACCACGCCCGCGCCTGCGCGGCGGCCGAGCGGCTGGCGAGGGTGCCGGGGGTCGAGCTGATCAACGACGGCTTCTTCAACGAATTCACCTTGCGCCTGGCGAAGGAAGCGCCACCGATCGTCAGGGCGATGGCCGAGAAAGGCGTGCTTGGGGGCGTTTCGCTGGGCCGGCTCTACCCCGCCGTGGAGGCGCTCGAGAACGGCCTCGTCGTCGCCGTCACCGAGACCGGCACCGACGAGGATGTCGAAGCGCTCGCCGCCGCGCTCGAGGAGGCGCTGGCATGAGCATGAACCGCGAAGGACGTCCGACCCGCCCCGAAGCGCCGGGGGAGGCGCTGCCGCCCACCTTCACCGGCAACCGCGCCCTGATGCTCGAGGAGCCGCTCATCTTCGAGATGGACGAAGCCGACGGCTGCGGCGTGGACTTCTAATGTGCTCCTGCGAAAGCAGGAGCCCAGGCTGGGTCCCTGCTTTCGCAGGGACACAGGTTGGCCGGCCTCGAACGCAACCGCCCGATCGGCCTGCCGGGCCTGTCCGAGCCGCAGACCGTCCGGCACTATACCCGGCTCAGCCGCCAGAATTACGCGATTGACCTCGGCCTCTTCCCGCTCGGCTCGTGCACGATGAAGCACAATCCGCGGCTGTGCGAAAAGATGGCGCGGCTTCCCGGCTTCGCCGACATCCACCCGCTGCAGCCGGCCGACACCGTGCAGGGCGCGCTCCAGGTCATCCACGAGCTGGCCGGCTGGCTGGTAACGCTGACCGGCATGCACAGCGTGGCGATGAGCCCCAAGGCGGGCGCCCATGGCGAGCTTTGCGGCCTGCTCGCCATCCGCGCCGCGCTCGAGGCGCGAGGCGACGCGCGCGAGGTGGTGCTGGTGCCGGAAAGCGCCCACGGCACCAACCCGGCGACCGCCGCCTTCGCCGGCTACCGGGTCGAGAGCATCCCCGCCGACTCGCGCGGCCGGGTCGACCTGGGGGCCCTCACGGCGCGGCTCGGCCCGGACGTCGCGGCGGTGATGATCACCAACCCCAATACCTGCGGCCTGTTCGAGCCCGACATGATCGCCATCTCCGAAGCCGTCCATGCCGCGGGCGGGTTGGTCTATTGCGACGGGGCGAACTTTAACGCGATCGTGGGACGCGTCCGGCCGGGCGACCTCGGCATCGACGCGATGCACATCAACCTCCACAAGACCTTCTCGACCCCGCACGGCGGCGGCGGCCCGGGATCGGGTCCGGTAGTCTTCTCGGAGGCGCTGACGCCGTTCGCCCCGCTTCCGTTCGTCGAGCGGCAGGGCGACCGGTTCGCGCTGGTCGAGGAGGAAACAGCGGGCGAGCATCACGGCCGGAGCTTCGGGCGGATGGTCGCGTTCCACGGCCAGATGGGCATGTTCAGCCGGGCACTCGCCTACATATTGAGTCACGGCGCCGACGGCCTGCGCCAGGTTTCGGGCGACGCCGTGCTCAACGCCAATTACGTTCTGCGCAGCCTCGACGGCGTGCTCGACGCGCCGTTCGGCGCCAGCGGGCCGTGCATGCACGAAGCCTTGTTCAGCGACAAAGGCTTCGCCGACGGGCTTTCGACCATCGATCTCGCCAAGGGGCTGATCGACGAGGGCTTCCACCCGATGACCATGTATTTCCCCCTGGTCGTCCACGGCGCGATGCTGGTCGAGCCGACCGAGACGGAATCCAAGGCGGCGCTCGACCAGTTCATCGGCGCGATGCGGTCGGTGGCTGAACGGGCCAAGGCCGGCGACGAGAGCCTCAAGGCGGCGCCGGTCTACGCGCCGCGGCGGCGCCTCGACGAGACCCAGGCCGCGAGGAAGCCGGTGCTCGTCTGGAAGCCGCCCGTCCAGTCCGAGGCCGCGGAATAAGATTAGGTGCCGGGCTCGGGACCCGGTTCGGGATCGACGGCCGGCCCTATCTCCGCCGCGGGCGGGTTCGCCTCGATCATCGCGTCCTCCGGCTCGCCCTTCTTGCCGAAGCCGAACAGCTTGCGGAATCGGGCGCCGAGGGCGGCGAAGGCGGCGACGATGAGGACGAGAAACTTCTTGGCGAAGACCAGGATGACGGCGAGCAGTCCGAGCTTCTTGACCGCGACCACCCCGAGGCCCGCGGCGACCAGCCCGGCGATGCCGTAGCCCGCGGTGTCGTCGCCCGACTTGAAGTCGGCATATCGCGCGCCGGGCGTGAAGTCGGCCGACCGTGCCAGCTTCTCCGCGTCCCTGCGGGTCTCGTCGAGCTTCGACATGGCGGTGATCATGTTGAGGCTGAGCACGCCTTTGCGGCCGAGCATGCGCACGTCGTAATTGAGGCTGTTGTCGGCCTGGCCGTCGAAGGCGATGTTCTGGGCCCAGACCACCGAGTGGCTGGCGGCGTCGTAGGAAGGCGGCTGCGCCCAGCCGACGAGGTGCTGGGCGGGGTAGCCTTCTTCCCTGCGCTTGGAATTGATCTCGTCCTCGCCCGACTGGAGCTGCTTCAGAAGCGCGTCGTAATCCGCCGTCTGGGCGTCCTTGTCGGTGACGTAACCGGACCCCTCGTACGTGATCGCCGCGCCCCATGTGTCCGGGTCGAGGAAGGTCTTGCCGGTCGGGAAGACGATTCCGAGCACATCGTCGGCCACGCGCGGCGGATTGCCCCAGGCGTCGACGATTACCTTGCGCGCCTCGTCGGGGGGCAAATAATAGAAATCCTTGCCGAGGTGGAGCACCGCGTTGGCGGCGGGCAGCGCGACGTCGCCCGAAACGGGGTGAAGGCTGTCGAGGATCGCCTTCAATTTCTTCCCCGTCGCCTGCTCCTGCGCCGACGGCGTCTGGGGTTGCTGCGCCGCGGCCGGCACGGCAGTGACGAGGCCCGCGACCGCGAGCACGAGTGCGACGAGATGCTTCATGTAAGACGTCCCCCTGATTCCCGCCGCGAAACTGGCACGGCTCCGGCCCCGCGCGCTAGCCGGAAAACGGCCGATACGCGGAGCTTGCGGTCGTGAAGGCCCAGGCGCCGGCGGCGGGCCGTAATCGCGAGCCGATTGCGGCGGTGTTGCGCGACGTGCTTCCGGGCGAGGGCCTCGTGCTGGAGATCGCCAGCGGCACCGGCCAGCACGCCGTCCATTTCGCACGGCTCTTCCCTGACCTCGTCTGGCAGCCGAGCGACTCCGACGGCGAGGCGCTGGCGTCGATCGCCGCCTGGCGCGAGGAAGCCGGCCTCGCCAATTTGCTTGCGCCGCTGCGGCTCGATGCGGCCGCAACGGATTGGCCGGTCGCGGCGGCGGAGGCCGTCGTCTGCGTCAACATGGTCCATATCAGTCCCTGGGAGGCGACCGTGGGACTGATGCGCGGCGCGGGTTCGGTGTTGGCATCCGGCGCCCCGCTGGTGCTTTACGGCGCCTATATCCGCGAAGGCGTGCCGACCGCGCCCAGCAACCTCGCCTTCGACGAATCGCTCAAGGCGCGAAACCCGCAATGGGGGCTGCGCACGCTCCAAGCCGTGCGCGCCGAGGCCGAGAAGAACGGCTTCGTCTTCGATCGGCTGTTCGAAATGCCTGCGAACAATCTGACCGTCGTGTTCCGGAAACGCTGACCTGCGTCACTTCCGGTTGAAACGCGGCAGGTCCGCCTGCTCGGGCTTGTCGCTGTCGCGCACTCGGGTGATTCCGTCGCCATCGCCAACCTGCTGGTCGAGCTCGTCGCGGGCGCCGATGTCGCGCTGCAGGTTGCCGCCGCGCGAGCCTGCGAAATCGGGTCCGCCGTCCATCCAGTCGATAACGTCGGAATCGTCGCTGCGGCGGGCGGTCTCG
>JAXDPL010000267.1:0-7886 GCA_034668385.1 Sphingomonadales bacterium | reverse complement strand
CCGCTCATTGGGAGGATTCCGCATTCGCGTCCTCCCCTTTGTCTTCGTCCTCGAACCAGTGGGCGCGGGCGGCCATGATGATCTCGTTGCCCTGCTCGTCCGACAGGCCGTAGTCGGCGAGGAGGCCGCCTTTGTCCTCGGTCCGGTTGCTCTCGCGCTGGCGGCGCTGCTCGGGGCGCTTCTTCTGGACGAGCTCGTCGGTGGCGAGGTCGGCGAGGTCGTCGAGCGTCTTGATGTTCGCCTTGCCGAGAGTGACCAGCATCGCCTCGTTGAGGTAGGGCATCTCGGCCAGCTCGTCGGACACGCCGAGCGCGCGGCGCTCCTCGCGGGCCGCCTCCTCGCGCCGCTCGAGCGCCTCGGCGGCGCGGCTCTGAAGCTCGGTGGCGAGATCGTCGTCGAAGCCCTCGATCGAGGCCAGCTCGTCCAATTGGACGTAGGCGACCTCCTCGAGCGCTCCGAAGCCCTCGGCGACGAGCAATTGGGCGAGCGTCTCGTCGACGTCCAGTTCCTCCTGGAACATGGTCGAGCGTTCGATGAACTCGCGCTGGCGCTTCTCGGAGGCGTCGGCCTCGGTCATGATGTCGATCGCCGAGCCGGTCAGCTGGCTGGCCAGCCGCACGTTCTGGCCGCGGCGGCCGATGGCGAGCGAGAGCTGGTCGTCGGGCACCACCACCTCGATCCGGCTCTCCTCCTCGTCGATGACCACCCGGCTGACCGTCGCCGGCTGGAGCGCGTTGACGACGAAGGTGGCGAGATCCTCGGACCAGGGGATGATGTCGATCTTCTCGCCCTGCAGCTCCTGGACGACCGCCTGGACCCGCGAGCCCTTCATGCCGACGCAGGCGCCGACCGGGTCGATCGAGCTGTCGTAGCTGATCACGCCGATCTTGGCGCGGCTGCCCGGGTCGCGCGCCGCCGCCTTGATCTCGATGATTCCGTCGTAAATCTCCGGCACTTCCTGCGCGAACAGCTTCTTCATGAAGTCGGGGTGGGCGCGGCTGAGGAAGATCTGCGGGCCGCGGCTCTCGCGGGCGACCTTGAGGATCAGGCTGCGGACCCGGTCGCCGACCCGGACGATCTCGCGCGGGATCTGCTGGTCGCGGCGGATGACGCCCTCGGCGCGGCCGAGGTCGACCACCACGTGGCCGAACTCGACGCGCTTGACCACGCCGGTGATGATCTCGCCGACCCGGTCCTTGAACTCCTCGTACTGCCGCTCGCGCTCGGCGTCGCGGACCTTCTGGAAGATGACCTGCTTGGCGGCCTGGGCGGCGATCCGGCCGAACTCGATCGGCGGCAGCGGGTCGACGATGTAATCGCCGAGGACGGCGCCCGGCTGGAGCTTCTGGGCGTCCTCGAGGCTGACCTGCTTGAAATAATCGTCGACCTCCTCGACCACCTCGACGACGCGCCACAGGCGAAGGTCGCCGCTGGTCGCGTCGAGCTTGGCTCGGATGTCGTTCTCTGCGCCGTAGCGGGCGCGGGCGGCGCGCTGGATCGCGTCCTCCATCGCCTCGATGACGATGGCGCGGTCGATCAGTTTCTCGCGGGCGACCGCGTCGGCGATGGCGATCAGCTCGGCCCTGTTGGCGGAAACTCCGCCCTGGCCCGAAGCGGCGGCGTCGGCATTGGTGGCCATGTTCAGTCTTCCTCTGTCTCGATCTCTAATATCTCATCGGCGCCCTCGGCCTCGATCGGCGCGGTCGCCGCGATCAGCCGGTCGGTCATGACCAGCTTGGCGGAGTCGATGGCGGCGAACGGCACGGCCATCGCGCCCTGGACCGGCACCTCGATCACAACGCTCTCGCCCTCGCTGCCGATCAACGTCCCGGCGAACACCTTGCGGCCGTCGAGCTTCTCGGCGAGCACGATCCGCGCCTCGTGACCCTTCCAGTCGTCGAAATCCTTGAGCCGGGTGAGCGGCCGGTCGATGCCCGGCGAGCTGACCTCGAGCCGGTAGCCATGCTCGATCGGGTCGGCCTCGTCGAGCAGGTCGGAAAGGCGCCGCGACAGGCGGGCGCAATCGTCGAGGGTGAGCTGCCGCGTCTTCGGATCCTCGGCCATCACCTGCAGCGTCGGGTCCGACGTGCCGCCGATCATCTTCACGCGCACGAGCTTCAGCCCCTCGGCCTCGGCCGCGGGCGCGATCAGTCTTCGAAGCTCGGCGATGTCCGCCACGCACGCTCCTGTAAAGCAAAGTCCCTCGGCGCCGGCCCCGTCCCCGGGACCAGCCTCAACGTCTCACGATGTCGAGGAGGTGACGCGCATATAGGTGAGGGCGTTCGCGAGGGCAAGCGCGAAGGCGGCCGACGCTTAAGCCGTCCGCAGCCGCCCGTCGTCGCGGACCGGATCCTCGCCCGCCATGGCGTGCCAGGCCTTGCGGATGCCGTATTGGACCGCCCAGCCGAGCGCCCAGGTGGCGACGATCGGGGCCATGACCTTGATCGCCCCTTCGGCGACGCTGCCGAGGATCGCGCCCTTGATGCCGCTGTCGCCGTCGCCCCGATCGATCGCCGCGCCGATCAGCGCGCCCAACAGATTGCTCATTGCAAGAAGCTCCTTCGCCCCGCAAAGCGCGCTCAGCCCTCGCCGGGTTCCCCGGCGGGATCGAGGAGGCCGGGAATGTCCGAGCGCTTGTGGAGGACGCGCCAGATCTCGACGCTCGCCGCATCCTCATGGTAGAAGACGAGCCAGGGGAAGCGACCGACAGTCCGCGACCTGAGGCCCGGCAGGTCGAGCAATTCGCCGTAGCGTGGCGAACCGGTCGCGGGCCGCTCGCCGATCGCCCGGAAGGCCGTCTCGAGCGAAACGATGAAACGAGCGGCGACGTCCGAACCGGCTTCGCTCGCATAATAGATAACGGCGCGCCTCACGTCCGCGGCCGCGGCGGCGCGGCGTATGACGGGCTTTCGGGTCACTTCCTGGCGTGGCGAGCCGCGAGACCGTGCAGGCCGTTGAAGAAGGCTTCGTCGATGGGGCCCTCGAGCGGCGAAGCGGCGCCTTCGAGGATCAGCTCGCGAAGCCGATGGAGGTCGTGGTCCTTGCGGATCAATTCCCGAACGAATTCGCTGCTCGTGCTGTAGCGTCCCGCCACCCGCCGATCGACATAGGCCTTGAGGTCGTCCGGGAGGGAAATGTTCATCGTCGCCATGGGACGCTTCTAGCATTCATGGCAAAATTTGGCAATTATCGACTTCAGCCGCTTCCAGCGTGGGGACCCGTGCGCCCCCGCTTTTCCGGTCTTATGGAAGCCGAAACTTCCGCGCGCCGAAGGTTCGCCGCCGAGCCTATTTCGAGAGGTCGCGGAGCAGCGAGAGATAGTAGTCGATCGCCGGGCGGATGTTGGCGATCGGCGTGCGCTCGTTGAGGCCGTGGCTGAAATCCTCGCTGTTCTTGATGTACACCGGGCTCGCCCCGTAGCTCGGCACGTGGTGGTAGCGGAACCACATCGAATCGCTCGCGCCCGAGGCCTGGGAGGGGAAGACCGGGACTCCGGGATAGACCTCGCCCATCGCCTTCTTCACCGCGGCGACGAAATCGGGGCGCATCGGCGAGGCGTCGTTGGCGACCGAGCCTTCGGTGACGTCGCGGAATTTCACCGCCGGCTCGGCCGCGACCCGCTCCAGCTCGGCCATGATATCGGCCGGCTTGTGGCCGGGGAAGATCCGACAGTTGATGTTGGCGCTGGCCCGCTGCGGAAGCGCGTTGAGGGCATGGCCGCCGCTGATCATCGTCGAGACGCAGGTCGTGCCGATCTTGCCGACCATGGCCGGGTTTGCGGCGAGCGTCTCGATCGCGCGCTCATCGGCCGGGTTGGCGGCGAAGGCGCGCATCGCCGCGCCGATCGCGGGCTCCTCGTAGCGCGCCGCCTGCTCGAAATAGGCGCGGGTGAGGTCGCTGACCTCGGGCTTGAAGCGGTAATTGCCGATCCGCACCAGGGCCGCGGCGAGCTGGTTGATCGCATTGTCGCGGCGCGGCGCCGACGAATGGCCGCCGGGATTGGTCACGGTCAGCTCGAAGTCGGCATAGGTCTTCTCCGCGCCCTGCCAGGTGAAATAGAGCGGTTTCGCAGTCGCCTCGTCGAGCGTTCCGCCGCCGCCGTCGATGTTGAGCACCAGGCCGGCGTTGGCGAGCCGCTCGGCGATCAGCGCGCTGGTCTTCATCACCGTCTCCTCGTCGCCGGAGAATTCGATGACGATGTCGCGTCGCGGCCGGTAGCCTTCGCGCCTGAGCTCGATCAGGGCGGCGATGGCGATCGTCCCGTCGAGCTTCATGTCGGTGGCGCCGCGCCCGTAGAGATAGCCGTTCTCGACCACCGGCGTGAACGGATCGCGCTGCCAGTCGGCCGGATTGGCCTCGACCACGTCCATGTGGCCGGAGATGACCAAAGGCTTGAGGCTGGGATCGGAGCCGTGCCAGCGGCCGATCAGGTAGGCTGTATCGTCGACCGGCGTGATCTCGACGTCGCCCGGCGCGAAGCCGCCGGCGACCAGGGCCGCCTTGTAGAGCGCCGCGACCTCGGGCGTCTTGTTGCCCGGCCCGCGCACCGAGCGAAGCGCGATCGCCTGCCTGGCGAGGTCGAGCGCCTGCGCCTCGGCCTGCGGATGGGCCGCCGGTGGAGCCGAGGACGCGCCCCCCGCCAGGAATGCCGCCCCGAGAAAAGCCGCCGCCGCCTTGCGCATATCGTTCCTCCGCCGTGGATCGCGTCCTTTAGCGCCCTTCCCCCGCCCCCGCGCAACCCTCGACGCGCCGGCGGGTTCGGCTAAGACGAGCTTTGGGACTCACCAAACCATGCGCAGCCTCGCTTTCTCTCTCCTGCTCCTCGCCGCCTGCACCGGCGGCGCGGCCGCCGATAGCCGCGCCGGCGAGACGGGAGGGGCGGCCTCTCCTTCCACGCCCGCTGACCGCGCGCCCTTCCGAGTCGAGGAAAAGGGCAGCTTCGATTCCCCCTGGGCGCTGGCCTTCCTCCCCGGCGAGAGGGCCGCCCTGGTCACCGAGAAAGGCGGCCGGCTGCAGCTCTGGCGTCCCGGGACGGCCAATCTCCCTGTCGCCGGCGTTCCCACCGTCGCCACCGGCGGCCAGGGCGGACTGCTCGACGTCGTCCTCTCGCCGCGCTTCGCCGCCGACGGGTTCGTCTATCTCACCTACTCCGAGCCGAACCCGCGCGGCGGCAGCGGCCTCGCCCTCGCCCGCGGGCGTCTGGTGCGCGACGGCGCCGGGGCCCGGCTCGACGGCGTCCAGGTGCTTTGGCGCGATCCCGCCGGCGGCCGGGGCGGCCAGTTCGGCGCGATCGTCGCCTTCGCACCGGACGGCCGGTCGCTCTATTTGAGCTCGGGCGAGCGCCAGCGCTTCACGCCCGCGCAGGACCCGAGCCAGCCGCTCGGCAAGATCCTCCATCTGACCCTCGACGGGAAGCCCGCGCCGGGCAATCCGATGGCGGGAAAGATGGGGGCCGAGTCGGTCACCGTCACCGATCCGCCCGAAGACACGGAGGCGGCGAAGAACGCGCCGGGCCGCACGGTCCAGTGGCCCGGCCCCAATCTCATCCCGGCCGAGACCTGGTCGACGGGCCACCGCAACCCCTACGGCCTCGCCTTCGCGCCCGACGGCCGGCTGTGGGAGACCGAGATGGGCCCGCGCGGCGGCGACGAGCTGAACCTGATCCTTAGGGGCCGAAATTACGGCTGGCCGGTCGTCTCCAACGGCGACAATTACAACGGGACTTCGATCCCCGACCATCCGACCCGGCCCGAATTCGAGGCGCCCAAGCTGTGGTGGAACCCGTCCCTCTCGCCCTCGAGCCTCGTCTTCTACACCGGCAGCCTGTTCCCTGAGTGGAAGGGCAGCGCCTTCATCGGCGCATTGTCGGGCGAGGCGCTGATCCGCGTCGCCATCCAGGACGACCGCGCGACCAAGGCCGAGCAGTTCGACATGGGCACCCGAATCCGCTTCGTCGCGCAAGGCCCCGACGGCGCCCTCTGGCTGCTCGAGGATTCGTCGCCCGGCCGCCTGCTCCGGCTCTCGCCGAAGACCTGACGGTTTGACATATGCCATGGCATATGCCAAGTTGGCCGGATGAGCGCCGGACGCCACGTCAAGCTGTTCCGCAACGGCCGCAACCAGGCCGTCCGAATCCCGCGCGAGTTCGAGTTGCCGGGTAAGGACGCCGTCATGCGCAAGGAAGGGGAGCGGCTGATCATCGAACCCGAGGATCGCAAAAAGAGTCTTCGGGAGGTGCTTGAATGGCTAAGGTCGCAGCCGCCGCTTGGCCCTGAGGACTGGTTCCCCGAGATCGACGATCCGCCGCCCGAACCGGTCGATTTGTTCGGCGACGAAGAGGATGGCTGAGTATCTTCTCGACACCAATGTCCTGTCCGATCTGGTCAAGAATCCCTTCGGGCGGGTCGCCGGTCGAGTCGATACGGATGGAGAGAAGGCGGCCCTCAGCCTGATCACCGTCGGCGAGATCCTCTACGGACTTCGAAAGCGTCCGAGTCCACGTCTATCCGCAATGCTCCTCGAGACGATCGCTCGATTCCCGGCGTTGGCCTGGGACTCGCCGGCAGAGGAGCGCTACGCCCAGCTTCGCGCCGAGCTGGAGCGCCGGGGAACGCCGATTGGCGCGAACGACATGCTGATCGCAGCCCATGCGCTCGCCTTGGACTGCATCCTCGTCACCGCCAACGAGCGCGAGTTCCGGCGGGTGCCGGGGCTCAAGGTGGAGAATTGGGCCGCCTAGGCCCGCCGGTAGCGCAAGTACCAGACCTCGTGGCCGTTCCTGCGCGCCTTGGCCTCGTAGCGGGTCTCGGGCCAGCCGGACGGGCGGGTCAGGAAGTCCTTCGCGCTCTCGGCCAGCCATTCGAAGTCGCGTCGCCGGTTCATCACCATCATCGACCAGCGGCAATAGACCGGGTCGTCGGTGCCGAGCCGCAGCTCGCCGCCGGACCTGAGCTTGGCGGCGATCAGGTCGAGCGGCCCGTCATTGACCATCCGCCGCTTCGCATGCCGGGCCTTGGGCCAGGGGTCGGGATGGAGCAGGTAGACCATGGTCAGCGTTCCGTCCGGCACCCGCTCGAGCACGTCGAGCGCGTCGCCCATGTGCAGCCGGACGTTGGCGAGCCGCTGGTCGCGGACATGCGCCAGCGCCGCCACCACGCCGTTCAGGAACGGCTCTGCGCCGATGAAGCCATGGTCCGGCAACAGGTCCGCGCGGTAGGCGAGATGCTCGCCCGATCCGAAGCCGATCTCGAAATGGAGCGGCCGGTCGTCGCCGAACAGACGCTGCGACGTGACCGGCCCTTCGTCCGGGATGGAGATCGGCGGCAGCAACTGCTCGAGGAGGGCGGCCTGGCCGGCGCGGAGCTTGTGGCCGGAGCGACGGCCATAGAGTCGGCGGAGAGTGGTTGGGTCGCCCATGGCGCGGCGCCTAGGCGGCGCTGCCGGGATCGGCAAGCGCCGCTAATGCTGGAGCTGGCCGACCGACAGGATCGAGGCGCCGCTCACGGCCCAGAGGCGCCCGTCCTTGGTGATGACCATGATCGGCACGCCTGCGACGAAGGAAGCGAAGACATGGATCTCCGTCGGCACCGGATCGAGCAGGTGGGTGATGACCATGGCTGCCGGCGTGGCGCCATGAGGCGGCTTGTACGGCATCGCGATGCAGCTGTTGGTGAATGGCCGTATCTCTCCGACCGTGCCGTCCGCGGCCACCGCGATCCTGTAGTGGCCGCCGAACGGGATGATCTTCGAGTCCGTTTGCGGCGTCATCACGTAGACGTAGGTCGGCCCGTCCGGCGCCGCCGGCGGCAGGACGACCGTGTTCATCGGCGCCTTGGAGCAGCGCGGCAGGCCCTTGGCGGCAAAGGCGGCGAGGGCCGCGGCGCGCG